>JBIJCX010000015.1:0-53034 GCA_044344465.1 Opitutaceae bacterium
TCGGGCATCGCGGTGGAAACCCGCGACATCTCCGTCGCCGCCCGCATCCTCACCGCCTTTTCGGATCTGTTGCCCGCCGAACAGCGCGTCGCCGATCACCTCGCCGAGCTCGGCGCGCTCACCCTCAAGCCCGAGGCCAACATCATCAAGCTGCCGAACATCAGCGCTTCGATCCCGCAGTTGGTCGAAGCGATCACCGAGCTCCAAGCCAAGGGCTATCCGCTGCCCAATTTTCCCGCCGAACCCAAGACCGACGCCGAGAAGGATGCCCGCGCCCGCTACGCGAAGGTTTTGGGCTCCGCCGTCAACCCCGTGCTCCGCGAAGGAAACTCCGACCGCCGCGCCCCCAGGGCCGTCAAGGATTACGCCCGCCAGCACCCGCACTCGATGGGCAAGTGGGCGCCCGACTCGAAGACCTCCGTCGCCACGATGGGCAAGGATGACTTTTTCTCCAACGAGAAGTCCGTCACGGTCCCCGCCGCGACCACGGTGCGGATCGAGTTTGTGCCGGCCCCCGCGCCGGCCGGCGCCTCCCCCGAGGCCATTGCGAAGGCCGCCCGGACAATCGTCCTCAAGGAAAAGACCCCGCTCAAGGCCGGTGAAATTCTCGACGCCACGTTCATGAACAAGAAGGCCCTCGGCGCCTTCTTCGCCCAGCAAATGGCAAAGGCCAAGAAGGATGGCGTCCTCTTCTCGCTCCACCTCAAGGCCACGATGATGAAGGTCTCCGACCCAATCATGTTCGGCCTCGCCGTCCGCGTCTTCTTCAAAGACCTCTTCACCAAGCACGCCGCCACCCTCACGACCCTCGGCGTCGATTTGAAGAACGGCTTCGGCGATCTCGTCGAGAAGATCCAAAAGCTCCCCGCCGACCAGCGCGCCGCCATCGAGGCCGACATCAAGGCCGTCTTCGCCGCCCGCCCCGCCGTCGCCATGGTCAACTCGGACAAGGGCATCACCAATCTCCACGTTCCGAGCGACGTCATCGTCGACGCCTCCATGCCCGCGATGATCCGCGTGGGCGGGAAAATGTATGACACCGCCGGCAAGCCGCAGGACTGCCTCTGCGTCATTCCCGACAGCTGCTACGCCGGCGTTTACCAGACCACAATCGACTTCTGCAAAAAGCACGGCGCCTTCGATCCGAAAACGATGGGCTCCGTCCCCAACGTCGGCCTCATGGCGCAGGCCGCCGAGGAATACGGCTCGCACAACAAGACGTTCCAGATTCCCGGCAAAGGCACCGTTCGCGTCGTCGATGACACCGGCAAGGTCCTCCTCGAACACCTCGTCGACGAAGGCGACATCTGGCGCGCCTGCCAGACCAAGGACGCCGCCGTCCAGGACTGGGTGAAACTCGCGGTCAAGCGCGCCCGCCTCAGCCGCACCCCGGCGATCTTCTGGCTCGACGCCAAGCGCGCGCACGACGCCCAAATCATTGCCAAGGTCCAAACCTATCTCACGCAACACGACACGACGGGACTCGACCTCAAGGTCCTCGCCCCCGCCGAAGCCTGCCTCGCCACGCTCGAGCGGCTCAAGGCGGGCCAGGACACGATTTCCGTCACCGGCAACGTCCTCCGCGACTACCTGACCGATCTCTTCCCAATCCTCGAAGTCGGCACGAGCGCGAAGATGCTCTCGATCGTCCCGCTGATGAATGGCGGCGGCCTGTTTGAGACCGGCGCCGGCGGCTCCGCCCCGAAGCACGTCGAGCAATTCGTGCAGGAAGATTACCTGCGCTGGGACAGTCTCGGCGAATTCTTCGCCCTCGCCGCCTCGTTCGAACACCTGAGCCAGACGTTCAACCACGCGAAGGCCAAGGTCCTCGCCGACACGCTCGACGCCGCCAACGGCAAGTTCCTGGAGTTCGACCGTTCCCCCGGTCGCAAGCTCGGCACCACCGACAATCGCGGCAGTCACTTCTACCTGGCGCTCTACTGGGCCCAGGCCCTCGCCGCCCAATCCTCCGATCTCGAACTGCAGGCCATCTTCAAACCGTTCGGCGAAAAATTGACCGCGAACGAACAGCAAATCGCGGCCGAACTCCTCGCCGTCCAAGGCAAGCCCACCGACATCGGTGGCTACTATCAGCCTGACGACGCGAAGGCTTCCGCGGCCCTGCGGCCGAGCAAGACGCTGAACGACATCCTCGCGACGCTTTGAGGGCCCGGCAATCGGTGATTGTTCCGGGCTGGGGACGAAGCAAAGGGGTTGGTTCGGGATCCGTTAGCGACCGAGCACTTTCTTGATTTCGCCGATCTTTTTCTGGATCTGACCTTCGACCTTTTTCGCTTTTCCGTCGGCTTGCAGACGGGGGTTTCCGATCGCCTTGCCGGTGACCTCCTTGACGCGTCCGGCGATTTTTTTGGCGGTACCTTCGGCTCTGTCTTGGGTGCTGGTTTTCATTTCTTGTTTTTTCTGGAGATGCGTGAATGCAGGTGAACCGAAAGTGTAGGCGAAGTCTTGCGCGGGCCCAATAGGGTCTTGCCCTATGAAGGGCCGGAGAATCGCCTCGCCGACCGGGCAGACGGCGACGGCGGACACAGGTCGCGGCTGCAGTTCAGCAACCGTCACCCGGGGGGTGCCTTGGGAAGGAGCTGGAACCGAAATCGCACTTGAAAATCAACCGGCTCAGCATAACCCACAAACCGATGAAAACCCCGAAGCCTGGAACGATCTCCTGGTTTGATCTCACGATCCCGAACGCCGATCCGGTGCGGGACTTTTATTGCGCGGTTGCCGGCTGGAGTCCGATGCCGGTCGATATGGGTGATTACAACGACTATTGCCTGATGCCGCCGCGATCGAAAAAGCCGGCCGCGGGAATCTGCCACGCGCGCGGGGAAAATGCGGACCTGCCGCCCCAGTGGTTGATCTACATCACGGTGCCAAATTTGACCGCGAGCTTGAAGGCGTGCATTGCCAAAGGCGGCACGATCATTCGACCCGCGAAGGCCATGGGCGACGCCCGGATGGCGGTCGTGCGCGATCCGGCGGGGGCGGTGGCGGCATTATTCGAGCCTGGAAAGACAAGAGCCCGGAAAAAGAGGAAGCGGTAGGTTGGCGCACCCCATGGCCGGGGCGGCACCGGTTAAGCAGGGACCTGATCCCCGCGCAAAAGGCCGAGGTGTCAGTCCCGGCGATCGCGGCGCGACGCATGGCGCTGCAAAAGGAGATCGCGGCGACACGCGGGGAGTTGGCGAAGCTCCCAGAGGGGGTCTCGATGGACGCGGCGCACTGGCTCACGCAGGAAACCGCGTTGCTCGAGCGCATCGTGGTCGAGAACGAACTGCGGCATCGCATCGCCGCGGTGTTCGCCACCGAGGAAATCGTCATGGCGTTCCCGCAACGCGACGTGCATCTCGAAACGACCCGGCCGCTCCAGGTGGTGATCACACCCGCGACCGGCGATGGCGTGGGCCCGCCGCCAGTCGCAACCGAAGCGCGCGCCGCTCCAGCCCAGCCGCCGGGCGCGCCCCTGGGCTCAGCGCGTCCGTCGCCAACGTCCACTTGAATCGCCTGGCCGCCGGCTGTTTTCCTGCCGCCCGAAAACAGCCGCCCGTTTGACCATCAAAGTTTCTTGACCTTGATCTCCTTGAACTGAACCGGGTCGTTGTGGCCGGCAAAGCCGAAGTAGCCGCTCTTGCGATCCTTCCCCGGATGCGGGTGATTGGCCATCACCGTGGCCAGATCGACCTTGGCCACATCCGCATCGAGTATCACCGTGCCGTTCACCTCCACCTTGATGCGCGAGCCCTGGACCGTGACCTCCTCGAAATTCCATTCGCCGATCGGATGCTGATACCCCCGCGCCGCCGCGACCATCCCGTACACGGAACCATGGGCCTGGCGCGCATCGATTTTGGCCTTCTTCGCCTGCTCATAGTTGTCGTCGAGGATCTGAACCTCGGTCATCCCGTCGTAGGCCGGGTTTCCAGTTCCTGGATACCGAATGGCGAGGCCGTTGTTCCCGCCCGCCGGCAGCTTGTAGTGCAGCCGGGCCTGGAAGTCGGCGAGTTCCTGATTCCAATAGACGGTGCCCCCTTTGCCCGCCCGCCAAATCATCGCGCCGTCCCGGGCCTCGACCACATCGAGGGGACCCGCCCAACCGTTCAGATTCCGGCCGTTGAAGATCGACTTGAAGCCATTGTCACCCCGCCGGGACAGGATCTGGCACGCCTCGTCGCTGCCAATCTCACGGAGGAAAATATTGCGCCAGCGGATTTCACCGCCGTGCGTCTGCAGCTGAATCGGCCCGCGGGCCGGAATCGGGCGCTGCTGTTCGCGCGGCAGCTTCAGGTCGTAGTAATTCTCAAGCACGGCGTGATCCACGACGAGCTTTTCGTTCAACCACACGCTGACGCGACTTCCCACCATCAGAATCCGAAAGTGGTTCCACTCGCCAAACGGTCTGTCCGCCAGCACCAGCGGATCCCGGCCGGGCGTGCCCGGTTTGTTGTTATAGAGGCCGCCCGAACCCAGTTTCGGATGTCGATCCGGCGCCTTGGCCATGTCCGGTTGATTGATGTCCCAAATCTGGATCTGCGGCACGCCGCGCAAATAGATGCCGGAGTCGGCCTGCGGCACCGTCTTGTAATCCAGCAACAATTCAAAGTCGCCGTAGTCCTTCTCGGTCGTCGCATAGTTGCCGCCGCCGTCGTTGACCAGCTCGTCGCCTTCCGCCCGCCAGTGCACCAGCCCGGTCTTCTCGCCTTTTTGGGTGAGCGTGGCGGTCCAGGCCGCGATCTTCGCCGCCCGCTCCGCCTCCGGCATTTCCATCAGCTTGCGGTGGTCAAACGTGGTGCCACCGCGCCAGCCCGTCAGATCCTTTTCGTTGAAAAGGGCCTTGAAACCCGCGGGCGGTTTGGCGGCGTGGAGCAGGCTGGCGGTCACCACCGCGGTGGACACGAGCGCGAAGCGAGTAAATGATTTCATGCAGGCGAGGGGTTGAGGAAAATTTCAGACGATACGGGGAAGAACGGCCGCCATGCCAACGCGATTCCGTTTCTCAGGCAAGCGATCAGATCCGCCGCTCCGCCGCCGGCCGCCAACAATACCACTTGAGCCGGCGTTGGGCAGTGGTCAGCGTCTTCCCTTTCGTGCAGATTAACCTCAACCCTGCAACTGACCTACCTATGAATATCGACGTGCTGTCCGAACCCACCACCCTCATTTCCCCGCGGCCAACGGAACCGTTGCGCCCGGCGGTCAATGACTTCCTCCGGCGCGGCCTGGCCGTCCTTTGCGTGGCATGTTTCGCCGTGTCCGCCCACGCCGCCGCCGACGACGCACGGCCGGCGATCGTGCCCAAAGAGACGATCTCGCTGTTCAACGGCAAAGACCTGTCCTCGTTTTACACCTGGCTGCCAAAATTCGGGCACGTCGATCCGGACCGCGTGTTCACGGTGGTGGATAACATCGATGGGGCCCCGGCCATCCGCAGCAGCGGGCAGCATTACGGCGGCATCATCACGCACCAGCGTTATGCCAACTACAAACTCGTGGTGGAGTTCCGCTGGGGTTCGATCACCTGGGCGCCCCGCCACAATCGCGCGCGCGACTCCGGCATCCTCCTGCACTGCGAAGGCGAGGATGGAAACATGACCAAGACGTTTTCGTCGCCCTGGCTGCGCTCGATCGAGTATCAGATCATCGAGGGCGGCACCGGGGACCTCCTGCTGCTCCCCGGCTACAATCGCGGTTCCGATGTGCCCGCCGCCCCCCGCCTGACCGTTCCCGTTCTGCTCGGCAAAATGGTTTGGAATCCCGCCGGCACGCCGACGGAGTTCAGCAAGGGCCGGCTGGATTGGCAGTATCGCGACCTGGCGTGGAAAGATGTCCTCGGCTTCCGCGGCGCAAAGGACGTCGAGAAGCCGGTTGGACAATGGAACCGCATCGAGGCAATTTGCGCCGACGGTAACCTCGTCTATTTTCTGAACGGCGTGAAGGTAAACGAGGGCCGGAATGGATCCTTCAAGGCGGGCAACCTCCTGTTCCAATCCGAGGGCGCCGAGATTTTTTTCCGCCGCATCGAACTTCATCCCCTGCCCCGCTGACTTGTCCGCCCGAATTCCACCGCCTGTCCCGGTCGTCCGTTTCTTCCCGGTGCCCTGACCCCGGCGCGACCACGGGCGACAGTTCAAACCGCCGGCCGGAACTGCCGATCCGAAACGTGGGCGCGAACCCGATTCTTCGTTTAGGGCGGTGGCCTGGAATCTGACGCCCAAATTTTTCCACCCTGTTTCCGCCATGGCTCGGCTTCACTTTCACTTTGCCGGCGGCTCGCGGAGCCTCGCGGGAATGCCATGCCTCGTCGGCGCCGCAGCCTCCGGCAACCTCGAGATCTTGGTCGAACCCGCGGATCTCGGCGGCGGGTGCGAGGTGGAGGTCAACACCGCGGCCCATGCCTCCGGCGCAACCTGGTCCGCGCTCCTGGATGATTTTCACGCGCGGCACCAACTCTCCAATGTGCGCATCGCGATCAATGACGGCGGCGCGGTTCCCGCGGTCATCACGCTCCGGCTGAATCAAGCGGCCGGCGCGGGGCCGGGCGCACCCGCTTCGAGCGCCCGGCCGGAAAGTTTCCGCGCCGCAACGGCTCGCGAACGCCTCGCCGGACTGCTGGACGCCGGCAGTGGCGAGGAATTTCTGCCCCCGTCCGCGCGCGTCACGAGCCCCCACCTGGCCGAATTCGATCTCCCGGCGGCGTTCGACGACGGCGTCGTCGTTGGCCGCGGCGCGTTGGACGGAAAGACGGTGTTCTTCGCGGCCCAGGATGGCCGGTTCATGGGCGGTGCCGCGGGCGAAGTGCACAGTGCGAAAATCGTCGGCCTGCTCCAACGCGCGGCGCGCGAGCGCCCCGCGGCCGTTCTGCTGCTGCTCGACTCAGGGGGCGTTCGCCTGCACGAGGCCAATGCGGCGCTGATTGGCGTATCCGAAGTGTTGCGCAGCGTCCTCGGGCTCCGCGGCCGGGGGATCCCCGTGCTGGCGTTGGTCGGCGGCGCCAATGGTTGCTTCGGCGGCATGAGCATCGTGGCCCGCTGCTGCGACACCCTCATCATGAGCGAGGACGGCCGCCTCGGTCTCTCCGGTCCCGAGGTCATTGAAACCGCGCACGGTCCCGGCGAGTTCGATTCCAAGGACCGCACCCTCGTCTGGCGCACAATGGGCGGCCGACACCGGTACGTGCTCGGCGATTGCGATCGGGTGGTCGCAGACGACATCGCGGCATTCGCCGCGGCCGCGATCGCCGCGTTGTCGGCGTTGAAGCCATTCAACCTTGACGGACTCGCGGTCGAACAGGCGATCCTGACCCGCCGTGCGCGCCGATTCGGCGGATGCCGGGACGCCGATGAGATCTGGCGCCGGCTCGGCGCGTCCGATCCGGAGGCGCTGTCCCGCGCCGGACTCGTGGACTTTGTCGAGGCCGCGACGGCGTTGCGCCGCGAGGGATCGCGCGGGGAACTGCCGGTCCGCACGACCGGCGCCGGCGACGAGGAGACGCCGGGACCATGGCGCGCCCTGGCCGATCAACTGTTTCCCGAGGGGCACGCGATCCATTGCGCAGGGCACGTCCTCGCCGGTGAAGCCCGGGTCGCCGGCCGGAGCGTCGCTGTAGTGGGAACAGCAGGACACGCGCCGATCGGATTCGAAATTGCCCTGGCCTTCGCCGCGGAAGTATTGCGCGTGATCCGCGCCGCACCGCAACGCCCCCTCATCATCCTGGTCGATACCCAGGGCCATCGGTTGAGCCGCCAGGATGAGCTGCTTGGCCTCAGCCGTTTCATGGCCCACCTCGCCCAGTGCATCGACCTGGCCCGGGTTCACGGACACCCCACGGTGGGCCTGGTTTACGATCAGGCGGTGTCGGCTGGTTTCTTCGTGACGGGGCTGATGGCGGACGCCTGCCATGCCTTGCCGGCCACGACGATCCATGTCATGGGCCTAAATGCGATGGCGCGGGTGATGAAGGTGCCGGTGGAGCGGCTCGCCGAGCTGGCGCGATCCCACCCGGTCTTCGCCCCCGGCGCCGAGAATTTCGTCCGGATGGGAACGATCGATTCGATTTGGGACGGAGATCTCGCCGGGCACCTGGCGCGGGCGATCCAGACGGCCAATCCTGTTGACCGTCGCAGTGAAGTGGGACTCGCCCGCGGCGGACGCCAGCTCGCCCACCCGGTGGCGCAAAGGGTCGCGGGCACGAACCGGCCCGCGTAAGAAACCTCCGTCAAGGCGGTCGCCCGGCGAAACCAGAAACACAAAGTCCTGTTGGGGTAACAGAGGAACATCGTCGATGATCTCTGAATCGGCCCCGGAGGGGAACAAACCATAATCTGATTTTCCGCCGCCGGCTGGCGCCTTCCTACCCGCTCCCATTCTCCTCACTCGACGCACGGGGCGGCGGGCCCACCCCTGCTCGCTGGCGCCAATCTCCGCCGCGGCCGTCTTGGCCGCGGCGGAAGAGAGGCGGAGCGCAACTAACCTTACTTCTTTCCCTTGCTCTTGGCCGCGACCTTTTTCGCCGGAGCAGCACTTTTCTTGGACGCGGGTTTTGTAACTTTCTTAGCCATGTTTTTTCCTTTTGCTTCAGTTGTTCACGCTGGCAGGACGATTTTCCCACCAGCCTACGCACACTGGGTGCGCATCGGGGACAAATGTAAACCCTAGATGGCGCGAGGATCAATCCCTATGCGCGATCGGACCGCGTTGGGCGGACGAACATTATTTCCGCGCCGGCCAACGATCGCCGTCGGAGCTGTCGCGCCGTTTCAGGGGCGGGCATCGATCGCCGCGGCACGGGCGAGAAAGTACGAACCTTTCGCAACTACTCGTTAAACTCGTCGTGCTTCTTCGCCGCTTCGTCTTCGGCCTTGAGCGCGCTGGCAGCCTGCGGATCGACGGCGGCTTCACGCTCGCGAAAGCGCCGGTCCCGGGCGCGCAGATCCTCCTCCCGCTGCTCCAATTCGATTTCCTTCTCCTGCTGCGCCTGCACTTTCTCGAAGAGCTTCGTTTCTGATTCGTCGAGAAATTGTTCGCGGTCGCGAATCGCCTGCTTCGCCTCCTTCAGACTTTCCTCCTGGCGCTCGAGTTCGGCGCGCAGTTGTTCCAGCGCGGCCTTCTCCTCGGGTGAAATAACCGCCTGCGGCGGCGCCGCCACGCGGGAGGCCGCGAGCAGTTTTTCGCGCGCGAGACACAGCGCCTCCATTTCGGCGACGTCCCGCTCGCGATCGGCGAGCCGCGCCTCGTTCTCGTTCAGCAACCGCTCCCGATCCGCCAGCGAAAGCTCGAGCTGCCGGAGCGAACGCTCCAGCTCCGCGACCTTCGCCGATTCGGCGCCCGCCACATTGCCAAAGGGCGCCCGCGTCGCCGAGACGATCGCCTTGATCGATTCGCGGGCCGCGGCGGAGGCTTCGGACACCTCAAACGGCGAGGGGCTGATCGCGGCGCGACGCCGCGGAAGCGCGAGTGCCGGGGCGGCGGAGGCCGGCCGCGCGACGGGAAATTTGATCGGTCCGGGAACAGGCATCGCTTGCTATTTCTTGAACAACCAACCGAAGAGCCCGGACTTCTTCGCCGGCCCCGCCGCCTTCGCTTTTCCCGCCGCCACCCGCAGGTGCGGCCGAAGCAGATCGGCCGCGTGCTCTTCGAGCGCGGCATCCCCCAGGACCACGAAGTGCCGTTCGAGCGAACCGCCGGCCGCGAGATCCTTTTCAATCGCGGCAAGGTCGTCGCGAAACCACGTGACCGCGATCTCGACCCGGGACTCCGCATCCGGCGCCCGGGACGCGTGCGCCAGCGCCTCGATCAGGTGGAGGCCCTTCTGCCCGCGGCGGAACGGCATCACGCCGGTCAGCGCGGCCTCGTCAACATGCGAAAGCGCGTTGAGCAACTTTCGAAAATCGCCGCCCACGATCACGTTTTGCGACATGCCCTGCGCGAAAACCGCAAACTCGCCGAGCGTGTGCAGCTTTTCCAGCTTGCAGAATTCCAGCGTGCCCGGTTCGAGCGCCGTGAGCGTGATCGGGAAATTTTCCGGAATGCCGAGCTTGGCCAGGTTCTTGAGCAACGGATTGTCGCGTGCCGACGCCGCCTCGGTCTGCACCACCATGTCGCCAAAGGGATTGTCGAATGCCAGCGTCTCCTTGAGCAGGCCGATGAGCTGGTCCAGGCGCTCCGGCTTCTGGCCCTTGAGCTGCAGCAGCTCGACGACTTCATCGAAGGTCAGATCGATGTATTTTGCCGGGGTCTCTTCCTTGCCCTTGACCGGCCATTCCGGGCTGTCGAGGTTTTGGGCGAGACTGTTCAGGGGCGTGTCGACCATGATGGAGGTCGAAAACGCGCTGCGGACTTCGTCCCAGTCTTTGGCGGTGGATTTCATGGGGATAGGAGATCGGAGCGATAGGGTGGAAGAGAGATTGATTCCGGGTCCGCGCGGCTCCAAAGGGAACCCTGCCGGCTCCCGAACCTAGAGGGAGTGGCGGCGGGTTGCAGTGCCGCCCCGAGCTGCACAAGGACAGGCATGAAAAGGCGACTGCCTAGTTTGCAACGTGATTGATGATTTCGCCCGCAAGCTTGCGGTAGTCGTTGACTACATTTTCGCCGCCCGGCCCGGTTTCGGCCGCTTCGGCGCTCACGAGCGCGACCGGCAGGCCAAGCGCCACCGCCCGGCGGACCACCATCGCATCGCGAATCTGCGTCTCGAAGATCTTGGCGATCGGCGCAGCTCGCTTCGCGGTCTTGAACTGGTTCAACCGAAGTTGCATGCGCATCTTCGGCACCTCGATGTCGATCCCCGTCTTAATGGAATTGAAGATGATGCCGTGCACCTGTGATGCCGGCCCCATCGCAGCCTTCCGAAAGCTGGCGGATAGCTGGTGAAACTTCTGCAGTTTTTCCACCAACAGCGTGAAGCCGATCAGGCTGAGGGCGTCGGGATTGGACGGCACGTAGATCTCATTGGACGAGAACACGCCGCACTGGGAGGCGCGCAGGATGTTCGGCGGACAATCGAAGAGGATGAAATCGTAGTTGGCCTCAATCGCGGCGAGCTGCTCGTAGAAAACCAGATACGGCGGTCGCTTCGGGTCCCCGTTGTATTCGTTCTCGAGGTCGACGAGATTGAACGTCGTCGGGACCAGATCGAGGCCGGGGAGCAGCTTTTCCCCGGTCTTTCCCTCGACCACGTCCTTGATGATCATGTCCTTCACCTGGGCGCGACCCGGATCGAAGATCGAGTAAATCGCGCCCTCGCCGGTGGCGTTGATCTTGTTCCAGCGATCGAGCCGCAGGAGCCAGATGCTGGCATTCGACTGCGTGTCGAAATCGAACAGCAATACGCGCTTCCCGATCTTCGCGAGTGAAG
This sequence comes from Opitutaceae bacterium, assembly GCA_044344465.1. Classification (GTDB taxonomy): domain Bacteria; phylum Verrucomicrobiota; class Verrucomicrobiia; order Opitutales; family Opitutaceae; genus ER46. Next base: position 11,366 of record JBIJCX010000015.1, read on the forward strand.
CGGCCGTGTTGACGATGAGGGAGGTCTTACCGACGCCCCCTTTGTAATTTATGAAGCAGATTTTGCGCGCCATGCGTGAAGCCCGTTGACAAGAATGCCGGGCCGAGCGTGAACATGCGAGAGCACATTCGGCTCCGCCAGTAAAAACGAACACGGGCCCTCCCGGCAAAATCATTTCCGACGTGAAGAAATCAGCCCTGCGTGAAGTAATTCTACAGCAACTCCGCGAGGAACTGACCCTCCTGACGGAAGCCGCCGCCCTGGCCCGTGACGAGGCAACCAGCGAGGAAAGCCGCGCGCAGAACAAGTGGGATACGCATAGCCAGGAGGCGGCCTATCTCGCGGAGGGCCAGGCCAAGCTGGCGGCGGAAATCGAGATCAGTCTCGAAGTCTACACCTCCCTCGCCCTGCCCGACCTTGGTCCGGACAATGCCATTGTGCTCGGCGCGCTGGTTGAGCTCGATGCGGGCGGCAAGAGCGCGCGGTATTTCCTCGGACCGCGGGCCGGCGGCCTCGAACTGACCGTCGACGGCCGCAAGGCGATGGTCCTAACGACTCAATCTCCGCTGGGCGGGCAACTGATCGGCAAGAAAGTAGGCGACACCGTGCGGACGAACGGCCGGGGGCCGAGCGCGACCCAGCGCATCGTGTCCGTCGCGTAGTACCCGGCTTGACGAACATCTAACCACCACCCCATTGGCTGGGCGCGGCGGCGGCGAGATTTCGGCGGTCGCCGCTTGGTCGGCCCGATGCGTCATCACGATGGCGCGGCGGCGACGAAGCGCTGCCCTCCACCGCCGAGGAACGTGCGCGAGGGTATGCCCCTTACCCGGCAGCTCACCGATGCGCCCCTTAGACCTGAGACCGATGGATTCCACGCGACCGGGTTCGGATCCGAGGGGGTCGGCTAATTAACCTGACCCCACGCTCACGGCAGCTCGAAGACCTCGACCAGAATCGCGCCAGTGAGGCCGCCCACGCCGGACATCTGCACCGAATAGTTGCCCGGGTTGAGGCTGGCGACGACCACCGCATCGCGCGAGGTGGCGGGCAACACGAAGGCGCCGCTGGACGAGATCGCGGAAGTGAGCGTTGCGCCGCCACCCCAGTTGTCGTTCGAGGCAACGGCCGTCGGACCGGAATAAAGGGTGAGCTGCGGGACGGCGACCACACCCGGCACGTTGAACGGCGGCGCACACCAGCGTCGGCCCGACGGCGCGGACGAGCACGTTCTTGGTGTCGGTGCCATCGACCACGAAACCCATCGTGAAACCCGAGCTGAGCGACTTGAGGACGGAAACGTTGACGAGCCTTGGCGTGGAATTCGTGAAACTGGCGGCCGGCGTCGCGTCGTAGATTCCCGCAATGACCGCGCCCGTACCGTTGTCGGCCGCCAATACCGACAGCCGATCCACGGGGCCGAAACCTGCAACAACTCGGCTCTACCTGACGACCACGCTGCAAGTTTCGGCCTGGCCCGCGTGGGAGAGTCAGCCGCACACGCTCAGCCAAAAAGATCTGGACGCGCGCTGGACAAAGAAAACGCGGAGACGTTTTACGGCTAAGAGAACCACATCCGAGCGGATGCCGACTCGGCGATCATCACCGACTACAGAGTCACCGATGCCGCGGTCCACGATTCGCAGCCATTGCCAGATTTGATTGGCCCGCAAAAATCTGTTCGCGGACCGTGCTTACAAAAGCGCCAAAACGGATGCGCAACTGGCGGAGCTTGGCGTCAAAAACTACATTCACGAAAAGGGCGCGCGGAACCATCCGCTGAACAACCTGCAAAAAGAATTCAACCGGCTCAAGTCGCAGATCCGTTGCCACGTCGAGCATATATTCGGTTGCGTGGAGAACAGTAGCCGCCTCTTCCAAGCAAGACTTGCGTGGCATTAGTCAAGGGTTGCGCAGATTCATCAGAAGTTTGGCCGTATCCTCAATCCGACGCCAAATCGACATGTCGCCGCGTTCGTCCGCAACACTTGGCCCCCCCCCGGGGCGAACAGGAACGCCGTCTGCAGCAGGGCGAACTGCTGATTGTTGATCGGGATGTCCTGCTCAAGCGCCTTGATCGCCACCGGCAGCGTCTGCCGGTCGAGATAGCTCACCGCAATCGCGATGCTGACGAGAAAGATGATGCGCCAGCGGAGCATGCTAGAATTTTGGGCGAGAAACACGGACCATCGCTTTCCGAGTGGGCATACTGGGCACGGCCGAAACACAAACCTTACGAACGATCCGAAGAAAAGCCGGGCCTTTGGTTACGTCGTTGAACGCGTCTCCGTCAGTACGGAACCGAAACGGCCAACACGGAGAACGGCGATCTTCCAAGGCGGAGGAATCGCGCGCCAAGATCACGAGGGCACAATTCGATTTGCGCGCCGCGATGCTCCCGATCCCCCACAACCTCCATGCCTCACCGCCCGGGTGAAGTAAGTGGAGCAAGCTGAATCTGAGGGCCGGTGCCTGAGCAATGGCTTCTTGTTCATGCGCCAATCATGCCACTTGCCGCCTTCATCCCGAGCCCCGTCCCGATACTTTGCCCCTTTCCCCTACCGGCAAACTCCTGCACCGCGCGGGCGAGCTACGCCGTGAGGCGGAAGAAAGCGAAATCGGCGTATCCCGACCCGGACCTACCGGGCAAAGCGGCGGCAAAAAGGCCGACTTTCGCCCCGACCCACTTGCCCGCGGTCGCCTGAAATTCTTCGCCGAAGGCAGAAAACGCTTTGCCATCGACACTGTAGGCGAAGTGACACCTGGCGTCGCGAGCGACGGTCACGCCGAGGACGACGCTCAGCCCGGGCGCGGGAATCGAGGCCGCTTCGCGTTCGGGGCCGGACTCGTGGGCGTCGATGTTGACCCCCTGGACCAGCCTCACCCCGGAGGGAGTCCGGCGGAGTCCAATCCACGCGTAGCTGTGGCCAAAGACCATCAAGCCCGCTGCGTCGCCCTCGCGCGCGCCGGAGAACTCGAGCGCAGTTGTCGCAGTGAAAACGGGGGAGGGAAACTTTTGCAGAAGGAGATTAGCGGTATCGTAGTGACTCGCCGCGGGAACGGGCGGAACCGTGCTCGCCGCAGGCGGGGCGAGGCACGCGAGACGAAGCCAGCCGGGATTCGCGGTGAGCGAATGCCATCCCGCGCGGGGGCTGGCCTGCCACTGCCACTGCCGCCCAAGTTCATGGGACGCGAACTCGTCGTTGACCGCGGGGCCGAACGGCCCGGTGGCGGGCGCTGCCCCGGCCACGGGTTTCTGGTGCACGAGGACTGGCTCACCGATCTCGGTGCCGGTGGCGACGCCGGTGCCCATCGCCGGCCAGCCGTCGCTGCGCCAGGCCATCGGCTGCAGATGGACGACGCGACCGAACGGCCCGCGGTCTTGAAAGTGCAGGAACCAGTGTTCGCCGCCGGGAGTGTCGACCCACGCGCCTTGGTGGGGGCCATTGATCGCGGACGCACCTTGTGCGAGGACGATTCGCGCCTCGTAAGGACCGTCGATCGTCTTCGCCCGGTAGACCGCCTGGGAGCCGGTGGCGACGCCACCGACGGGCGCGAAGATCCAGTACGTGTCGCCCCGCTTGTAGAGTTTCGGGCCTTCGAGCGTCTGGAAACCGCGACTCGATTTATTTTCGTCGATGATCACCACGCCCTCACCGTCGAGCACCCGGCTGCCGTCGGCGGAGAGTCGGTTGAGGGTTAGGTGATTGTTTTTGCCCGAGCGGCTCCGGGCCCAGCCGTGAACGAGATAGACCTGGCCGTCGTCGTCCCAGAGCGGGCATGGATCGATCAGGCCGTTGCCGCCCTTCACCAAAGCCGGGACGCTCCACTGCCCGCGCGGGTCGCTGGCGGTGGTGAGGAAGATGCCGAAATCAGGGTCGGGGTAATAGATCCAGAACCTGCCCGCGTGATGGCGGAGCGCGGGTGCCCACACCCCGCCACCGTGGCGCGGACCCTCGAACTGGCCCGCGGCAATTCCCGCCGCCGAGCCGGGTGCGGACCCTTCCCCGTGGCGCAGGGCAGGCAGCGCGTGGTTGACGAGCGTCCAGTTGACGAGGTCGCGCGAATGGAGAATCGGCAGACCGGGGACATGGCTGAAGCTCGAGGACGTGAGCCAGTAGTCGAGTCCGACGCGGATCGCGTCAGGGTCGGAGTAATCGGCAAAGAGGATCGGATTCTGATACCGACCGTCGCCAAGATCGGGAAGCCACGGTGGCAGCGAAGCGGCGTCATGCGCGCCAGGCGGCCGAGGGACAGTTGAAACGGCAGCGGGCACGGGTCTAGCTCCTCACTTCCGGCTCCAGGCGTGGCACGAGCACCTGGATGGCGAGCAACGACAGCAGGTACATGCAGGAAAAGTAGGCGAAGACCGTGACGTAGCTGCCCGTTTTTTGGAGTATCATGCCGGTAAAGCCGTTGACGAAACCGCCGGTGAAATACGCGACAAAACCGCCGAGACCGACAACCGAGCTGATGGCTTCCCGCGGCATCGTGTCGGAAACGACGCTGTAGAGATTGGCCGACCAGCCCTGGTGCGCGGAGCCCGCGAGACCGACGATGAGCACAGCCAGCCACACGGTGGGCGCATACGGGGCGAAGAACACCGGCACGACCGCGAGCGCGCAGATGAGGAGCGTGATTTTTCGGGCCGCGTTCAGGCTCCAGCCGCGGTTGATGAGCCGGCCCGCAAGCCAGCCCCCGGCCACCCCGCCGACGGCAGCCAAGGCGAAGAACGCGCCGGTCCACCACCCGACCGCCTGCGTGCCGATCCCGAAGCGCTTGCCGAGAAAATCCGGCACGAAAAACTGATAGAAGCCCCACGCCGGCGCCGCCAGAATGCTGGCGATGATGTAGGCCCAAACCGCCCGATACCGGAACAGCGTGAGCCAGGGAGTCTTGACCGCCTTTTTCTCGACCGCGGGTTGACCCTGCTTGATGTAGGCGAGTTCTGGCGCGGAGAGCCGAGAGTGCTTTTCCGGTGCCTCATAGATGAACCACCACGCCACGACCCAGATGAAGCCGGTCGCACCCGTGAGATAAAAAGTCCACTGCCACCCGAGGTGCGCGTAGAGCCAGGGCACCCCGATCGGACAGACAATCGCGCCAACGTTGGTGCCGGCGTTGAAGAGGCCCGTGGCGAAGGCACGCTCCTTCGCGGGGTACCACTCCGCCACGGCCTTGATGGCGCCGGGAAAATTGCCGCCCTGCGTCAGCCCCAGGGCAATCCGGGCGAGCATGAAGCCCAACGCGGTCATGGGCATCGAGAGCGTGAGCCACACCACCCCCTGCTCGGCCCACGAGAACCACGGGTAGGTCAGCGCGAACTTTGCCTCGATCCCGATGTAGCTGCACAGCCCGTGGGCCGTCGCCGCACAACTCCAGCAAAAGACGAAGATTGGCAGGCCACGCTTCACGCCCCAGCGATCCATCAGGCGGCCGCCAAAGAGATAACCAAAGGCGTAGGCGAACGAAAACGCCGCGGTGATCCAGCCGTAGTCCGCGTCGCTCCAACCGAGTTCGCGGCTCAAATCCGCCTTGAGGATGGCGAGGACGAGCCGGTCGACGTAGTTTACCGCGACTGAAAAGAACAGCAGGCCGCAGATAACCCAGCGGAAATTGCCGCCGGCGGCGGTTGACGGCGTGGACGAGCTGGCGGGAGAAGAGGCGCTTTTCATGTAAAAAGTTCGGCGGCACTTCTCGGTGCGGCCGCACCACCGCGACGGTTGCCGCCGAGTCCCTCCCGCGCTCCGGCATGATTCGGGTCGAGGCGCAGCGCTTCCCGAAATTGCGCAATTGCTTCCGCCCTCCGCCCGAAGGCCAGCAACGCGCGGCCCAACGCGTGCCGCATGTCCGCATTCTCGGGGTTCAGTTCGACGGCTCGTTCAAGATGCGGCAGGGCTTCACTCAGGCGACCGTGCATCGCGAATGTAAGCCCCCACTTGAACTCCACGTCCGCCAAGTCCGGTTGCAGTCGCCGGGCATGCTCGAACTGCTCAACCGCCTCGGTGACGCGCGTTTGACTGGCCAGCGCCCATCCGTAATTCACGCCGGCGAAGCGCGGCTGGATCCGCACCGCCTCTTCAAGCAGCGGCAGCGCCTCGCGCGAACGCCCGAGCCGGTTCAACACGTTGCCAAGACTGTTGAGGGTTTCGGGAAAACCAGGCTTCAATTCGAGCGCCCGCTGCAGATGCGGCAAACTCGCTTCCGGTTGACCGGTTTCGTCCAACGCCGTGCCGAGATTGAGATGGGCGACCCAACTCGAGGGGTTGCGCGCGAGCGTGGTCTCATAAAGCGTGAACACGTCCCGATACATTCCGCTCTGCCGCCACGTGAGAACGCCGAGGAACAGCAGGAGCGAAGCGGCCGCGGCCGGGCCGCTCCAGCGCGGCCAGCGCAAGAGCGCGAAGCCGCGCGTCGCCGCCGCCGTGAGAAACGCGATCATCCCGAGGCTCGCAAGATACTGGAAGTGGTCCGCCACGTAGGAGAACACGAAGGGATACACGTTCACGAAGCCGAGCACTGGAAACAGGGTGCCGCCGAACAAAAGGGCCGCCGCCAGCGGGGCACGATCGCGCCGCCGCCACCAGACGAGGAAGGCGAGCAGCCCCATCGCCGCGCCGGGGAACAACCACTGCCAGGCGACGGAGGCGTCGATCGTCCACCGGGGATAGAAGAAGGTCAGCCCGGCGGGCCAGAGGAGTTTGCCGAGGTAGAACCAGACGACGCGGCCGGCGAGCAGTCCGCGCTCGACGGCGCCGAGCGCGAAGTCGCCGCCCGTGGCGCCGATCTGCGTGCGCTCGAACCACGTCGTGCCGAGGCCGGCCGCCGCGCCGAGCGCCAGCCAGGGTAACAACGGCCGGAAGTGATCACGCCAGGTCAGCCGGCCGCAGCGCCACCAAGCGAGGACGAGCAGGGCCGCCGGCAGCGTGGCGGTCACGGTCTTCGTGAGCAACGCCGCCAGAAACCAGAGGCTTGCGACCACGTAGCGCGCGGGTCGCCGCTCATCCTCGAAGCGCAGCCAGGCGAGAGCCGCCGCAAGGTAAAACACCGTTGAGAGCGTGTTCTTCTGCTCCGCGATCCATGCGACCGATTCGACGCCCACGGGATGAAGGGCGAAGACCAGTGCGGCCAGCACCGCCCCGGGAACCGCCAGCCGCCGGAGGATCGCGACCAGCAGGCACGCCGATGTGGCGTGCCAGAGCACGTTGATCAGGTGGTAGCCGAGCGTGGCGTCACCCCAGATCCGGTGCTCGAACCAGAACACCGAGTGGAGGAGCGGATAATATTGCTGCGTCACCCCGACCTCGAACCAGATGCGCATGAGCCCCGACCACGACTGCAGGCTCGGGTGGGTGACATGCCCCGCGTCGTCCCACAGCAAATCGCCCGTCAGGCACGGACCGTAAGCGAGCAAGGTCGCGACGAGCGCAACGGCAAACACCACCGATGGCGGCCAGCGGTCGGTATCACCCGCCGCCGCGGCGACCGCAGATGGCGGGGCGGGATGTTTGGACTGCTTCATCGTCGCGGAGCAAAGGACCGGCCGCCGGGTGCGCGGGCAAGCTGTTTGGGGACCGGGCAAGCGGGCGGGAAGGGATCGGCGAAGACCATCGGGCGTAGGCGGACGAAGTAATCATCCCCGGAGCTTGCTCCAGGGTTATTGGACCGAAGGGGAATAAATCGCCGCCTCCCTTGCGAGTGCCTCGATGGCAGGGATCAGTTCGGCTCTGCTACAGCTCGAACGCAGCGGACAGGATGAACTGTCGCGGGTCGACGATGCGGTAGGTCGACGGGCTCCCGTCGAGGAAAGCGCTCGTGGCCTGCAGGCCGCCGCCACTTTCGCCCACGTTCCTCACGTTGAGTTGGAAGGCCGCCCGGATTTTATCCCGGAACAGCCTGGTCTTGTAGGTCACGAAAAGATCGACGTAGGTTTCGGCCGGCGAGTAGATCGGGCGGTTCGGATCGAGCTGCAGGATCCGGTTCGCCGGGAGTCGGAGGTCCTTGGCGGGATCATACCCGAGGCCGTAGAAACCGATGGACCCCTTGTCGGTCCAGCGCACCGAGCCGCCCACGCTCATGTTCCGGAGGATCTTGTTTTCCGTCAGACCGGAGAGCTGGTATCGCGTGTTGAACTTGACCGAATACTTGCGGATCTGGGGCCGGGGGCGACCGATCATTTGCCGGAATACGGCCATCGGAGCATCCAAGTTCCCGGCGTAGTTGGTCGCGGCCGAGTTGTTGGCGTCGTAGTCGGCCAGCGTGGTAAATGGCGTCCCCCTGATATACCTCCAGAGCAAGTGGCCGGTGGCACCGGTGGGGATGGCATTGGCGGTGCCGGCGTTGGGATCGTTGGCCGCGGTGAAACGCGGATCCTCGAGGGTTTCCCAAACCTGCAGGCGCTGGGCGATATAATCATCAACGGCGGAGCCCACCGCCGAATTGATCGACTCGGTCTTGGTGACCGAAGCGCTGACCGTCCAATTGCGGGTCGGGTTGTAGTTGATTTCCAGCTCATCGCCCTTGGACTCCATGTCCATGGCCGCGGCATAGGTGTTGTTGGCGACGATGGTCTGCAACCCATTATACAGTGCCACGGGCATCTTGATGGCCGCGGCAACTTGATCATTGGTTGCGACCCCGCCCAGCCATGCGGTTACCTGTTTCCGCAGGTTCCAGCGATCGTTCGAGACAAATCCCTCGTAGCGCATCACGCGTTGGGCCATCGTGGTGATGTCGCCGTTCCGGAGGTCGAGCTGCAGGGTATTGTGGTGAACGTAGCGGAGCGAAAGTCTCCCCTCCAGCATGGTCATCCAGAAACCCAAATCCTTGGTGGAGCCGGTTTGATTGGGCAGCGGGTTAAGCAACAGATCGTAGGCCGGGCCCTGCGCAATGAAGTTATCCGCTTTGTTGTAGCTGAGGCTGAGGCTGCTGACCGCCTCGGCCAGGAACCGGCTGAACCCGCTTCCGCCACTGATCCGGGACTGGAGAAACCTGAAATCCCGGAACGGACGGGCCACGATCGAAAGGTTCTTCGTCGTGCCCTTGGCCAGACGCCAGCCGTCTCTCCATTGGTTGGACGCCGTGAAATCGTAGCGGCGGAGGTCCGCGGTCAGCGTCGAAAAAGGAGCATTGTGGTCATACACCTTGTCCTCCCGGAGGCCGAAGGTGCCGACCAAACGGCCGTCGAGGAAGGTGCTCTGGAACACGCCACCCATGGTCTTCACAATGGTCTGGACGCTGGAGTTGCCGCCACCGGCATCGGGGCTCGGGGTCCAGCCAATCGCGGACACGTCCCGATTCATCGTGGTCGCCGAACTGCCCCAGACATAGGGAACACTGGCTCCTTCCGGGAAATAGCTCGGGGCGTATTCAACGCCACCGCCGATGGTATTGCCGACATAGTATTGTTCGTTGATCCGGGCGTAGTTGTTGGGAGCGAGCGGATATCTGAGGTCAGGGGTATTGGTTTCCTGATACGCGCGGAACCCCAACGGAGTGTTCAGGGCGGCATATTTCTGCTGCCAAGCCTTGTCGAGACCCAGCGCGGTATGCCGATAGGCGTAGTGGCGGTTGCGGTAGCCGGCCCGCGGGTGGGAAAAGTTGCTGCTGCGCGAGGTAAGCGCCGAGCCAGCGATCGCCGACCCGGGGACTGTCGTTGGCCTCGGAAAACACAAACCCCACGCGCCGGTAGCCACGCTCGCAACACCGCTGCATGCCCTGCCACGCGGCGTCGAAGTGATTTTCAGTCACGTGGTGCAGCAGCGGCGCGCGCAGGGTGAGCCCGAGCGCCACGCACGAGAAGCGCGACCACACCAGCTCCATCGTGTGCTGCCCGGGTGGCAGACGGCCGACAATCACGCCATTGATGCCGCGCGCGGACAGGATGTCGCAAAACCGCGTTGGCGTCATCCCCGGCTCGGCGAGCCAGAAGTGCTCGAGCTTGTAGCCGAAATCGCGGGCGCGCGCGACGGCGCCGGGGAAAAAATCCGGCCGGTCGTGGTGGGAAGGACGCCAGCCGAAACGCGTCGGATAATTGGTCACGTACGCAAGCGTGACGTGCTTGACGGCGGTGCCGCTCCGCCGCGACTGCATCAAGGCCGACACGAGCGGATTGATGCGGTAGCCGAGCGCGGCCGCGACGGCCTTCACCCGCTCACGCGTCGCGCCGGGAATGCGCGGATGATCGCGCAACGAAAGCGAGACCGTCGTGCGATGCACTCCAGCGCGGGTCGCTACGTCCTGCAGGGTGGCTTTGGCCGGCACGTGCCGAGTCACCGGTGAAAGCCGATCGCAGTCGAGAATTTAGTGATCCGCCCCGCGGAGGCACGGGCGGCCCCAGGCTCCAGACGCTCGCAGACGGGGTCTTGGTTCGCCGTCCCGCTCGAGCCGGAATCGGATGGACCCTCACTACCGCCTGAAGGCGGGACGACGAACAACTGCTGGAATTCGATGCGGCCATGGTAATCAAATCGCCCGATCGCCGGAAATTAGGCCGCCTTCGACACGGCGAAGCCGCGCTAATCCCTGGCCGAAAGGGCGAGTTCTTTGACTTGGGTCAAGGCGGCTTGAACGCACTTCCAGTAATCTTGCAAGCGTATGCACCTGCTATCGCATTCCCTTTCCCGTCTCGGCGAAACCCTGCGCCTCCCGCTGCTCATGGCCGCGATGGGCGGAATTCTTGTCTTTACCGGTTGCGGCTCCAAGGAGGACGCCGAGGCCGCCGCCAAAGCGTCGCCGACGCCGGCGGACATCATTGCCCAGCAGCCCAAGGTCCACGGCATCGAGATCAAGACCGTGGAGATGACCAAGCCGCTCAAGGCAGACTGGGTGGCAAAGGGCAAGGCCACCTATGAGATGAAATGCCTGGCCTGCCACAAGCTGACCGGCGATCGCGTGGTGGGTCCGGGTTGGGCCGGAGTCACCAAGCGGCGTCAGCCGGTCTGGATCATGAACATGATCACCAACGTGGACATGATGCTCGAGAAGGATGCCGAGGCGCAAAAGCTCCTCGAAATGTGCTTGGTGCGCATGCCCAACATGAACGTCACCACCGAGGAGGCGCGCCAGCTGTTCGAGTACATGCGCCACAACGACGGCGAATCCTGAAACCTAATACAACCACCTTTATTTCTACCCTATCATCATGAAAAAGCGGATTATTGTTTTCCTCGCAGCCACGGTGGCGCTCTCCAGCGCCGCCTTTTTCACCGGGTGCAAGCCCAAGCAGATCGTCGTCGCACCGGTGCAGAGCGGCGTCGCGGAAAAGGTCTATGTCGCGCCCGGCAAGCACGATGAGTTCTACAACGTCGTCTCCGGCGGTTTCAGCGGCGGCGTGGCCATCTACGGGCTGCCGTCGGGTCGGTTGCTGCGCCAGATCCCCGTGTTTTCCCAGCACCCGGAATCCGGCCACGGTTACAGCGAGGAAACCAAACCCATGCTGAACACCTCCCACGGTTTCCTGGCGTGGGACGATCAACATCACGTTTCGCTCTCCACCACGAAGGGCGAACACGATGGCCGCTGGATCTTCGCCAACGCCAACAACACGCCGCGCATCGCCCGGATCAGCTTCGAGACCTTCCGCACCGACGAAATCATCGAGATCCCGAACAGCTCGGGCAACCACTCGTCGCCGTTCGTCACGGAAAACACGGAGTACACCGTGGCCGGCACCCGCTTCGCCTATCCCTTGGATGACGAGGGCTCCAACCCCGATGTCCCCATCAACACCTACAAGCAGAACTTCAAGAGCACGGTCAGCTTCGTCGGCGTCGAACCCAAGACCGGACGGATGAACGTCGCCTTCCAGGTGCTGCTGCCCGGCGTCGACATCGATCTGGCGCGAGCGGGCAAACTCAAGTCGCACGGCTGGGTGTTCTTTTCCTGCTACAACAGCGAACTCGCCCACACCCTGCTCGAGGTCAATGCCTCCCAGAAAGACAAGGACTTCATCGTCGCGATCAACTGGAAGAAGTGCGAAGAGTACGTGAAGGCCGGCCAGGGCCGGAAGTCGCGGAACAAGTATGTCCACAATGTCTGGGACGAACACACCCACTCCGCGACCTCCACCATCAAGGAAGACGTCATCATCCTCGACCCCACCAAACTTCCCGGCATCGCCTACCTGATGCCGTGCCCGAAATCACCGCATGGTTGCGACACGGATCCCACGGGCAGCTACATCGTCGGCAGCGGCAAACTCGCCGCGCTCATCCCGGTCTTCTCCTTCGACAAGATGCTGGCGGCGATCGCAAAGAAGGACCACGACGGTGAGTTCGGCGGCCTGCCGGTGCTCAAGTACGAGTCGGTCCTCCACGGCGAGGTCAAGAAGCCCGGCCTCGGCCCCCTACACACCGAGTTCGATGGCAAGGGCTTCGCCTACACGTCGTTCTTCGTCACCTCCGAAATCGTGAAGTGGAACATCCAGACCCTTCAGGTCGTCGACCGTGCACCGACCTATTACTCCGTCGGCCACATGAGCATCCCCGGCGGTCCGACGACGAAGCCCCACGGCAAGTACGCGATCGCCTACAACAAGATCACGAAGGATCGTTACCTGCCGACCGGACCCGAGCTCACGCAATCCGCCCAGCTCTTTGACATCAGCGGCGACAAGATGAAGCTCCTGCTCGATTTCCCGACGGTGGGCGAGCCGCACTACGCCGAGGCGCTGCCCGCCGCGCTGGTCGCGCCGAAGTCGAAGAAGTTTTTCAAGATTGAGGATAACAAGCACGCCTACGTCACGAAGAGCGAGAAGGACGCCCGTGTCGTGCGCGAAGGCAATGTCGTGCGGGTCTACATGACCGCCATGCGTTCGCACCTCGCCCCCGACAACATCGAAGGCGTGAAGCTGGGCGACACCGTCTATTTTCACGTCACCAACCTCGAACAGGACTGGGACGTGCCGCATGGCTTCACCATCAAGGGGGCCGGAGCCGAGCTGCTCATCATGCCCGGTGAAACCATGACCCTGAAGTATGTGCCCAATCGCATTGGCATCGCACCCTTCTACTGCACGGATTTCTGCTCGGCCTTGCACCAGGAAATGCAGGGCTACCTCCGCGTCTCGCCGGCGAATTCCACCGTGCCGCTGAAATTCGGCCTCGGTGACACGGCCCCGTAGCACTCCAGCTCAACGCCCCGTCCGCCTGGCGGACGGCAAGCCCCCTGTTGCGGTGCAACGTTTGGCCGGCGGGTAGCCGGGGTCCTCGACCCCGGAGCCCAACCGCACCAAGACCCCTTGCCACCAAACGGCAGACGGACACGCCCGATCGGAGGCGGCCGTCCGCCGGGGGTCCATCAGCCTCGCTCCTCTCATGCCACCACTCCGCCCCGGCGTTCGCGCCATCCTAGCCTGCGCCGCCCTGTCGCTTGGCGCGTCGTATTTTCTTCCGCTTTGGGAGATTCAGCTGTGGGCGCCCCAGTATCCGGAAGGCCTGAACATGAAAATCTGGGTCAATCGGATTTCGGGCGACTTCGAAATCATCAACGGGATCAATCACTACATCGGCATGAAGACGATCCGGGCGGAGATGTTTCCGGAATTCAAAGTCATGCCGTGGCTCGTTGGGGGAATGATGGTGTTCGGCCTGCTCCCAGCCGTGACCGGCAGTCGGCGCTGGCTGCAGATTTTCGCCGGGCTGCTCTGCCTCGGCGGCGTGCTCGGCATGGCGGACTTCTACCGCTGGGGCTACGACTACGGCCACAACCTCAATCCCAAAGCCGCGATCAATGTTCCGGGCATGTCGTATCAACCGCCGATGATCGGCTACAAGGCGCTCCTCAACTTCGTCGCGTATTCGGGGCCGGACTGGGGCGGTTGGATTTTCATCGTGGTCGGGGTGCTCGCGGTCGCCCTCGTCTCATGGTTCTGGTGGCGCGAACGCGCCAAGCACGCGAAGCCATGAGTACCGCGGGTCAGCACCGGTTCTATGCCGCTGCCGCACTGTTGGCGGGTGTGGCCTTGGCGGGATGCGAGAAAGGTCCCCGGCCCATCCGCTACGGCCAGGAAGAGTGCGCCGAATGCAAGATGACCCTCGTGGATCAACACTATGGGGCGGAGTTCATCACCGCCCGAGGCAAGGTCTTCAAATTCGACGACCTCAATTGCCTCACCGCCTACGCACGCCGCGTCGCCAATCCACCCGACCCGACCGCGCAATCCGTGGTCGTCGACTTCACCCGCCCGAACCACTTCGTGACCGTCGATCAGGCGTGGTTTCTTTTCCACGACAGCCTGCGTACGCCGATGGGCAGCAGCCTCGCCGCGTTTGCCGCCGAAGCGGAGTTGGAGGTCGTGCGCCGGCAACTCGGCGGCGGCGGTCGCACGCTGCGCTGGCCGGCGGTGAAGGCGATTCCGCCTTGAACCCGATGCGCCGCTTTCCGGTCTTCGCCTTTTTCGGGCTCGTCCCGCTCCTCGCCGGGGCGGGCGAATGGCACGTTGGCATTGCCCAGCCTTTCAGCAAAATCCGGACGGCCCTCGTCGCCGCGAGCGCCGGCGATGTCATCACCGTGCACGGCGGAGTCTATCGCGAAGGCAACTTGGTGATCGACAAGCCGGTCACGCTCATCGGACTGAACCGCCCACGGCTCGACGGCGAACTTCTGGCCGAGGTGATTACCGTCACCGCCCCGCATGTGACCATCCGAGGTTTTGAGATTCGTGACAGCGGTTCGAGCAGCCTCCACGATCTGGCCGGCATCCGGGTGGCCAACGTCAGCCACGTCACCATCGAGGACAACCGCGTCCTCGGCTGCAATTTCGGCATCTACTTCGCCAAATCGCGCGACGGGATCATCCGCCACAACGAGGTGCTCGGAACCCCCGTGCGCGGATTAGAAAATGGCAACGGCATCCACGCCTGGTCCTGCGAGCGGCTCGAACTCACCGGCAACGAAGTCCGCCACCATCGCGACGGGATCTACCTGGAGTTTGTCACCGACTCCCGCATCTCGCGCAATCGGGTGAGCGAAAACCTGCGCTATGGCCTGCACTTCATGTCGGCCCACCGAAATATTTACCGGGAAAACACCTTCCTGCGCAACGGCGCGGGCGTGGCCGTGATGTACTCCCGCGAGGTCCAGATGCATTCCAACCGGTTCAGCCGCAGCTGGGGCAGCGCGGCCTACGGGCTCTTGTTGAAAGACATCACCGACAGCCGCATCACCGGCAATATCTTCGAATTCAACTCCATCGCCGTCACCATTCAAAGCTCCAACCGCATGGTTTTTGAGCACAATCAATTCCGCGAGAACGGGTGGGCGCTGCAGGTGGAATCCAGCTCGACCGACAACATCTACAAGGGAAACAATTTCTTCGGCAATTCCTTCGACGTCACCACCAACGGCGACCTCGAGCAGAATCGATTCGATGGCAATTATTGGGACAAGGCCGAGATCTATGACCTGAATCGCGACGGGGTCGGCGACGTGCCCTACCGGCCGCTCAGTCTCTTTGCCAAGCTCGTGGATCGCGTGCCTTCCGCCCTGCTTCTGCTGCGCTCCCCGCTCGTGCATTTCCTCGATCGGGCCGAGCGAATCTTCCCGACACTCACGCCCGATCGATTGTTCGATCCCCGGCCCGCAATGCGGCCGCACCCGTTGTGAACCCGGCCAACGACACGACTTTCTCTCCCCTGAACCAAAACCTCCGAAAGCGAAAATCATGAAACAGACCAACTCCGTCCGTCTCCTCTCCGGCGCCGCCCTGGCGCTGCTCCTCGGTGCTTGCAGCCAGCAGGATCCAACCTCCAGCGCCGCGCCGCAAGCCGCCGTCACGCCGCCGCCCGCGCAGGGACAAGCCGGGGTCGCGGATAACGAGTCGCAAAAGGACATCGTCAAGGTGGCCGTGGGCAGCAAGGCCCACACCACGCTTGTGGCCGCCGTCAAGGCTGCCGACTTGGTCGACGTTCTCGCCAACACCGGCCCTTTCACCGTCTTTGCTCCGACCAACGACGCGTTTGACAAGCTGCCGGCTGGCACCGTCGCCAATCTCCTCAAGCCCGCCAACAAAGAGTCACTCCGCGACATCCTCCAGTACCACGTCGCCGTTGCAGTCTACCGCCCCGAGATGTTGAAAGATGGCATGGTGCTCAACATGGCCAACGGCGACAACGTGAAGATCGCCGTCAAGAACGGCAAAATCACGCTCAACGGTTCCGCCACCATCGTCGGCACCGTCCCGGCGACCAACGGCATCATCCACGTGGTGGACGGCGTCCTCGTGCCGGCGCCCGCCAAGTAGCGCGCCGCCGCCGATTTCACCCGCCGCATGCTCCAAGCCCAGCGTCTCTCCAAGGCATTTGGGCGCCTGCGGGCCTTGGATGAACTGACCGTGACCATGCGGCGCGGACAGTCCGTGGCGCTCATCGGGCCCAACGGCGCCGGCAAGACCACCCTCATCAAGTGTGTGCTCGGGCTCGTCCGGCCCGATTCCGGCGAGCTCGCCCTCGATGGTGTCAGCCTGCTCGATTCGCCGGAGCCCCGCCGGCGCGTCGGCTACATGCCGCAAATCGGCCGCTTTCCGGACCATCTGAGGGTCGGCCAACTGTTCGACCTGATGCGGGAGATTCGCCGCGGCACGCATGAGCGGACCGACGAGGATCTGATCCACGCCCTGCAGGTCGATCGCATTGCCCATCAGACCGCCCGCACGCTGTCCGGGGGCACCCGGCAAAAAGTCAGCGCCTGCCTCGCCTTTCTCTTCGACCCCGACGTGCTCGTGCTCGACGAACCCACCGCCGGGCTCGATCCGGTGTCGGTTGAAATTCTGAAGGACAAAGTACGGGCCGAGCTCCTTCGCGGCAAACTCATCCTTGTCACCTCTCACATCCTCAGCGATCTCGATGAAATCGCGACTGATGTCCTCTATCTCATCGACGGGCGGATGCGTCTATATCGGCCGATAGCGGAACTAAAGACGGAGTCGGGCGAGTCCCGGCTTGATCGGGTCATCGCCCGGATCGCACGGTCCACGGAAGGCGGGGCGTCGCCTGCCGGAGAGGGCGCGCCGTGATGTTCCGGATCGTCAAGTACGTCGTCGGAGACATCGTGCGCGGGCGGATCGTCATCGGCTATGCGGGACTCCTGCTCGTGGCGTCCCTCGGCCTGTTCAACCTGGGCGGCGACACCACCAAGGCCCTCGTGGGGCTGCTCAGCCTGGTCCTGATGATCGTGCCGTTGGTGAGCCTCGTGTTCGCGACCGCGCATTTCTACAATTCCCACGAGTTCATCGAACTGCTTGCCGCCCAGCCACTGCCTCGGGCCACGATCCTTTTGGCCCAGATCATCGGGGTGACGCTGGCGCTGACCGCAGCACTGCTAGTTGGGATCGTCGTGCCGGTCCTGCTCTACGCCTGCACGATCACGGGATTCACCTTGATCGCGGTTGCGTTGATGCTCACCGCCGTGTTCACCGCCCTGGCCTTTCTTGCCGCCGTCGTGGCCCGGGACAAGGCCCGCGGCATTGGCGCCGCCCTGCTCATCTGGTTTTACTTCGGGCTCCTGCACGACGGCCTGACGTTGTACGCCCTGTTTCTCCTCGAAGACTTCCCGCTTGAAGGCATCAGTCTGGCCCTGCTCGCCCTCAATCCGGTCGACCTCGCGCGCGTGCTGGTACTGCTCCAAATGGACATATCGGCCCTCATGGGCTACACCGGCGCCATGCTGAAGGATCTGCTGGGCACGGGCACCGGCATTCTCTTCGCCTCGCTCATCCTCGTCGCGTGGGTTGCCGCCCCGGTGGCGGCGACGGTCTGGATCTTTCGCCGCAAGGATCTTTGATGATTTGCACTAAAATCGATCTGTTTCGTGCCCGTTCGCGACGATATTCGTGACGCGCGCATCGTTCTCGTTCCTCGTTCTCGTAATCGTTCTCTCACTCCGGCGAGAACGAGGAACGATTACGATTACGAGAACGATGGGATCCGCAGCTTGATTTGGTTGCGGCCCCGTGCCGCGCTGGGAAATCTCGGGCGGCAACCGCTTTTTCCCGAGTCCTCAAACGCCGGAAATCTTTGCGAACAAGTCACGTTCCCGAAAGGTCCCTTGGTCCCTGGTCCCTTGGTCCGTTGGTCCGTTGGTCTGAGGGGTAGCCTCACTGGCATCATTACCCGCCGGCGAGGCGGCGCCGCGCCGACTCGCTCAACATCTCCGGCGTCCACTGCGGATCGAACACCATCTCGACGTTCACGGTCTTCGCGCCCGGCAGACCCGCCAACGCCTGCTTGATTCCTTCGTGAATCCAGCCGCCCGAGGGGCAGCTGGGCGTCGTCAACGTCATCACGACGGAGATGTCGCCGTCGTTGCACGCGACACTGTAGATGAGCCCGAGATCGACGATGTTAATGTCGAATTCGGGATCGGGAATGCTGCGCAGCAGCTCCCAGACGGCGGCAGAGTCAGGTGTTGCGTTCATGAGATGCGGGAACGGTGCGGCGACGGAGCCGGCACGGGTGCCGAAGTCGACCCGGGCAAGGTTGCGATCCGGAGGTGCCACAGGACGCCGATCATGTCGGCCAGGAAGAGCGCCACGCCGAAGGCCAGCAGCCAGGTGCCGGCGCGCAGCCATGGTTCGCTCAGCAGCCAGGTGCCAGCGAGCAGCGGCACCACCGCAGCGACCTGCAAGTTGAGCCCCCAGCGCTCGAGGCGCGGGCGCGTCAGACCGCTGGCCGGCGGGGTCGGTCCGCGGCCCACCCGGGGGCCATACGCCCGCATCCAGGTGAGGAACGGAACAATCTTGCACATCATGCCGGCAATGCAGGGCAGCAGCCCGCCAGCGAGGCCAAGGACGGCGTAGACCATCGCGCCGAAGCCCCCCGAGGCGGAGCCCCAAGGCGAACCCGGCACAACCAGCACCACCCCGGCGAGGGTCGCCGCGAGAACGCCAACGCAACCACCCAGAAACGCGCGAATACCCGGATCGAGCCGACGCTTCTTGCGCGAGGCCAGCGCCCGCCGCAGCCCGACGCCGGAACACCCCAAGCCGATCGCGATCGCCAGCGCGCCGAACAGAGAAAACCACGTGAGCTGCCAGGCGAGCCCAACCGCGAGCACGAGCAATCCGCCCTGGGTCAGCCCGAGCCCAACATTGGCAATCCGCCAGTCTCGCACCTCGCCGAGGGTGAACATGGGCACGAGTTGAAAGCCGACACCCTGAAGGAGAGTGACAAAGAAACCGACCAGGCCGAGATGCGCATGCGCCCGCAAAAGGGCGAGCGGCTGGATCGGCAGAAACGTCCAGAAGCGGTTCGCCGCCAGCAAGAGCCCGACCATCACCGCGAGCAGGAGCCAGCTCGTCGCGAGCACCAATGACCATGCGACGGTGCCGCCTCGACCGGAACGTCGCACCGTCACCCACGTGTTGACGCTAAACAGCAGCACCCCGAGCGCGACCACGAAGCCCGCGTGACCCAGCAGCGTGAGATCCCAGGCCCGCAGCGCGTACACCATTCCGGGCACGCCGGCCGCATGCAGCCCGAAATGCCACCAGCCGTGGCGTTCATTCGCCAGTGTTGTGCCGAGCGCGACCGGCGCGAGTTGGTAAACGGCGCCACACGCCACCGAGACGAAGAAGCCGAGCACCCAGGCATGCGTCAGCGCGATCACGTGCGGATGCACGTGCGGCAGGGCCAGCAAGCCTGGCTCGAACACCAGCCACCCGGTCGCGAACCCGAGCCACGCCAGGGCGAGTCCCATGAACGCCAGCGGCAACCGGCCTTGCGCGGCCAGCCAACTCGGCGACATCGGCGGCCGCCCGGGCGGACCCGCCGGCGTCGGCCGCGGCTCAGCTCCGGGTAAGGACGGTGAGCCAGCTGCCATCGGGCTGCGCCCTGCTTTCGTGGTGGAATCCGCGTTGGGTGGCCTCGCCGAAGAGGTGGCACGGTTCGCGATCGGTGCGGGCGCGAACGGTTGCGCCGGCGGACGCGGACTCCAGCGCGTTGAGGATTCGGATCAGCGGCTCCGGCGGCTCCAAGCCGCGCGCATCGACGTCCACGTCGCTACCGGCGGCCGTGGGCGCCGCGGCCGCTGGCGGCGGCACGCATCCCGCCGGAATCGCGGTCGTGCCGGTTGTCGCCTGCAGCTTCGTGATTTTCACCCGAAAATCCTCTGGGCCGCGTTCGAGATACTCCCACGAAACGGCGCCGGGAAATTCCGCCTCGAACTGGTAACGGAGCGGCACCGGATCGTGATCGTTGAGCAGGACGAAGTGACTGCCCACCGGCAAATCAAGCCAGCGCTGAAAGATGAGACCGTGTTTTACGCGGCACGGAATTGGACGCACATCGAAGACGATGTCGGCATCGGGCGCGGTGGCGCCGGCGCCGGTGGCAGTGGCAGAGCAAGTGGAAGTGGGACTCATGGTGGAATATTCGGCTGAGGTCAGCATCATGGCAGAACCCGCCACCCGGCGCCTTGATGCTGATCAAGCTTTCCCGCCTTCGGCCTACGGCGTGAACTGGAGGGCGAAGACATCCGCGTCCTTCAGCACAAAACGCACGCGCACCGGTTTGCCGGCGAGCGCGCTGACCTTGGCCCCGCCTTTCCAGCTCACCACCCGGTCAAGCTCGTTGCCGATCTGCTCCTGACAGTCCGCCAGCGAGAACCCGGGCCAGGGCTGGCCGCTGGCGTCCTGCAACTCGACCCGGACGCCGCCCGCGGCGGAGGTCGCGAAATTCAGGGCCAGCTCACGCCCCGCGAACACCAGCGGTTTGGTCACCATCTCGCCGCCGTGATAGTCGGCCCGCAACGAGGCAAAGCCGTCGAGCCGTAGCGAGTAGCGCCGCAGATGGGCGGTGGGCTGAGCGTAGTCTTGATTCACATACACCGACATCTCCGCCGGACCGGTCTGCACCACGTTCAGCGCCGGGTAATTGGTGCGCGACACCCAGTTCTGCGGGCCGATGCCGCCGCGAATGAAGCCTTCGAGGAAGGTGCGATCGTAATAGGCGCGGTGCCCGGCGCCCTCGCTGGGGCGGGTCGTCATGAAGATCGCGTCGGAGGTGTCCTTGAAATACCCGGGGTTCACCTTGATGGCCGCCGCCTGGGCGTCGGAGAGCACGCGCCGGCCGGGCATGAACCGCGCCGCGATGGCCACGTAGAGATGCGGGGCGCGGAAGTACGGATGCGTCTGATTCGTGTAAAGGTGCTCGATGGGGGCCGAACCCGCGGGATGGCGATATTCCATCAGCACCGGCGGCGACCAGCGCAGAAAGTCGTCGCTTTCACTGCGAACAATCCGGCGAATCTTGTCCTCGAACACGCGGAAGTAGCACAGGTATTTTTGCTCCGCGGCCGACCAGAACGGCACGTTCTGCGAATCGAACATGTATTTGAATGGCACCCTCTCCTTCGTAATCACCGGCTGGGAACCCATCTGCTGCCAGCGCAAGCCGTCCGCCGATTTCCAGGCGGTCAAGCCGCTCGCCATGTTGCCGCCGAGGGCCTTGAACCGTTCGGCGGCGGGCACGCCCGGACGTTCGTCGCGGAACGGGCAGAAGTTGTGCGACGCGGGCGCGGCATGGGCGAGGACGATGTTATTCTTTCTCGTCCCCTGGAATTCAAACAACCCCAGCTCCGGCCGGGTCCACTGCACACCGTCCCGGGACTCGGCCACACAGGTGACCTCGCTCATGCTGCCATCGCGATCGGCCACGGATTTGCCGCGATAGTAGGCGACGAGGCGTTCGCCGTCGCGCACGATCGTCGCGTAGCCGCTGAAGAGGCCTTCCCAGGGCCGGTCGAGACGCAACGCGACTCCCTCATCGCGCGGTGGGTGCAGATGCAGCCGCGCGCCGCTGAGTTGATCGATCAGGAAGTGGTCGACGAACAGTTCGCGCCGGGACCCGATGTCGAGCGGCGCGGCGGCCCCGCTCACCCGGCTCGGGGTGGAGACCAACAGAGCAGCGGCGACCGCCAAAAATGCTGGAAGGATTTTATTTTGGATCATGTGGTGCGTGATTAAAACTCGCCCTTGATTCCGGCGGTGACGGTGATTCCCCACTCCTGAATGCGGTTGTATCTGGCGTAATCGGGCGTGCTCGTGGACGCGTACCGGCGCTGGACGGGATTGAATCCCTTGGTGTCGAAGTCGCCGAACGAGCCATAGAATCCGAAACTGCGCGTGAACCGATATTCACCGCTGATCGTGTACCGGCGGTAGGCGCCCTGCCAAAGATACGTGCCCGACGGGATGCCGGAGGCGACGTTGGCCGCGACTGGCGCCCGGCGCGTTTCGCCCATGATGGAGCAGTTCAGCTTCACCACGAACCGCGGTCGCGTCAGCTGCACGCCCCAGCTCGTATTCTTCGGGTTGAAGCCGCTGAAATCCGAGGCGTTGGAGCCGCCCAGGTTCATCTTCGTGTGATTGATGAAGACCTGCACGCCACTCGCCCACTTGGGCAGGAAGGTGAGCGCCTGCTTGTAGCCGAACTCCATCCCCGTGATTTCAGCCTCGCCGATATTCATCGTGCTCACCACATCGTATTCCAGGTACTCCGGTTCGTTCGGCAAATCCAAAGACTCCAGCAACTCCGGCGTCGCCCGGTTGCGGACGGCGCCAAAGAAGTTCTTGATCTGCTTCTTGAACACTCCGACCGAGGCAATCGCTCCCTTGATCGAGTATGACTCGAGGGAGAGGTCATAATTGTTTGAGGTCCATGGCGTCAGCCCGGTGTTGACGACGGTGATGAGGCGATTTCCCGGGGTGGCGGTCACATCCGAGAGGGTGATTCCGGGCAGAATGAAATTGAGGTCCGGCCGCCCAATCGTCTTGGCGTAAGCCGCCCGCAGCACCAAGTCCTGGCGAAGGCTGTAGCTGGCATTGAGGCTGGGATAGAAACCGTTATACTCCTTTACCACGTGGGTGCCCCGGCGTTGGTAGCGCAGTTGCGCGCGCTGCAGGAGGTCGGTCGTGAGCAGGATGGGGTTTCCGGCCGCGTTCCGCACCAAGGCGCCCCGGGCGTCCTTTTGGTACTGCGCCGTGGGATCCTGCAGTGGGCCCCAGCCTTCGTCCGAGGTTTCCTCGAACCGGACGCCGGTGACCACAAACAGGCGGTTGTCGAAGGCCCGGACGTCGCCGCGCAGGTAGCCCGCGGTGATGGTCTCAAGGATCCGTTTGTCGTTGTTGGCCTGGGTCGTGTGCTCGGCGGCCTTGTCCAGGACAAAGAGCTCCGGCCGCTGCTGGTAGAGCTCATAGGTTTTGCGCGGACTAATCCACTGCACCAGCTTGTTGCCGGGATAAGGCCGCAGCGAGGCGGAGAAGGCGTCATCCACGAGTCCGTGCCGGCTGGCCAGCCGGTCGGCAACCGGCGCCCCGGGCATGAACGTGTACACTTGGTCGGACTGATTCCTCGACCAGTCCTGCTGATTGACTGAAATCCCGGTCTTGAGCGAAAAGGGAATCCGGGTGGCGAAGGTGCGCGTCAGATCGGCCCTGGCGGATCGTCGTTCATCCCGCCAATTGCGATCGAAGACCGACGCGTTGGTGATGGCGTAGGCATTGCCGTCGAGAATATTCAGCGACGCCCCGCTGCGGTCGACCACACTATAGCTGGTCGGCAGGAGCTTTTCCTTCCGCGAGGCCGAACCGATGCCGTCGCCCCGGATGATGAGGTTGGAAATGGCGCCGGCGGAATTCTGAAAATAGCCCTTGTCGATGGAGCCCTCATGGGTCCGGCCGGTCGAGAGGCCGAGGCTGGCGTCGATCTTCCAGACCTCGCCCTTGTGGGCAAACCGCACGAGGATGCTGCTGCTGTTCTGGATGCGGTAACGATAGTCGAAGGTCTGGCTGACCGAGCCGACTCCTGTCGGTGCGCCTTGCGTGAAGGCCGGGCCGCCGGTCGCTCCGGCGCCGAAGTTGGTCGATAGCGTCGAAGTCGCCCAATAGCCATCGCGGCGGGTCTGTTGGGCGCTGGCGTTGATGGTGTTGTTGCGCCCAAACTTCCAGTCCACCCCGACCTGCCCCGAGGTCTGGAGGATGAACTGGGAGTCCGGGGTCCAGCCGTTGCTCAATTGGACGTTGGTGTTGAGATCGTAGTTGGTGCTGGTGGCGTCACTCCGCGTGCGCGGGTAGATGCGCGATGCCGCCATCGTCACGGCCAGCGAATCGTTGATCGGCCGCAGGTAGCTCAGGTCGATGTCTGGGTTGATGTTTCGGCCCCGGATCCTCTCGGTGGGCCCCGGGAGTTTCTTGAGATTGAATGCCCGGGAACCGTTGAAAGAGCTGGAAAGGCTGTAGTTGAGTTTCGGATGCTTTTGCTGAAAGCCGTCGCGGTTGATGATGTTGACCGAACCGCCCAGCCCGGCGGCGGGCATGTCGGGCGTCGGCACCTTGGTGACCTCGATGCGCGAGACGTTGTTCAACGGCACCGCATAAATCTGCACGTTGCGACTCTCGCCGACCGAGGCCGCCGCCACCGCCCCGCCATTGATGCTGACCCCGGTGGTGAAACCCGGGAAGCCGCGCACGGAGATATCGGTCGCAAGGTTGCCCGAGTAAATGGCCGAGACCCCGGGGATGAACTTCAGGAAGTCGCCGAGGCTGCCGGCATTGACGCTGTTGTACTCGTCGGCGGCGACGACGTTCTTGATATTCGCGGCCTGGCGCTGCTCGTTGAGCGCCAGTGCCTGGGCGCTGAATTCCCGCGCGGCGACGACGGTGAACTGATCCAGCGTGACGACCGCTCCGGGGGCCGCGGGCCGGCCGCTATCCGGCAGCGTGAGCTCGAAGTCGCGGCGGCCAACCCGCCCGGGCTGGACGCTGACCGGCCGGGTCGTCTCGATCAGGCCGATGTAGGAAGCCGTCAGCTGCACCTCACCGGCGGGAACGCCCGGCAGCCGATACGTGCCCTCCGGATCCGTAATCGTTTCGATATTCGTACCGGCAATGCTGATGCGGACGTTTTCAAGGTAGGCGCCGGTGGCGGCATTGAGCACCCGGCCCTCGATCGTGCCCCGTTCGGCTGTGTTTACGGGCGCAGCATCGGCGGCGCGCGGGGCGCGGAGAAGCAGGAGAGCGAGGGTGAACAAAACGATCAGGCGGGCAGTGCGGACAGAGTGGTTCATGGCAGGTCAGGGTATTAAGAGCTCTGGGGCGGCGGCGCGGGAACACACTCCAGCGGCCGTCGCCTTGAAGCGATCCAACGGCAGATCTGCTCTGCGTCGATGTCGGGAGCGAGGCGAAACTGACTGTTGGGAATTCGCGCCGGAGACGGCGCCGCCCAACCGGTCGAATGGTCGAATCTTCCGGTTCAGCGCTTCGTTTACCGGTCCGTTCGGGCGCAGACCGGACATGCGGCTTGAGAAAAGTTTTGCGCTCGTCACCGCACGATCGCCGCAGCATTCCTCTTGCCCCCACTGAAAGCCCACTTGCTGCCGCCGAATTCTGAAGCCCTCTGCACCTTGAATTTCTATTGGCTATACGATCTACCCCATTGGCAGTTTGGGGCGCTCATGGTTCTTCTCTTTGTCGTGGGTGCACTTGGCGGCCAGGTGGTGATACGAAAGATCCGGCGCCGCTGGTTTGGTGACAAGGAAGACAACGATTTGGTGGGGCAATACCTCTCGGCCTTCGGCGTGCTCTACGGCATCACGCTTGGCCTGATTTCCGTCGGAGCTTGGGAAAATTTCGGGGACGTGGAAGGAAAGGTCAGCGAAGAGGCCGCCGCGTTAGGGGCGCTGTATCGCAACATCGATTGCTACCCGGAACCGAATCGCGCCGCGATGACGGCTATGCTGCGTGATTACGCGCGCCACGTGATCGACCACGACTGGGAGGAACAGCGCCGTGGCATCATCCCGCGGGGTAGCGGCAAATTCATTACCCGCATCCAAACGGCCCTGGCGACCTTCGAACCGAAGACAGAAGGGCAAAAGATCGTCCACGGTGAGACGTTCCATCGGTTCAACAACATGGTCGAGTCTCGCCGGTTGCGCCTGGACAGTGTCACCTCACGTTTACCGACCATCCTGTGGATCGTGGTGTTTGCGGGTTCCTTTCTCAGTATCGCCCTCACGTGGCTGTTTGTCGTCGAAAACACCCACCTGCACGATGTGTTGACCGCGATGCTGGCGTTACTACTCGGCCTGCTGATCTTCCTGCTGGCGCTGCTGGACCTCCCGTTCAGGGGACAACACAGTGTCGGACCCGATTCGTTCGAGGTCGTTTACGGCCAATTGATGGAGAAATAGGCCCTCTGGCCGGCCTCGCCTACTACTCGCGGGTCACTTGTTCAATCGCCACCAGCAATTGCTGCCGGTTGAAGGGTTTCAGCAGCAAACCATGCGCTCCCACTCCTTTGGCGATACGCAAGCACTCGCCTGCAACCATGTACTTGCCTCCGCCGGAAATTGCCAGAATCCGCGTCCCGGAAAAATTTCTCTTCGCGGCGACGATTACGTCCAGCCCATCTCCGTCCGGCATGAGCACATCAGTGATGACAAGATCGAAATGCTGCTTCCCGAGAAGGCGAATCACCTCATGACCAGTCGAAGCACAAGCGACCGTGTGACCGGCCTCCTCCAGGTATTGCCGGACGAGGAATTGAATCTCCTCCACATCATCGGCGACGATAATCGCCAGGGCCTTCGTGGTCGGCGCCGGTGAGTCTTGGAAAGTCGGGGGCGAGAGCATTTAGCGGGTTTCGGGGTATGTCGCGGGTTTCGGGGTATGGCGCGGTTT
The DNA here is from genome assembly GCA_044344465.1 of Opitutaceae bacterium. Classification (GTDB taxonomy): domain Bacteria; phylum Verrucomicrobiota; class Verrucomicrobiia; order Opitutales; family Opitutaceae; genus ER46. The sequence continues at coordinate 38,043 of JBIJCX010000015.1, forward strand.
TCGGGGAAAATCTTCCCGGTTCACTCGGACAATCTTGGGCTCCCGCGGCACAAGTCAAAGAGCATCGACGACCAGAATTGGGGTATTTCCCGTCCTTGCCTTCGTTGTTTGCCGATTGAATCAACCGGAACCAGAGTCCGGAGGATCGCCTACCCGGCGACCGGCACCTGCTTCCCACGCCCGGATCCTGGATGGCGCCGGCCGCCGCAATGCACGCAGGCCCACTTTTCTGTTTGCCCTCGCCGCGCTCGTCGCGTTTTCCCTTTACGGCAACAGGGTTTTTCCTCCCGGACCGACCTTGGTTGCCGAGCTCTTCGCAACCATGTCCTTGCTCCCTTTCTCCAGCCAGCTCATCGCCGATGTGGGCATCTCCCTCGGTGACGAGGGCAAAGGCCGTCTCATTCCGGAAATTGCCAATGAACTTCGGGGCACCAGCGCGCCCGTATCAGTCGTGCTTAAAGTCAATGGCGGCGCCAATTCCGGCCACACCGCGGGCGGACTGAAGCTGAATCTCTTGCCCGCCGGCGTCGTCATCGCGGATGCGGCGCACCTGTGCATTGGCAGCGGCGTCGTCGCCGATCCGCGCAAGATCTGGTGGGAAACCCGCCCGCTGGAAAAGAAAGGTTACGCGGTCCTCGCGCGCCTCCTGATCGACGAGCGCACGCTGGTGTCCGATCTTACGCACCGCCTGCTCGATCTCGCGTGGGAGGATTACCGCGTGCACATCCTGGCCGAGGAAGCGCGCGGCTCGACCGGCCGCGGCATCACGCCGGCGTACGCCGATGAGGTCGGCCAGCAGCAAATCGTGTTTTCGGACTTTCTTGCGGGTCCGAATTTCTTCGCCCGCAAGCTGGCCCAGCGGGCCGATCGCGCCTGCCGCACGATTCAGCACGTGTGCCGCGTCAGCGAGGCGACGTGGAATTCGTTCTTCGACAAACTCACCACGGCCGAGCAGCGCGCCAACGCCGAGGCCATCGAAATGGGGGTGTTTGGAAAGGATGAATTCGACTTCACGCGCTTCCGCGGGACCGCCCCGTTCACGCTCAACCTCGAGGCACTCACCGCGACGTACTGGGCCGCGGGCACCGCCCTGGCGGGAAACATCGGCGAGTTGCGCGAACTCGTCCTGCGCGAACTGGCCGCCGGCCGCACGATCATCGGCGAATTCGGCCAGGCCTACTGGCTCGACAAGCGCCGCGGCTTTTCCCCCAACGTGACCGCCTCGCACACGTTCACCCCCGAGTTCTTCGAGAGCGCCGGCGTTCCGGTGCAGCGGATCCATACCTTTGGCGTCGGCAAAGCCTACGACACCAAGGTCGGCACGCACACTTTCCTCACGCAGATGGACGACGCCCATCCGCTCGCCCGCAAGTTGAAGCAGATCGAGTTCGGCACGAGCACCGGCCGCCAGCGGATGGTCGGCTGGTATGATGCCGTCGAAAAAGGTGACGCGCTCCGCTACGGCGGCTTCCAGGACGTGATGATCAACAAGCTCGACGCGCTCACGCACAGCGGCGACTGGTGCGGCGACCTCCAGATCTGCGTCGCCTACGAATCGGCCGATGGCCGCCGCTGCGCCCATGTGCCGCGCAACGCCGCCGTGCACAAGACGCTCCGCCCCGTTTACACGCGCCATGCCGGCTGGAGCGCGGACATCTCGGCCGTCCGCCGTTTCGCCGACCTGCCCCGCGCCGCCCAGCAATATGCCGCCGCGATGATGCGGAGCATGCTCGATGTCGCCTACGGCCCGGGCACCTGGCCGGCCGCCGAGAAATTGCCGAACTTGCGCTATCTGGGCGTCGGGCCGGATCCGTCGCAGATTATCAAGGACGTGCCAACGATGACCGAGCTCGTGGGGATGTAACGCTGGCCGGATGGCGCGCCGCCCCGTTTCGTCTGCTCCCCCATGCCCCGCGTACTTGTCACCGGCGCGGCCGGCTTCATCGGCAGCCACACGGTCGATCAACTGCTGGCCGCCGGGCACATCGTCTGCGGTGTCGACAACTTCCGCACCGGGCGCATCGCGAACCTGACCACGGCGGCCTCCCACCCGCAGTTTACGTTTCAGGAACTCGACGTGGCCGACGCGCCGGTGTTCGAGGCGCTCGCCGCCCGCTTCGCCCCCGAGGCAATCGTGCACCTGGCCGCACTTGTCAGTGTGCCGGAGAGCATCACCGACCCGGCGCTGAACTACCGCCTCAATCTCCAGGCCACGCACATCGTCGCGGAGGCGGCACGCAAGCATGGCGCCCGCCGCATCGTTTTCGCCTCATCCGCCGCGGTCTATGGCGATGTGGCGGAGACACCGACCGCGGAATCGGCGGTGAAGAATCCAATCAGCCCCTACGGCGCGGCGAAACTTGCCTCCGAGATCGTGCTGCTCGGCCACGCGGGCGCGTTTGGGCTGACCGTCCGCTGCCAGCGCTACTTCAACGTCTACGGACCTCGCCAGGATCCGCGCTCCCTCTACTCCGGGGTGATTTCCATTTTCTGCCAGAAACTGGGCGCGGCCGCGGTGCCGGTGATTTTCGGGGACGGCGGCCAGACGCGGGATTTCATCTCCGTGCACGACGTCGCCCGCGCCAACGTCATCGCCGCCACGCACCCCGCGGTGCGCTCCGGCGTGGCCAACATCTGCACGGGAAAACCGGCCTCGCTGAACGAGCTCGTCACGATCCTGCGCCGGCATTTCGACGGTGCGCCGGAGCCGGTGCACGGGCCCGCGCGTGACGGCGATATCCGGCATTCGCTCGGCCACCCCGAGATCGCCGGGATCGAGCTTGGTTTTTTCGCCGAAGTGAGCCTGGCCGACGGACTCGCCGAACTGGTGCGTACCCGCTGATTCCGCGCCGCAGAATCGGGCCGCGGCGCCCTGCGCCGGGAGTCGAAGGCTCGGGCGGATTGCGAAACGCCGCGCGGCTTCACCGAACTCCGCGCTCGCCGCGCTGGGGTTTTGAGACTTGGCTGGCGGCGGAATGCCCGTCGCCCTCTTCCTCCGATTCATCTTCTGGCTGTGGTTCGCCGCCGCCGTCGCCGCCGGGCATTTCCTCGTCCTCCAGCGCATTCCGGCACCGGTGATTCCGGGAATCATTTTCGCGCTCAGCGCCCTGGTCTTGCTGGGCTGTTTTGCCACACCCTCGATTCGCGGGTGGGTCGATGGCATCGACCTCCGGACTCTGGTGCTGCTCCACCTCACCCGCTTTATCGGAGTCTATCTCCTCGTGCTCTTCCAGCGCGGCGAACTTCCCCGCGCCTTTGCCGTGCCCGCCGGCATGGGCGACATCATCGTCGCCACCCTCGCCCTCCCCGTGGCCCTGGCCCCGCTGGCGGAACCACAGCGACTCCGGGCGATTTATATTTGGAACGTCGTGGGACTGGCAGACATCGTCCTCGTGGTGGTCACCGCCGCGCGACTCAATTTCGCCGATCCGTCCCAGCTGTACGCACTCAGCCATTTGCCGCTCAGCCTCCTGCCGACATTTATCGTGCCGCTGATTATCGCGACTCACGTGATCATCTTTTCCCGGGTGGCCCGCGCCCGCCGCGCGCTATGACCAACCGGCTGCCGAATCGCCTCCGCCCGGAGCCGCCGACGTCCCCTGACGCCCGCCCCTGGTTGTCACGTCGACCGGCTCACTTTCGCCGGAAGCACGACCGCGGATTCACGCTGCTCGAGTTATCGATCGTCATCTTCATCATCAGCGTCGTGGCGGCGCTGGCGGTTCCCTCCCTCAAGCAAGTGCAACTCAACGCGCGCTCCAGCGCCGTGATGAACGATCTCCGGGTCTTCACCGGTGGCCTGCAAGCCTATGCCCAGGCGCGCGGCGACTGGCCCCCGGGGGGCAGCGCCCCGGGAGAACTTCCCGCCGGCACCGAAACGTATCTCCGCCAGAAAAATTGGGAACGCCCGACTCCGATTGGCGGCCGTTATACGTGGGCGCTCGACAGTCTCCAGCAAGGAGAGCGCCACCGCGCTGTAATCATAATCTCCAACGTCGGCAATGACACGGTCACGGCGGACCGGAGGCAACTCGAGGACATTGACCGAAAAATCGATGACGGCGACCTCGAGACCGGAAACTTCCGTCTGGGCTACCGCAACTACCCGGTGTTCGTCATCGAACACTGATCGAACCTGAGCGCAAGCAGCCACCGCCACCATGTTTCAGGTCGCCACCATTTCTCTTTCCGCCGATGCCCGGCAGGCGAACGCAGCCCTTGGCACCACGCCGCTCGGCGAAGTTTCCCGCGCCGATCTTTTCGCGTTGCTCGAACGGTTCCGACAGATCGATGCGGTGCAAAACATCGAGGCCGAACCCCATTTCAGCATCAACGCACCCGCCGGAAAATTTCTCGTTCGCACCGGCCAGGGCAAACTCTTCCTCTATAATGCACGCGATTCCAGCGCGCCGTACGCGGAGTTGACGACCGCCGAGATCATTACCCAGCTCGAAACCAGTTCGAGTTCCCGCGCGCCATTTTCAGAACACATCCCATCACCCCCCGCCTCCCCACCCCGGGCACCCCACCGCGGCATCGCCGCCGCCATCCTGGTCACCGGATTCGCGCTCAACGGCTACACCCTCTATTCGGTCTTTTACGTCGAAGAGGTGAATTCCCGTCCCGACGTCACGCTGATCACCGATGCCGCGGAACTCAAGATGCGCCGGCACGACGTGGTCGGCGTCTTCGCCACCGGAGGAAAACCCGGCGATCGGACGATCGAAATAAGCCCCGACGGCCGGGTGAAGTTTTCTGAACTCGGCTTGCGGACCGGTGCCGCGGAGACCACCGACACCTACCGGGTCGGGCGACACGCCGGCAAGCTCTGCCTGGCGACCACGGACAGCGGCACCATCGATGTGCTCAACATCGATGCGCTGATTTACTATCGCGACACCTATCGTCGCACGAAATAGCGGGCGGTCTGTCCCGCACGGCCCAAGCCGGGCGCGTTGCCGGCCGGCAACGGACGTCGGAACACCGGATCCGACGGGCCGCTAATCGGCAAACAATTCTTCGGTCCCAGAGATTGCGGCCACCGCGACCACCCGATGCGGCGGCACCTGCGTGCGGAACCAGGTCCGCTGCTTCTTCACCAACGCGCGGGTGTTCTTGGCAATCTCCGCCATCAGGTCCACCGGCGAAAGCTGGCCGTCCAACATCGCGATCACCTCGCGGTACCCGATTGCCTTCCGTGCGCTCCGATTCTGCTCCAAACCCGCCGCCCGCAACCGCCGCACTTCCTCGACCAATCCGGCCGCCACCATCGCCGCCACCCGCTCATCGATGCGCCGGGCCATTTCGTCCGGTTCGCGTTCCAATCGTGTCAGCTTGATCGCAAAATCGGCAAACGGCGAAGGCTGCCGCGCAAACTCCCCGACGAGATCGAGGTGCTTTCTCCCGGATGCAAGGCAGCGCTCCAATGCGCGGGCCACCCGTCGCGGGTTCGCCGTGTCGAGCGCTCCCAACCCGTCCGGGTTCAAGCCGCGCAGCTGTTCCACCGCCTCCGCCAGCGTCAACTGCGCCACCCGGCTCCTCACCGTCGGCGGAATGCTGATTGTGTCCGCCACCGGCGAAAAAAAAGCCTTCAGGTAAAAACCGCTTCCACCGGTCACAAGCACCGCCTGCCCGCGTTGGGTGATGTCGTCGACCGCCGCCCGCGCGAGGCGCACGTAATCGGTGATGTCCATCGGCTGGGTCACGTCGCGGATGTCAATCAGGTGATGAAGCACGCGCGCACGCTCGGCCCACGCGGGCTTCGCCGTGCCAATATCCAAGCCGCGATAAAACAGCAGCGAGTCACATGAAACTATTTCGGCGCGATGCTGCTCCGCCCAGCGCAAAGCCCACTCGGTCTTGCCCACCGCGGTCGGGCCCGTCAGCACGTGGAGGACAGGTTTCATCACCGTCCACCCAAATCCCCAAATTCGGTCGAAGGCAACGGCGGGCACCCCGAAATTCGAGGTTTCCTTCCCGCCCGCTCTTCGATGCCCTTGGTTCCGGCCCACATTTGAAAACCCGCTTCATCGTCAACCTTCGTTCCGGCCGCGCCGCCCGCGTTCTCGCCGCTGTGCGCGCCTTCGCGGCGCAACGAGGTGACGGCATCGTATTGACGGAACGACCCCGCCACGCCTTTGAACTCGCCACCCGCGCAGTCGCCGAAGGTTGTGAACTGGTCGTCGCGGTGGGCGGCGATGGCACGATGAACGAGATTGCCGCGGCGCTGACCGGCACCAACGCCATCCTCGGTTTCGTGCCCTGCGGTTCGGGTGACGGCCTGGCCCTTCATCTCGGCCTTTCGCGTCACGCACCCCGTGCCCTGAGAATCCTCGCCGAGGGGCGTCCGCGCCTGATCGATACGGGCGAAGTCAACGGCCTGCCGTTCTTCAACGCCATGGGCCTGGGTTTCGAGGCCATAATAGCCCGGCGTTTTGCCAGTTTCGCCCGACGCGGGCTCGCCGGCTACTTTCGCGCGGGAGTGCCGCTCTTTTTCTCCCATCACGGAGAAACGCTGATCCTCCATCACGACGGTGGTCGCACCCGCCTCGTGGCCTTTTCCCTCTCCGTGCAAAACTCGGCCCAGCTCGGCAACAACGCCATCTCCGCCCCCGGCGCTTCGGTCGATGACGGCCGGTTCGATCTCGTGGCGATCCCGCCCGTCGGACTGTTCGGCGCCCTTGGCCTCGTGAGTCGTCTCGCCCTCGGATCGTTCGGCCGCGCGCGCAGCATCACGCGCCTGCAGAGCGCGCGCTTCGTCATCGAACGCGCCGCGCCCGGCCCGATCCACACGGACGGGGAACCGCACGAGGCTGACGCCAGGCTCGAGATCATCGTCCGACCGCGCAGTTTGCGCGTCCTGACTCCGCCCGAGCTCACAACTCCGTGAAGGTCACAGCCCGGTTTCGCCCCCGCGCCTTGGCGGCATAAAGCGCTTTGTCGGCCGCATTCAACAGGGCGAAGCCTGAATCCGCATCATCGGGCAAGACCGCCACGCCAGCACTCACCGTCACCGCCAGGGCCAGACCTTCGCGCACGACAAACGGAGTGCGGGCGACCATGGTGCAAACCCGCCGCGCCACATCGAGCGCTCCCGGCCGGTCCGTCTGTACAAGAATCAGGACCAGCTCCTCACCCCCGAAACGCACCACGCGATCGACCGTTCGCACCTCGGCCGCCACCCGGCGCGCCACTTCCTGCAGCACGACGTCGCCTGCGGGATGCCCGTGGGTGTCGTTGACCTCTTTGAAATGGTCGATGTCGAGCATCACCAGAGCCAGCGGTTGCCCGAAACGCCACGCTCGCTCCTCTTCCTCCGGCAGGATTCGCTCGAACTCCCGCCGGTTCAACAGCCCGGTGAGCTGGTCACGCGTCGCCAACCGGCGCAGGGCCTCGAGCGTCTCACCGAGCTTGAGCGCGTACCGCAACGATCGCTCGATCATCCGCGGCGTGATTTCGCCTTTCACGAGATAGTCGAGCGCCCCCGCGTTCATCGCCTCGATATCGACGCGTTCCGCGGTTTCAGCCGTCAGGAAGACAATCGGCGTGCGACATCCGTGGGCCACCGCCTCCCGGATCAGTTGCAGACCGTCGCGTTCGCCGAGCTGATAATCAAGCAGGCAGGCGACGTGCGTCCCGCGCAGCAGCTTTTCGAGGCCGTTCTCATATGTCGCGGCCCAATCGAGTTCGTAGCGTTCGCCGCGGAAGTTCTTGAAATGCGCCTGGGTCAGCCGGAATTGCAGCCGGTCGTCATCGATCAGGAGAATCTTGCGGGTGGGCGCAGCCATGCTTTACGCGCGTCGCACACCCGCCGAGAGATCCGCCGCCTTGAGCGCGAGCGCCGGAGGGATTTTCGCCCGGTCGGAGAGGTTGTCACGAACACAATTCACCAGTGCGCTCCCCACCACCACGCCGTCCGCGTGCACCGCGACCTGGGCCACCTGGGCCCGGGTGCCGAGGCCGAAACCGACCACCACCGGGAGCGTGGTATGGGCGCGAATCCGGGCCATGGCCTCGGGAATATTGCCCGCCACCTGATCGCGCACACCGGTCACCCCTTCCCGGGAAACGTAGTAGAGGAAACCGGTCGTCACGGCGGCAATCGTCGCCAGCCGCGCCTCGGGCGTCGTCGGCGCGATGATGAACACCGTCTCAATGCCATGGTCGCGACCTGCGACCGTCACCTCGCCCGCCTCCTCCGGCGGAAGATCGAGGGTCAGAATGCCATCCACCCCCGCCGACTTCGCGGCGCAGAAATAGGCCTCCACTCCGTTCGAGAACACCAGGTTGTAGTAGGTGTAAAAAACGATCGGCACCTCGCTGAATTCCCGAATGCGACGCACCAATTCGAAGACCCGCGCGGCGGTCATGCCGCTTTCCAGCGCCCGCTGGGCGGCGAGTTGGTTCGTGAGCCCGTCGGCCAGTGGATCGGAGAACGGCACCCCAAGTTCCAGAACGTCGACCCCGTTGGCCAGCAGTGCACGGCAGGCGGCGAGCGATGTCTCAAAATCCGGGTCGCCCGCGCACACGTACGCCACAAAGGCGGCTCGATTCTCGGCTCGGGCACGGAAAAACGCGTCGGCGATGCGGGACATGGAGCGGCGAACTTGGCCATAATCGGCCGCAAAATACACTAGAAATCGAACTCCACCACCACCGGACGGTGGTCGGAAAGCATCGAGCGGACGATTTCACACCGGATCACCTTGCAGCCGGATGGCAGGAAAACAAAATCCAGGGCGCGCCTCGGCAGAGGCGACGGAAAGGTCGGCCCGGTGACCGGGTGCAGCGCGTAGTCGCAGTAGTCGGAAAGATGGCTGAGCAGCGAGGCGGTCGCGTCGTCCCGCGTCCCGGGATTGTTGAAGTCGCCGCAAATAATCGGTGGCACCGCCCAGATGGAAGCATGCAAGCGGTGCTTTTCGCGCAGCCAGGCCAGCAAACGCTCGAGCTGCAGCAGCCGCTGCGCGCGCGAGCTGAAGTGCAGGTGGAGATTGACGAGGGGCAGGCATCGACCGTGCACGTCGAGTTCGACATAAAGGAACCCCTTTTCGCCGAGCCGACGCTGGCCGAAGACGATGGTTTCAGCCGCCCGGATAGCGTGACGCGAAAGCACCGCGTTGCCATAGCTAAGGTTGAGCAGCCCGGTACGGCGGTTGTTGATGCCAAAAACCGTATGGGGAAACTGGGCGTGGACGCGCAGGTAGTCGAGATGATCGAAGTTCCCCGCCCACCGGGAACGCTCGTCGATTTCCTGCAGCGCCACGATATCGGGCGCGAGGCGATCCAGGAGCCCGGCAATCCGTCGCAAGTTGGATCTCAGGCGGCGCTGGGTCGTGGTGCCCTGGATCGGGTTCAGGCCGCGACCATGCGCGATGTTAAACGTGACGAGTCGCAGACGCGGCATAGAGCGGCCCTCATTGGAATGGCCCAACGGGCGGGAGGCAAGGGCAACACGGGTGTGGCCGAGCGCGCGGACGCGAGCGACGCGACCATAACCGCAGGGGTGGAGATGTAGGTGATTGCCGGTTTGAAGGCGCGGTTTTCCCGGCGGCACCAGCACCGGTCGCCGTGACCATTTACCTGCCGAACTCCAACGGAAAGCCAAAGGGATTGACAGCCCCGGAAGCGATGGCGACATTCCCGCTCCTCATTTTACGGCGGTCATAGCTCAGTTGGTTAGAGCACAAGATTGTGGATCTTGGGGTCGCGGGTTCGAGTCCCGTTGGCCGCCCCATTTTCTAAGTCATTAGAATACGGTAAGTAATGCGATTCTAGCGACAGAGAAAAAGAGCAGAAAAGAGGCGACCTGAAATCAGGTGTACCCCCAGTGTACCCCTTTTTTTCTCTCAACCTAACGCCGGGGTGCCACAAGCCCCGGTGTCCCGGTTGAATCGAACCGGTCGGGGGCAACGTCGAGGTGGTCACGTCGAGGTCACCGTCAACGGCGAGGGTGTGCAGGGGCCGATTGCTGCTCATTCTTGGCCATTGCACCAAGCCCCCGATGCACGGGAGCGGTGCCCGATACTGCACGCGGATTCAGGTGTACCCCCGGTGTACCCCTTTGCCCGCAATCGCCACGGGCAAGCCAACGGCGAGGAAGCGCCGGGGTCGGACGTGGTGGTCGTGGTCAACGTCGAGGACGGGGTGGACGAGGACGTGGTGGTCAGGTCGGGGGCGAGGTTGAGGGGTCGGGGTCGATTGCTGCCCATTCACGGGCATTGAACCAAGGGTGCGAGGGTCAGGGGTCGGTTATCTGCCTTTGCTCGCGCCACGCCACTCGTCACTGGATTGAAAGCAAAGACTACCGGAATTCCGGTAGTAGTCAGAGTTCTTGCGATTGATTTCTTATTCATACATCGATGCGCCTTCGGTGATTGCGGATTTCAACCGAATACCGCGTTGCCCCCTGATATTGGGATCGTGCCCTCGTCCGCCAAGTCGCCCGCACCCCTCCTCCACCTCGAATGAACAAAAAAGCCCTCACCGAGGCGGACATTCGCACGAAATTCATCACCCCCGCGCTTACCGGGCCACACGGTGAGAAATGGAACGTGATGACCCAGATCCGTGAGGAGGCCTATTTCACCAACGGGCGGGTGATTGTCCGGGGCAAAACCGTCAAACGCGGTGAGGCCAAGAAGGCCGACTACATCCTCTCCTACAAACCGAACCTCCCTCTCGCTGTCATCGAGGCCAAGGACAACAACCATTCCGTCGGCGCGGGCATGCAGCAAGCGCTCGAATACGCCGAAATCCTCGACGTGCCCTTCGCGTACAGCTCCAACGGCGACGCCTTCCTCGAGCACGACCGCACCGTCACCAGCGGCACCGTGACCCGCGAGCTCCCGCTCGACCAATTCCCCACCCCTACGGAACTCTGGACCCGCTACCGCGCAGCGCAGGCCTACACCCCCGCACAGGAAGCCGTGGCCACCCAGGACTACTACGACGGTGGCTCCCAAAAGTCCCCTCGGTACTACCAGCTCATCGCCATCAACCGTACCGTCGATGCCATTGCCCGCGGCGAGAACCGCATCCTGCTCGTCATGGCGACCGGCACGGGCAAGACCTTCACCGCCTTCCAGATCATCTGGCGCCTCTGGAAATCCGGCGCCAAGAAACGCATCCTCTTCCTCGTCGACCGCAACATCCTCGCCGACCAGACGAAGACGAACGATTTCAAACCGTTCGGTCAGGCGATGACCAAGATCACCAATCGCACCGTCGACAAGGCCTTCGAGATTTACCTTTGCCTCTATCAAGCCGTGACCGGAACGGAGGAGGAGCAGAACATCTACACCCAGTTCTCGCCCGACTTTTTCGATCTGATCGTCATCGACGAGTGCCACCGCGGCAGCGCCGCCGATGACGCCGCGTGGCGCAAGATTCTCGAATACTTTTCCTTCGCCACCCAAATCGGCCTCACCGCCACGCCGAAAGAGACCAAGGACGTCTCCAACATCGAATACTTCGGCGACCCGATCTACACCTACTCGCTGCGCCAGGGCATCTCCGACGGCTTCCTCGCCCCTTACAAAGTCGTTCGCATCGGGCTCGACAAGGACCTCGACGGCTGGCGCCCCGAGGCCGGCCAGCGCGACAAATACGGCCAGCTCATCGAGGACCGCGAATACAACATCACCGACTACGACCAAAACCTCATCCTGGAAAAGCGCACCGCGACCGTCGCCGCCAAGGTCACCGAGTTTCTCCGGGCCACCAACCGCTTCGCCAAGACCATCATCTTCTGCGAGAACATCGATCACGCCGAGCGCATGCGTCAGGCCATGGTCAACGCCAACCCCGACCTCGCCGCCGCCAACGCGAAATACGTCATGCGCATCACCGGCGACAACGACGAGGGCAAGGCCCAGCTCGACAACTTCATCGATCCGGAATCGACGTATCCCGTCATCTGCACGACCTCCCGTCTCATGGGCACCGGCGTCGACGCCCAGACCTGCCATCTCATCGTCCTCGACCGGAGCATCAAATCCATGACCGAGTTCAAGCAGATCATCGGTCGCGGCACCCGCATCAACGAGGACTACGGAAAATTCTTTTTCACGATCATGGATTTCCGGCAGGCGACCGCGCTCTTTGCGGATCCGGATTTCGATGGCGACCCCGTCCAGATCTACGAGCCGGGACCCGATGAGCCGCCAGTGCCGCCCGACGATACCATCGATCCCGATCACGAATATCCTCCCGACACTGTCCTGGTCGACCCGACATGGGTTGAAGATCCACCGCCAGGACCAGGACGCACGAAATACTACGTCAACAATGTGGAAGTCCGGGTTGCCACCGAGCGCGTCCAATATCTCGACGAGCACGGCAAGCTCATCACCGAGTCCCTCAAGGACTATTCCCGCAAGACCGTCCGCAAGGCCTATGCCTCGCTCGACGCCTTCCTCAGCGTTTGGAACGATGCCGAGAAAAAGCAGGCCGTACTGGACGAGCTCGCCACGCAGGGCGTATTCCTCGACGAACTCGCCGAGCTGGTCGGTCGCGACTACGACGCCTTCGATCTCATTTGCCACGTCGCCTTCGACGCGCCGCCACTCACCCGCCGGGAGCGCGCCGAAAAGGTGAAAAAGCGCCACGTTTTCGCCAAGTATGGCGCCAAGTCCCGCGCCGTGCTCGATGCCCTGCTCCAGAAATACACCGATAGCGGGCTCAAGAGCGTGGAGTCTCTCGAAATCCTGAAAGTGGACCCGCTAACCGCCTTCGGCACGCCGATTGAAATCATCGGCATCTTTGGCGGCAAACCCGCCTACCTCGCCGCCGTCCGCGAACTCGAATCGGCGCTCTACTCCCCCGCTGCCTGAGTCGGGTCTCACATGCGCCAACAGACCAAAACATCCGTCCACGGCACCCTCATTTCCTCGAATCCGGGCAAAAAAAGAGGGCAACCCTTTCGGATCACCCAACCGCAATTGCGGGAAGTTAGGTGACACCATCGTCACCCTTCCGCGAAAATCAAGCACAGTTTCATGTCCACGGATTCCACTTCCAGCCCGCCGCCGAAAAAGCGCTGCTCCGTCTACATCGACGCCTTCAACTGGTACTTTGGCATCTTCGTTCATCGCCCGGAATGGAAGTGGCTCAATATCCAGTCGTTCTTCGAGTCCTTGCGCCTCGACGAGGATGTGGTCCGGGTCCGGTTCTTCACCGCCATCGTCGATCCCTCCCTCCACGTCAGCACCAAGCGCGACCGGCAACGCCGGTATCTCAGCGCATTGAAAAGCCTGCCCAAGGTCGAAGTGATTCTCGGCAAGTATCAGGAGCGCACAGTCACGTGTCACGCCGCAGGCTGCCCGCGGCATCTCACCTATCGCGTCGGCGAAGAGAAGAAGACCGACGTCAATATCGCAGTGCGTCTCATTGACGATGCCATTCACCAGTGCACCGATTCGATGGTCATTGTTTCTGGCGACTCCGATCTCGAACCCGCGGTCGAATGGGTTCGCCGGAATCATCCCGCGATCAAGATTACGGTTTATGTTCCGGCGTTGCCAGACGAGTTGAACCAGCGGCGCAACGACAGCTACCAGCGTATGCAGGTCACCTGCCGCCTGCTGCCGGTCTCTGATATCGCCCGCCACCTCCTGCCGGAAACCGTCACCCTGCCCGACGGCAATACTGTTACACGACCACCCCGATCTACCTGAAAGAGCTCCTAGCGCGGGACGCCGTGCCTTCGTCTACTGCCTCTCGTCTTCCACATCTTCGCATCTCCCACGTCTCGCGTTCTTCGCCCCTCCCAACTCTCGCGTTCTTCCCGCCCGCCTCCCATGCCCAACGTCTCCAACCTCATCAAAACCATCCAGGACATCATGCGCAAAGACGCCGGTGTCGATGGCGATGCCCAGCGCCTCGCCCAGCTTGGTTGGATGTTTTTCCTTAAAATCTTCGACGACCGCGAGACGCAGCTCGAACTCTTCGACGACGCCTACAAGTCGCCGCTGCCAAAAACCCTCCGCTGGCGCACCTGGGCCACCGATGCCGAAGGCATCACCGGTGACGCCCTCCTCGACTTCGCCAACAACACCCTCCTCCCCAAGCTCAAAATCCTTCCCGGCGGCGGCGACAAAATCACCGTGTTGATCCGCGCCGCCTTCGACGGTGCCAACAACTACATGAAGAACGGCACGTTGATGCGCCAGGTCATCAACAAGATCAACGGCATCGACTTCAACGCCTCCGATGACCGCCACATGTTCGGCGACATCTACGAAAAGCTCCTCAAGGATCTCCAGTCCGCGGGCAACGCCGGCGAATTCTACACCCCGCGCGCCGTCACCCAATTCATCGTCGAGCAGGTCAATCCCCGCCTCGGCGAGACCATCCTCGACCCCGCCTGCGGCACCGGCGGCTTCCTTGTCTGCGCCATCGAGCACCTGCGCAAGCAGGCCAAGACCGCCGCCCACGAGCGCACCATCCAGGAGTGTTTCGCCGGCATCGAGAAAAAGCACCTCCCGCACGTCCTGTGCATGACCAATCTCCTCCTGCATGGCATCGACGTCCCCTCCAACGTCCGCCACGACAACACCCTCGCCCGCCCCCTGCGCGACTGGGGCCCGAAGGAGCGCGTGGACGTCATCGTCACCAATCCGCCCTTCGGCGGCATGGAAGAGGACGGCATCGAATCCAACTACCCCGCCGAGTTCCGCACCCGGGAAACGGCCGACCTCTTCCTCGTGCTCCTCATGAAGATCCTCAAGCCCGGCGGCCGCGCCGGACTCGTGCTGCCCGACGGCACCCTCTTCGGCGAAGGCGTCAAAACCCGGATCAAGGAAGCCCTCCTCACCGAGTGCAATCTCCACACCATCGTTCGCCTGCCCAACGGCGTCTTCAATCCCTACACCGGCATCCGCACCAACCTCCTCTTCTTCACCAAGGGCGCGCCCACCACCCACGTCTGGTATTACGAGCACCCCTATCCGCCCGGCGCCAAGAGCTACAACAAAGGCAAACCCATCCGCATCGA
>JBIJCX010000503.1:0-5059 GCA_044344465.1 Opitutaceae bacterium
CGTTGGCATCTTGATCGCCACGCGTGCGTTGCGGAGCGAACCGATCTCCTCGGCGACGCTCTGGGACGAAGACTTCGCCGCCGCGGAGTCGCGTTTTGCCGCCGCCTTTTCGGCCGCGGCCAGGCCGGGCGTCAGCCAGGCGGCGCCGAGGGTCAGACAAACGATCGGGAGGAATCGGGAGGTGGGTTTCATGGATGATAGGATAGGTGTCGAGGGGTGAAGATCAGTTCAGGCCGGTAATCAAGTTCCGCGCGCCGCGTCCGTCGCTGCCGGGGGCTTTTCCACGTGCTCACCGCGGCGGCCCAGCCACCAGCCGATGCCGGCCCACGCTGCCGCGCAAGCCGCCCCCAGCAGCGCGGACGACCACCCGGCGGCATTGACCACGGTGGTCACCTTGGCGACGAGCGCGTCGCCGCCCCGATAGACGGGAACGTCGATCAGGTTCTTCGCCTTGTATTTGGTTTCGGTGTCGAGCTCGCTGAACAGCATCTCGCGGCCCGGGCGCACGAACGCGTATTCGCCGACCCGCCTCGCCACGATCACCACGGCCAGGACGGCAAAGGTGTGGACCGTCGCGAGCATCAACAGGCCGGCGACCATCGCGAGCGGCACCGCGGTGAGCAGGAAACCCACGCCCCAGCGCGACGCCATGCGCCCGGTGAGGAACAGCTGGCACAGAATCGTCAGGCTTTGCACCGTGGCATCGAGCTGGCTGAAGACCCGGGTGCGCTCCGCGGTGGTGCGAAACGCTGCCTTCACGAGGTGGAGCTGCTCGAAATAAAGAAACGTGTTCACCGCCGCCAGCAGCACGACAAAGAGCGTGATGCCGAGCAGGTAGGGCGATTTCAGCACCAGCCAGACGCCGGCGAAGGGATTGCCGCCCATCGGCCGGTCCTGCACCGGCGGACGATGCGCGCTCCGGTGGCCCCCCATCCAGATCCGCAGCAGGATCCGCTGGCAGAGGATCGCGACGACGAACATCCCGCCGCCCGCCATCAGGACGCCGGAATTGCCAATCTTGCCCACGAGCAGGCCGGTCATGACCGGACCACAGAGCGCGCCAGCCGTCCCGCCGGCTGCAATCGCCCCGAACAGCCGCTTCGCCTGGCCGGAGTCGAACATCTCGAGCAGAAAACTCCAGAACACCGAAACGATGAAGAGATTCAGCACGCTGATCAGCACATAGAAGAACGAGCCCACGGCGGCGTTGTTCTCGTCCCGCAGGAAAACCAGGCCGCAGAGGCCGAGGGACAGCGCGATAAATCCGTAGATCCAGGGCAGGAAGACCTGCCGGCGGAAGCGGGCGCAGAGCGCGCCATAGGCGGGCACGATGGCGATCGAGGCGATCCAGGTGATGACGAAGAGATCGCCCACGGCCTTGGCCCCGATGATCGTGCCGACCGTTTCGCGGACGGGTCGCACGGCGAAGTAGCCGGCGAACACACAGAAATAGAGCAGAAATGCAGCCACCACTCCGGGCCCCTCACCGGGTTCGATCTTGGCCCACTGGCCCAGCCACCGGGCGAAAGCCGGTCTCGAATCGGAGGTCACGGGCAACCTTTTCCACCGAGGTGCAACGCGCCCGGGGGGTTCATCGTGTCGCGGCGGCTGAATCTCATGGAGGTATTGGGGGGCAGCAGGGGCATTTTCGGAATGCGCAGGACCCGGTGCTCACTTCAGACGAGCCAGCGGGAAAAAGGAGACGAGCAACCAGCGGGCGAGGCAGAAAGTCGGTGGGAATCGTGACGCACCGCAAGCGAAATGGCGCCGTCGCGTCGGCCAACGGCCCGCACTTTATCCTCGGCGCCAGAATTGTTTGCGGATCAAGGCGTCCCTACCATCAAGGCGTAGCCCGCCGCGTGAGCGGCGGGACGAAGGGCCCCCCTCGCGGAAAATTGAGTCGCGGCGGATGATTTCATGTCTGGCGAGGAATTTCCGCGGTCGGCCGGTCCACGGACGCGCGCCTGGTTTGTTCTGCCGCCACCTCGTCTGCCACTCGGCGCAGTTCGGCCAGATTGAAAGGCTTGGCCAGCCAACGCCGGGCGCCCAGCAGCTGCGCGATCTCCGGGGCTTGGGGCGAATTCATCGCCAACCCGGAGGCCACGATGAAGGGCACCCCGGGAAACTCGTTTCGAAGCGCGATCACCTGCACGAGGCTGTCGTTCGGCATCACGATGTCGGTGATGACCGCGTCGGCCGGTCGTTGGCGAAAAATCACCCTGGCCTCGCCCCCGGATGTGGCCTGGTCCACCCCGTAACCAGCATGCTGAAGGGTGGCGACGATTAGTCCCCGCATCGTGTTGTCGTCGTCAATGACGAGAAATCGCGCCATGGTTGGAACCGTGCTTTTTTTTCCGCGATAGGCGAGCCTGCCGAAATCGCGCCCACGGATCAGGCTAAAAATTGCCGCGACCGGCAGCGCCTCGCCCGCCGCGTCAGCGTTTGATTGCCTTTCCGAATCTCCTGCTGTTTTCGTCGTTTCGCCACGCCGGCCGGAATTTTTGATCCGGCCGGCCCTGGCCCACCTCAACTCCCTTATGAAGACCCCCGGTTTCCTCCTCCTCGCTCTCGGCCTCGCGCTGGCGCCCGCCTTGCGGGCCGAGCTGAAGCTGCCCGCCATCATCGGCGATCACATGGTGCTGCAACAGAAGCAGTCCAATCCCATCTGGGGTTGGGACACGCCGGGCACCAAGGTCACCGTGCGGTTTGCCGGTCAAACCCAGGCCGCGACGGCCGGTGGCGATGGCGCTTGGACGGTCAAACTCGCCCCGGTCCCGGCGAATGCCCAGCCCCAGACGCTCACGATCGCCGGGTCCACGAAACGGGAGATTCAGGACGTGCTCGTCGGTGAGGTGTGGATGTGCTCCGGCCAGTCGAACATGGGGTTCAAGCTGAACTCCGATTGGAACGGCGATCTCGAGGCCGCCGCCTCAAACCTGCCCAACCTCCGCCTGATCTCGGTGCCGCTGTTGGGGACACAGGAGTTGCAGACCGACTTCAAGGGCCAGTGGAAGGCCTCCACGCCCGACTCGGCGAAGAGCTTCAGCGCGGTGGGATTTCTGTATGGCCGTTATATCCATGAGATCCTCGGCGTGCCGGTCGGATTGATCGACAACTCCTGGGGCGGCTCGGCGGCCGAGGCCTGGGTGCGGCGCGAGTCGCTCGAAAAAGATCCCCGGTTCAAGCTGCTGATGGAAAACACTGTGAAACGCGAAGCGCAGCTGCAGTCCGCGCAGGGCAAGGCCGACCATGAGCAGGCCGTCGCCAAGTGGAAGGCCGACACGGAAAAGGCGAAGGCGGAAAAGAAGGCGCCGCCCCGTGCGCCCCAACAGTGGCTCACCGGCAACGCGCGCCCGGGCAACATCTTCAACGGCATGGTGCATCCAACTCTCGGTTACGGCCTGAAGGGCGTCATCTGGTACCAGGGCGAATCCAACGCCGGCCGGGCCCATGAATACGCCGATCTTTTTCCGTTCATGATCGAGCAGTGGCGGAAGGAATGGCGGCAGGGTGACCTCTCCTTCTACTGGGTGCAGCTCGCCGATTTCAAAGCCGAGAAAGCCAGTCCGGGCGAGAGCGACTGGGCGGAGCTGCGGGAGTCGCAGACCAGGACCATGAAGCTGCCGAACACCGGCCAGGCCGTCATCATCGATCTCGGCGAAGGCCGGGATATTCACCCGCGGAACAAGCACGATGTCGCCGCCCGGCTGGTCCGGTGGGCGCTGGTCAAGGACTACGGGATGAAGCTCCCGTATCGCAGTCCCGAATTCAAGAGTCTCGCGCTCGCCGGCAACAAGGCGACCGTCACGCTCGATTGTTTCGGCAGCAGTCTCCGGCCCTTCGACGTCCTGGAGGCGGTGGGCTTTGCGATTTGCGGCGAGGACCGGGTGTGGCACCGGGCCACGGGCAAGATTGTCGGCAAGGACCGGGTCGAGGTGTGGAGCGAGAACGTCGCCGCGCCTGTCGCCGTCCGCTACGCCTGGGCCGACAATCCGGTGTGCAATCTCTTCTCCGAGGACGGCCTGCCGGTGACGCCGTTCCGCACGGACGATTTCGAGATGATCACCAAGCCGAAGGCCTAGACCGGAAATTTCACACTTCCAATCAGCCGACGATGCAGGCTGTCCGGCGGATCGGCGGCACTCTTGCCGCCGTCTGGGAGCCAGCGGCGACAGGAGTGTCGCCGCTCCGTGAAATATCCGGCCTAGCCGGCCGCCGGGCGGCGTTGGGCGAGGAGGTTGTCCGCGGAGTAGATCCCGAGGCCGATCCAGATGAAGACGAAGCCGAGGGCGCGCGAGCGGGCAAACGGCTCATGATAGACCCAGACGCCGATCATCAGCTGCACGGTGGGCGCGAGATACTGCAACAAACCGAGAGTCGACAGCCGGATCCGGCGCGCCGCATAGGCAAAAAGCAGGAGCGGAATGGCGGTGATGACGCCCGCGCTCAGCACGAAGATATGGGCGCGGAGATCGACGCGGCCGAGCGCGCCTTCGCCGGTGTGGTGCTGCCAGAGGAGAAACCCGACCGCGAGGGGCGCCAGCAGCAGCGTCTCCACCGTCAGGCCGGTGAGCGAGCCGAGGGGCGACTGCTTGCGCAACAGGCCGTAGGCGCCCCAGGTGACGGCGAGGGCGAGCGCGATCCAAGGCGGCCGGCCGAGTTGCGCAATCATCAGCGCCACCCCGGCGGCCGCGCAGGCGATCGCGATCCATTGCGCGCGGCGCAGGTGCTCGTGCAGCACGAAACGGCCGGCGGCGACATTCACCAAGGGCACGAGAAAATAGCCGAGGCTGCACTCGATCACGTGCCCGGTGTTGACGCCCCAGACGTAGATCAGCCAGTTGAGCGTCAGCAGCGTCGCGCTGAAAAAATTGATGGCCAGGCCACGCGTGCTGCCAATCGCATCGCGCACCGCGCCGAAACCGCCCTGGGCGCCGACCAGCACAAGCAGCAAAACCAGGGACCAGACGTGCCGGTGCGCGATGAGCTCGAGGGCGTTGATGCCGACGAGTTGTTTCCAATACAGCGGCGCGAGCCCCCACAGGAAATGACAGAGCGC
>JBIJCX010000504.1:0-5046 GCA_044344465.1 Opitutaceae bacterium
TCGCTTCGAGCGGACGGAGGACGACGGTCGCGGCCTCCTCAGCGACCTTGGTGCCGCCTACGTGCGGGATGCGAGCGGCCGGATCGTCCGCAACGCCGCGGGAGTGCCGGTGGCCATCACCAGCGACGCCCTGCAGCGGGCCAGGCTGCAATACCTGCCGATGGCCGCGCGCACGCAGCGCAGTTACGACGGCTTCTATCCCAGTCTCAACACCAGCTTTGCCCTCAGCGACAAGACGATCGTTCGCGCGGCCTACGCGCGAACCATCGGCCGGCCTGATTATGCCGAAGTCATCCCCGGCATCTCCGTGACGGATCCCGCGGCCCTGCCCGGCAGCCGGACCGTGACCATCGTGAGCGGAGCCCTCCGGCCGTGGACCGCGAACAACTATGACCTCACCTTCGAGGCTTATAATCTGAAATCGACGGTCGCCACCGTGAGTCTGTTCCGAAAGGACGTCCGCAATTTCTTCGCGCAGATCCGCAGCGCTGCGACGCCGGACGGCCTGGCCGAATTTTCCCTGCCCGAAGAATATCTGACCTACGACATCATCACGAAGCGGAACTCGGGCAGCGCGACCGTCTCTGGCGCCGAGGTCGGATTGAAGCATTCCTTCAACTACCTCGCGCCCTGGGCCCGGGGGGCGCAGGTTTTTCTCAATCTGACGAGCATGGATCTCAGCGGGGCAAATGCGGGCGACTTCACGCGCTTCTGCCCGCGCATCGTCAACTGGGGCGTGAGCTACGTGCGGCCCAAGTACAACCTCCGCCTCGCCGTGATGAACAAGAAATGGGAGAGGGTCGGCCCGGTGGCCGCGAGCGCGACGATCCGCGCCGGCAGCTATGATTACTTTCTTCCCCAGACGAAGATTGATGTTTCGATGGAGTATCGGATCACGCGCCGCCTCCTCCTCGAGGGCAGCGTCCGTAACCTGACCGGCAAGGGCCTGGTCCGCGGGACGTGGTCGCCGGACACCCCGGCCCATGCGCGGATCGACCAGGATCAGTTCACCGGCGCCCTCTTCAGCTTGGGTGTGAAAAGCGAGTTTTGATCCGTAAGGATGCCATGGGATGCCGCGCCGTCGATCTGCAGCGTTTCAGCGGGCGCGATCGCATCGAGGGCCCGAGCCTTTCCCCATACTCATTCCATTTCGCGTTCAAGTTGAGCTTAACCGGGAGCCGCAGGATTCGCATTGTAGGGGCGCTGCTCGTCGGCGCCCGCAGGCGTCGTCAAGCGACGCCCCTACAAAAATCGTCTCATCTTGAAAGCAAATTGGAATCAGTACTTCACCTTCGCCAGGTAGATGCTGCTCTTGCCTTCATGTGAGGAATAGTAGCTCACCCACAGCATACCCTCGTGCCACACCAGGCCGGGGTAGCTGCAATCACCGCCACTCGGGAAAACCAGCTGGGGCGTCACCGCCTTCAGGTCCATCCGGCCGACGAAGAATCTCGCGCCGGTCGGAGCGGGATTGTACTGGCGGCCGCCGGCGATCATGCCGCCGTCCGGCAAGACGATGAAATTCGGTCCGCCGATCTGCAGTCCGGCCGGGCTCCATTTCCACTCTCTATACGGGGCCGGGCTCACGCCGATCCAAGCCATCTTGTCCGCGGCCTCGCGCCGTACGAGCACGACGCAGTCGCCGTTCTCCTGGAACCGCACCGTGGCTTCATTCGGCCTCCCCGGCACGGCCAGCTTCGCGACCGGGCGGAAATTTCGTCCGTCGTCGCTGACGACGAGGGTCACGGTCCATTCCGTCTTTTGCACCGGGGGTTGCTGCCGATCGGAGCTGACGTACGTGACGCCATAAGCGCGGCCTTCGTGCCACGTCACCCGCCAGAGCCAGTCTCCCGGTTCCATTACCCGTTCCGGGGCGGTCCAGGTGCGGCCATCCTTTGAAAACGCGACCCGCGGTTGGCGTCCGAGCAAAGTTTTGCCGCCCTGATAAACCGAACCGCCCATCACGAGCATCAGGCGGTTGTCCGGTGTCACGGCAAACTTTGGATCGCGCAGATCGATGCCGGCCTCGGTCAGCAGGGCGGCCGATTCCCATGTGTCTCCATCCCGGGACACGAGCACGCGGGCCGTGCCATCGCCACCGACGTGGCCCTCGGATTCTCGAAACGTGCAGAACCACTTGCCGTCGTAGCGCACGAGATCGGTGAACGCGTTGTGCGCGCCCGCCGCCCAGATTTTCTTGACCGCAACGAGTTGTGGCGCGCCCGCCGGATTGGTGGGTGCCGCGGCCAGGAGCGGCCCCACGATTGCCAGAGCGGCGCTGAGCAGGAAAAATTTCGAAGTTTTCATAGGCAAGATGCGGTCGGCCGCGAGGTGCGGGAAAC
Organism: Opitutaceae bacterium; assembly: GCA_044344465.1. Lineage (GTDB taxonomy): Bacteria > Verrucomicrobiota > Verrucomicrobiia > Opitutales > Opitutaceae > ER46. The sequence goes on from JBIJCX010000504.1 coordinate 2,343, forward strand.
TGGAATCGCTCCGCCTCCGGTTCAATCCCGATCTCGCCGTGCGCGCCCAATGCGACTGGCGTTGAGGCCAAGGCTCGCGGCCAGGCATCGGAGGCGCGCAATCCCGCTGGGCAAGAGTGGCAAACCGTGCCAGACGATGGCGGTTCCGTTCTTCACGCCAGACCGACCCACGCCATGAAACCGCTCTCATTCGGACTCGCGCTCGCCGCCTGCACCGCCCTCCCGTGTCTCCTGGTTGCCGCCGCGGAACCAGCGCGGCCGCCCAATGTCATCGTGATCCTCGCCGACGACATGGGCATCGGCGACCTCGGTTGCTACGGCGGCCGGCAGGCGCCGACGCCCCGCATCGATCGACTCGCAGCGGAGGGCACGCGGTTCACGCAGTACTATTCTGCGTCTCCGATCTGCTCGCCCTCACGCGCCGGGATCATCACGGGCATGTATCCCGCGCGGTGGCGCATCTCGAGTTTTCTCCAGACGAAAAAGGGCAACGCGGGCTGCGAACAGGCCGACTTCCTCGATCCCCGCGCCCCCTCGCTGCCGCGCGCGCTCAAGTCCGCCGGCTATGCCACGGCGCATTTTGGCAAATGGCATCTCGGCGGCGGACGCGACGTCACGGCGGCGCCAAAATTTGCAGCGTATGGCTACGACGAGCACGCCGGCACGTATGAGAGCCCGGAGCCGCATCCTGATCTCACCGCGACAGATTGGATCTGGTCGCCCAAGGACAACGTGAAGCGCTGGGACCGCACCGCCTTCTTCGTGGACCGGACGCTCGATTTCCTGCGCCGCCACCCGGGACGCCCCTGCTTTGTCAACCTCTGGCCGGATGACGTGCACACGCCCTGGGTGCCGGACGAAATTTCCGAGCGCAAGGACCTCCCGAAGAATTTCCGCCCCGTGCTGGCCGAGCTCGATCGCCAGATCGGCCGGCTCCTCGACGGCCTGAAAGCGCTCGGCCTGGAGAACGACACGCTCGTGATCTTCACGAGCGACAACGGGGCGTTGCCGACCTTCGACGGCGCGCGTTCCGGAGGATTCCGGGGCAGCAAATTGAGTCTCTATGAGGGCGGGATACGGATGCCGTTCATCGTGCGGTGGCCCGGCCGGGTGCCGGCGGGTCGCGTGGAGGGAGTCACGATTGTCACGGCCGTGGATCTGCTGCCCACCTTGTGCGCGATCACGGGCGCGAAGCTGCCGGTGGAGCATCGCACCGACGGCCTCGACGTGTCGGCGGTGTGGCGCGGCCGCAAGGTCATGGGGCGGCCGGCCCTCTTTTGGGAATACGGTCGGAACGACACGTTTTTCAAGTACCCGGCCGGCGGACGCAGCCCCAATCTCGCCGTGCGGCGCAACCAATGGAAACTCCTGGTTTACGCGGATGGCAGCCGACCGGAACTTTACGATCTCGTCGCCGATCCCGCGGAGTCGCGCAACCTCGCCACGGAACAGCCCGACCAGACGCGGGAACTCACCCGCCTCGCGCTCGACTGGCGCGCAACCTGGCCGAAGCGGCCCTGACGATCGCCAATCTCCGCCAAGGTGGGTTCGCCAACGAATATGCGGCGTCGGCGCGATGGGTGCGATCCGCGCTTTACCTTCGGGTTCCGGCGCGCAGCGTAGTGCGCTTTCCCCTGCCCTGCCGCCCACCCTCGCCCGTCTCAGCCGCATCTCCCTCCGCGACTCTCGCCCAACCAACCTGCCGCCCAATCATGCCCAATCCCTGGACTGGAAAAGGAAATCCTTACACGCGCGAGGAAGTGCGCGCCCGCCTGCAAGCCACGCTCGATCGGGGCGAGGCCATCATCGCCGCCGGGGCCGGCACCGGCATCAGTGCGAAGTTCATCGAGAAAGGCGGCGCCGACCTGATCATCATCTACAACAGCGGACGCTTTCGGATGATGGGCCACGGCTCGACCGCCGGCATGATGGCCTATGGTGACGCGAACGCGATCGCGATGGAGATTGGCGAATACGAGGTGCTGCCCGTCGTCGAGGAAGTGCCCGTGATCTGCGGCGTGCACGCGACCGACCCCCGCCGCCGCATGTGGCACTGGCTCGGCCAGGTGAAGGAAATGGGCTTCTCCGGGGTGAACAATTTTCCGACCCACACAATCGTCGACGGCCATTTCCGGGGCGTCCTCGAAGAAACCGGCATGAGCGTGAAAAAGGAGTACGAGATGATCGCCCTCGCGCGGCGGATGGACTTGTTCTCAATCGTCTATGTCGGCAGCCCCGAGGAGGCGGTGGAGATGGCGAAGGCGGGCGCCGATGCCATCATCGCCCATGTCGGCACCACCACCGGCGGCAGCATCGGCGTGACGAGCGCGGTCGTGAGCTGGGATCACACGATCAAGGTCACACAGGAGATCATCGACGCCGCGAGCCAGGTGCGGAAGGACATCTTTTTCCTCTGCCACGGCGGACCGATTAACACTCCGGATGACGCCGCCCGGGTGCTGCAGCACACCGATGCCGACGGCTTCGTCGGCGCCAGCAGCCTCGAGCGCATGGGCGTGGAGGAATCGCTGACGAATCTCACGCGGAAATTCAAAGCCCTGAGGCTTTCGAAGTAGCGAGTAGTGCGAAGCGAGGTGCGAGCATCCCGCCATCGTTGCTCTCTCCTCCTCACTACCCGCTACTCACTACTCACCCCTGTTACCCCATGCCCTCCCCTGACCGCCGCTTCGTCCAGATCGCCGAC
>JBIJCX010000505.1:0-5042 GCA_044344465.1 Opitutaceae bacterium
GCCGCGATGGATTGGTAAAATCGCGGCATAAAGCCGCTCCTACAGTTTTCGGCAAATGCGCCGGAGCTTGCTCCGGGGATGTTTACTTCGGAGGGCGACGCTTCGTCGTCGCCGCGATCGCCCGGCGCCCGGCGCCAGCGGGCAAAACCCTTGCGTCCGGTTTTTCCGGGGTGATACCCTGGCACCGCATTGGTTTTTTCGGTACGCCATCATCAACTCAGAAGAACGCCATGATTCCATCCCTTGCCACCGCGACCTCAACCCGTCGGCAGTTCCTGCAGCAGAGCGGCACACTCGCCGGAGCGACCGCGCTCACCAGCTTGCTGCCGGCCGCCGTTCACCCCGGGGAGGACAATACGATCCGCCTCGCCCTGATCGGCTGCGGCGGTCGCGGCACCGGCGCGGTCGCCAACGCGCTGTCGGTTGAAAATCTGGGCCCGATCAAACTCTATGCGATGTCCGATCTGGCGGAGAGCCGCATGGCCACGGCTTACACCTCGCTCCAGCAGAAGTTTGGCGACAAGGTGGACGTGTCCGCCGACCGCAAGTTTCTCGGCTTCGACTCGTATCGCGCGGCGATCGACATTCTCCGGCCCGGCGACATCGCCATGTGCACCACCCGGGCGTATATCCGGCCGTTGCATGTCGAGTATGCGGTCAAGAAGGGCATCAACGTTTTCATGGAGAAGCCGTTTGCGTCCGATCCCGTCGGTCTGCGCCGGTTGCTCCGGGCGGGCGAGGAGGCGGAGAAGAAGGGTCTGAAGATCGCGGCCGGGCTGCAATGCCGGCATTCCCCGGCGCGCCAGGCGCTGATCGCACAAATCCGCGAGGGCGTGATGGGCGAAATTCCGCTGATCCGCGCCAACCGTCTTGGCGGCGCGGGCTGGCTCACCAATCAGGGCGAAAAATCCAACCGCCTGGTGGACCAGTTGCAGTTCGGCCGGGCCCAGCTCTACTGGGTCGGCTCCGGTCAGATGGTGGACAATCTGATCCACCAGATCGACGAGTGCTGCTGGATCAAGGACGCGTGGCCCGTCTCGGCGATCGGCTTGGGCGGGCGTGTGCCGGGCAGCCGGGACTGCGGCCAGAACATCGACGTGTATTCGATGGAGTACACGTTTGCGGACGGCACCAAGGCATTCTGCGGGTTCCGCCGGATCAACAAGACGCGCACCGATTTCTCCACTTTCATCCACGGGACCAAGTGTGCCGCGCAGTTCTCCGGCAACGTGCACGCGGCCACCGTCCATCGTTTCAAGGATCAGCGGACCGAGAAGGCCAACCTCGCGTGGACGCCCACGGCGGACGCCTTCAGCCCCTGGCAATACGAATGGAATGCCCTCATTGCCGCCATCCGCCACAACCGGCCGCACAACGAGACCAAGCGCTCGGTCTATTCGGATCTCGCCTCCCTCATGGGGCGCGCCGCCTGCCACACCGGCCAGACCGTCACGTGGGACGAGATCATGAAGTCCGACTTTCAGTTTTGCAGCTACCTCGACACGCTCGACGCGAACAGCCCCGCGCCCGTCATCGCCGACAGCAACGGCCAGTTTCCGGTGCCGATCCCCGGCCAGTGGAAAGAGGTCTGAGGCGAGGGATTTTTTTCGATGCACAAAATCCCCGGGCTCATCGTTTCAATCTTCGGCCTGGGCGTGGCGGCCGTCGTCGCCGAGACTGCCACGCGGCCCCATATCGTCCTGGTCATGGCGGACGACATGGGTTGGGGCGAGACGGGCTACAACGGCCACCCGGTGCTCAAGACCCCGAATCTCGACGCGATGGCGGCGGGCGGGTTGCGGTTCGATCGCTTCTACGCGGGCGCGCCCAACTGCTCGCCGACGCGGGCGACCGTGATGACCGGCCGTTCGAACGACCGGGCGGGCGTCCAGAATCATGGCTACGCCCTGCGGCGGCAGGAGAAGACCGTGGTCCGCGCGCTGCGGGACGCCGGCTATGTCACGGGCCACTTTGGCAAGTGGCACCTCAATGGCTACCGGGGCCCGGGGGCACCCATCCTGGCCGGTGACGATCACAATCCCGGCGAGTTCGGCTTCGATGAATGGCTTTCGGTGACGAACTTCTTCGACCGCGATCCGCTGCTGAGTCGCAAGGGCCGGTTCGAGGAATTCAAGGGCGACTCGTCCGAGATTGTGGTGGCGGAGGCGTTGAAGTTCATCGGCCGGAACCAGGGCGGCGGGAAACCGATCTTCACCGTGATCTGGTATGGATCGCCGCATGCGCCGATGGTGGCGATCGACGCGGACAAGCAGGCGTTTGGCGCCCTGGAGCCGAATTCACAGAATCACTACGGCGAGCTGGTGGCGTTGGATCGGAGCATCGGGACGCTGCGGCAGGGGTTGCGGCGCCTGGGGCTGGCGGACAACACGCTGGTCTGGTTCTGCAGCGACAACGGCGGCTTGCCGGAGATCAAGCCGGGGACGGTCGGCGAATTGCGGGGCTTCAAGAATACGGTCTATGAAGGCGGGCTCCGCGTGCCGGCGATTGTCGAGTGGCCGGCGGCCATCAAGACGCCGCGCCGCACGCGTTACCCGGCGGGCACGGTTGATATCTTTCCGACCATTGCGGCGATCACGCGGCTCCCCGCGACGGCGATGCTTCAGCCCGTCGACGGCACGAATCTCCAACCCCTCTTCAGCGCGGAGCTCGGCGAACGTTCGAAACCGATTCCGTTCCGGCATCAGGGGCGCGCTGCGCTCGTGGACAATCGCTACAAGCTTCTGACCCAGAATCTGGCGGGAGGGATCTTCGAATTGTACGACCTGGAGGCGGATCCGCGGGAGAGCCGCGACCTGTATCGCGAGCAGCCCGAGGTCGGTCGCCGGATGCGGGAGGAATTGATCCGTTGGAACGAATCGGTGCAGGCGAGCGTGGCGGGCAAGGACTATCCCGAGGGCAAGGTCAGCGCGACGGAGCCGCCGTCGCGGGACTGGACGACCGCACCGGAATATCAGCCGTATCTGCCGGAGTGGCGGAAGCGGCCCGAGTACAGTTCCAGCGGAAAAAGAAAAAAGGGCAAATAGGGTGGGCGCCGAATCGGCGGGCCACGTTTTTGCTCCGCCTGGATGTGACTACGGGAGCTGGTAAACCTCGAGGAGGGCGATGCCGGTGGTGTCGCCCTGACCGCGGACGACGGCGGTATAGGTGCCGGCGGGCAGGGTGACGAGGAGAACGGCGTCGCGGTGGTCGGGCGCGAGGGCGAAGGCGCCGACTTGGATCGCAGCGAATGCGACGTCCGCGGGGTTGGTCGGGACCGAGATTCTTTCGGTCGAGTAGATGACGGCGCCGGTCGCGGCGCTGACGATTTCCAGGATCGGCCGCGCCAGGGCACCGGCGATAGTGAACGTCGTCGCGAGGGTGGGCCCAATGGCGCGCACCAGCAGGGTGGCGGGCGCACTGCCGCCGATGGAAAAGCCGCTGATGAGAGCGGCCGTGCCACTGCCGACGAACCCGCGGGTGGAGAGGTTCACGAGGTTGCCGTTGCGCGATCCCGCGGTGCGCGGCACGGGGGCGGCCGGGTGCCCGGTGACGGCCAGCTGGGCCAGCTTGAAAAAGATGTCGGTATTGTCGTGATTGCCGCTGAAGACCTCCGCACCCACGCCGAGCGCGGAGAGCGGGACATCGTGGGCGGTGTGGACGGCCTGGTTGCCGGGCACCTGGCCGGGAATGAGGAATCCACGGGTGGCGTTGGCGCCGGGGCTGGGCTTGGTCAGCCAATCCTCGTAGCGGTCGGCATTGGCGCCGTAGGTGACGATGAGCTTGCGGTTGATGTCGGTGGAATCCGGATACCCGTCCGCGAGGATCGCGTAGTTGGGGAAAAGCGCGGCACCGTAGGTGCCGACGACCCCATCGCGGAGTTCCTCCGCGGTCGTGGCGGTGGTGGCCCGGGTGGCGAGGGCCGTGTTGCTGAGCCGGCTGGCGCCGACAATGCTCATGCCCCCGGTTTCATGATCGGCGGTGATGCAGGCGATGGTGTCGGGGTTGGCGCTGACAAAGGCCCGGACCCGCTCGACGGCGCGATCGAATTCGAGGATCTCGAGCAGCCACCGTTCGGTGTCCATCGCGTGGGCCTGTTTGTCGATCGAGCCGCCTTCGACCATGAGAACAAAGCCGTTGGGATTCCTGGCCAGGACCGTGAGGGCGGCGTCGGTCATCTCGTCGAGCATCGGCTGATCGGGCAGCCCGTTGCTGGACACGGGCGAACTGCGGCCGCGGCGCCCCGCGATTTTGTCGAGGGCACTGTTGAGATGCACCGGATGGAAAAGGCCGAGAAGTTTCGTGGTGCCGGCGGGGAGGGCGGAGAGCTGGGCGTTCGTGGCGACGTAGGTGAAGCCGGCGGTGCGGAAATCGGTGATCAGATCGCGCTCGGGGTCGATCTGGCCCGTGTTGATGTTCCATCCCGCAGCGAGTTCCTCGGGCAAACGGTAGTCCGTGTCGGAGGTGCGGCCGGATCCCGCGACACTGACGGGTTGAAACCAGCGCCGGCCACCGCCGAGGAGGACGGTCAGGTTGGCCCGAGGCACGCCTTCATCCAGGTACTGATCGACGATGCCCGTGCCGGCGGCGCGGTTGGACGTGTGGATGGCAAAGGCCGCGGGCGTGGCATCCTCGACATCCGTCGTCGTCACGAGGCCCAGCGACTTCCCTTGGGTGCGGGCCAGAAACTCGCCGAGGTTTTCGATGCGCGGGTTGTCGAAGGCGGCGTTTGTGTCGTCCGGAAAAACGCCCTCCTGGTTGTTCTGGTGTTTGTTGCCGGTGGAGTAGGCGGCGGCTCCGGGGGAGGAGTCGGTCACGATCGAATCGAGGGAGTGGGTCCGCACCATGCCGGTGATTGGAAAGCGGTCCATGGCCAGCGGGGTGAACACCTTTCCCTGAGAGACACCGCGGCCCACGATGCGGCCGGCGGTCCGGGCGGGTGTGCCCATGCCATCGCCGATGAGGAGGATGATGTTCTTGGCCTTGACGACCGCACCGGCGGGTGACGTCAGGGCTACGATTTCGAAATTGCCAATGGCACGCTC
>JBIJCX010000173.1:0-16748 GCA_044344465.1 Opitutaceae bacterium
GGCCGCGCCCGGCCCCCCCCGGCCCACCCTCCGGTCGCGTTCCATCATCGCGCACCGCCAGCACATAATATGCCTCCGTCTTTCCGCTCGGGGCGCCGAGGACCCGTCGCGCGAATTCGCGGGTGGGGTGCACCTGGAAATGCAGCCGCGTGCCGCTGTCGAGAAACTTCACGAGCAGCTGCGGTTGGGGCCCAAACTTCTTCGCATGCTCCGCCCCAAGGAAATAGTCCGGGTCGCTCGCGAGGAGCACGGCGAAATCGCGGGGGCTCGAGTCGTGGCCGACCAGGACCTGGGAAACGCCCGGCGGTGGGGCGGGCTGGGCGCTGGGGGTCGAGGGTCGGGCGCCCGGGGGATTCACGGCGCGGGTGGTGGAGGCGATCCAATCCTCGGCCAGATGCGTGTCGGCCGGCTCGGCCACCCCGGCGAGCTGGTCCAGCGTGCGGCCGCCGGGATACGTGCGCCAGACGCGATTGGGTGGGAGGCGAATGAGGCGGCCACGATGAGACATCAGGATGAAGACACCGAAAACCAATCTTTAATAAGAATAAACCGACGCAAGCGGATTCTGGGGGAAGACGGCGCCAGGCCGAATCGCGTCCGGGAGTGAGGGCGGACGGCGGCGACGGCAGACCGCCCTTGGCGCGTGGCGCCGGAATTATCCCATGGGCTGGCCAAGGGGCAAAGTCAGCCGACCCGGCGGCCCGCGCGCAGGAGCAGGCCGCCGATCAGGGCGACCACGCCGCCGCAGCCGATGAAGGCGAGGCGGCCGATCAGCGGGTTCGGAATGATCGCGAGCAGGGTCACAAAGGCGCCGTAGGCGAGGCAGAGCCAGCCGACAACGGAGGACTGGCGGGCATCATTGGCGTTGTGCGCGCCCTCCTCCTGCGCGAAATTCACGGGCGTGCCGAGGCGGACGAAAAACTCGGCGACCTGCGCCTGCTCGGCGGCGGTCGTGCGCGACCAAAAGAGTTTGGTGCCGACAAACCACGTGGAGCAGATCGCGACATTGCCAAAGAGCTCGACCGACTGGCGCCAGTATTCGCGGGAGGCGCCATCGAGCGCATGGCCGAGGCCGAAATTGCCCGCGGCCCACTCAGGCGTGAGGTGCTCGGTGATGAAGAGCGAACTGAGAAAGCCGACCACGACCGTGCTCCAGGCCGACCAGGGCGGGGTGCGCTTGATCAGCAGGCCGAGGAAGAGCGGCACGATGATCGGGATGCCGACGAGGATGCTGAGGCGCTGCGTGAGCTGAAAGAGGGTGAGGTCCTTCAACTGGCTCATCTTGAGCGCGACGAGGATGATCAGCGTGCCGAAGACGACCGTGGTGATCTTGCCGACCTTGAGCAGGTGGCGGTCGGTGGAGGCGGGGCGCAGCACGGGCTGGTAGAAATTCTTGATGAAGAAACCGGTGTTCTTGTTCAGACCGGAGTCCATCGACGACATCGTGGCCGCGAAGATGCCGCTCACGAGCAGGCCCATCATCCCGACGGGCATCACGTCGCGCGCGATCGCGATGAAGGCGGCCTCTTCGGGATTTTTTAGGGTCGGGAACAGCGCGTGCAGATCGGGGAACCGGATGGCGGCCGCGATCGGCGGGACAAACCAGATCACGATGCCGAGCAGGAAGAGCGCGGCACCGAGGAACCCCGCCCAGCGGGCATGCCGGCTGTCCTTCACGCAGAGGTAGCGGTTGGCGTCGGCGAGATTGTTGGTAGTGTGAATCTGCTTCAACAACATGGCGACGCACCAGAGGCCGAGAAAGTCCTTCGAGAAAACCTGGGTGACATCGAGGTGGTGGGCTGGCACGGCTCCGGCGAACGCTTCGAGCCCGCCGATCTTGAGCACGGCCAGAACGGTGACCGCCAGGCAGACGGGCATCAGGATGAGCACCTGGATGAAATCGCTCGCGAGCACGGCCCAGCTGCCGCCGATGAGCGCCATCACGAGCACCACGGCACCGGTGACGATGATGGTGAGCGAGAGGTCCACGCCGAACACTGCGGCAAAAAAGACGGCGAGGGAGTTGAGCCAGATGCCGGCCTGCAGCAGGCCGAACGGCAGCTGCAGCCAGGTGAAGAACTGTTCGCTCACGCGGCCGAAGCGCTGGCGGATGGCCTCAACGCCGGTGACGACCCGGAGCTGCCGGAAACGCGGCGCGAAATGCACGGCGTTGAGGGTGAAGCCAAGGGCGTTGCCGAGATAGATGATCGCGATGGGCCAGCCGTCCGCGTAGGCCTTGCTCGACGCCCCGGTGAACGTCCACGCGCTGAACTGCACCATGAACGCGGAACCGCCGACCATCCACCAGAGCGCCTTGCCACCGCCGCGGAAATAGTCCGAGACGTTGGTGACGAAGCGCCGGAACACCCAGCTGATCGCCAGCATGTAGACGAAATAGAAAACGAGGACGGCGTAGTCGTATTGGGTCATGCGGTCTGGCTGGCAGGGCGGTCGCCCAGTCCGGGTTGATAATTATCACCTGACAAGGGGAAAGTGCGCGGAGCCAAGGTGGGCGGTCGCGAGGATGGGCGGGCGCGTCCCGGCACCCGCATGGGAGGCGCTCGCAGCGGGAGCCGCAGGCCGACGCGAGGAGGATGCGGGCACCGGGACGTACCGACCCACCGGCTTCATCGGGCGGGCTGACGCGCGGGAATCGGAAATTTTCATCCTCCTGGATTGATGGAGATGGTCACCTCTTCCCCGGCCCGGAGTTTCGGCACGTAGTCGCCCCACCGCATGTCCGGCACCGGGGGCTCGCGCATCCGCGGCACGTTGATCGCCACCATCCACGCGGCGATCGCGGCGGTCACCAACCGGGGGACCCGGGTGCCGGAGTGGCCGCAGGCCAGCAACAACCACAGGACAAGCAATTGGACCGGATAGAAATACCGCGCCGCAGCTCCCAGAGCGGAAATCGCCGGGAGCGAGTGCCAGCAGCGGTAGAGGGTGCTCGTCAGCAATGCGCCGAAGGCCAGCCCGAGGAAAAGTCGCCAGTTGTCGACCCCGCGCGATCCGCGGCAACGCGCGCCGACCGCAACCAACGTGACGACCGTCAGCGCCACCCCGACGAGCCAGGGCAACTGCGACGGAAGAAATGGGCCGAGCAAAAGTCCGCCGGCGACACGGAGCCCGGCCACGGCGAGCAAGGCGTGCCCATCGAGCGTAGCCCCGGCTGGAGGCAATTGGGGGTGGCGCAGGATGCTGACGATCTGGATCACGGCACACGTGCCCACCACGACCGCCAGGACCGTGCTCGCCCGCGTCCGACGCGTGGCTGCCCGCCAGACAAAAAAGGGCGCGAGCAGAATGCTGAAGGGGCCGCTCAATCCGAAGCCGATCGCGGCGATCAGATCGTGAAGGAACGGCGTGTTACGTTGGGGGTCCGCCGAAATAAGCAGCAGGATGAACGCTCCGGCCAGCACCCATTGAATGTTGCCGGCGTTGAGCAGCACTTCAGCGGCGTCGGGCACCAGGACGATCGCCAGCGCGCTGAGCCCACGCCGGGGCAGCGGGCAGCGGGACGAGAGCGCACGGGACAGCGTGTAGAGCGTAAGCGCCAGCGCGGAGCCGACGAACACATGAGGGACCCAGCGCGGATCGAACAGGCGGGCGAGTCCGGCGATGAGTCGCGGGGCGAGCTGCGAATACCCTGCGACCTCCGTCAGGAACGCGCTCCATCCGAGGTGGTAGGTTTGGACAAAGAAGATGCCGTCCTCAGCCCAGAGCTGCGGATTTCGGATTTGATCGGGGCGGCGGAAAACAAGGATCACCGCGCCGACGAACAGCACCAGCCACGCGGGCCGGCCAAGGGCGAATTCGCGAAGTCGCGGGAAGCGGGGTCGAGGGTTGGCGGCGTCCATGGCGACAGTAGCGGGCGTCACCGAATGGGAGTCCGAGCGGATCGGCAAACGATTAGGTCAAAACGAGGCCGCATTATGGCGCCGGGCCGGTGGTCTCGCCGACGAAGAGCTGGGCCGGCAGCATGAGGTCGTTGAAGCCGGCTTCGTCGTCGGTTGCCTCGCCCAGCACCAGCCGGGCGGCGGCTTCGCCGAGCTTTTCGGGATCGGAGCCGGCGGCCGTGATTGGCGGGGTGCTCTCGGTTGCGACCGGCGAAAAATCGGCGCTGGCGATGCTGAGATCCTGGGGCACCCGCCAGCCCTCGCGGTGGAGTTCGCGCACCGCGCCGGAGGCCATCAGCGTGTTATAGGTCACCATCGCGGTGGGGAAATCCTTCCGGCGCGCCAGCGGGAGCAGCGTCCGCATGGCGTCGGCCCCGTCGATGCGATCGCCGTCCTTGACACTTACGGCGTAACGCGAATCGAGCTTGAGGCCGGCGCGCGCGAGCGCGGCTTCGAGGGCCTGCAGGCGTGACTCGTGCCGGCCGAGGCCGACATTGCCGCCGAGCCAGCCGAAGCGGCGGTGTCCGAGCTGGTGCAGGTGTTCGACAATCGATTCGAGCGCCTGCGGTTCGTTGCCCAGGACGGAGTGGCACAGGCCGGGGTAGCGGGCCGACACGGCCACGATGCGCAGCCCGAACTGGCGCAGCTGGTCGAGGAACCGGCGCGTGACCTCGCCGACGATCACGATGCCTCGGAACGAATGGCCGGGCCCGAATACGCGGCGCAGTTTCTCGGTGTCGAGCTGGTCCTCCGCCCCGAGGAACACGGTCGTGAATTCGCGCGCCTCGATGCCGGTGTGCAAGCCGTGTTGCACGTGGCCGAAGTACATCGACGGCGTATTGAGCCGCAGCGGCGCGCGCAAAATGATGCCGACCTGCCGCGCCTTCGCCGCGGGCGAGGAGGCGAGGTGCATGCCCTTCGGGTGATAGCCGCGTTTGACGGCGTGCGCCCAGATGCGGTCGTAGGTTTCGGTGCTGATACCCTGCTTGCGGCCGTTCAGGACGAGCGAGACCAGCGCCTGCGAGATCCCGAGTTCCCGTGCCAGCTGGGTCTGTGAGACTTTTTTCGGACGCTTCACGCCGGCAGGATTTCGCACCGGGCGGCGCGGGGCAACGATTTCTTGGAGGCGTCGAAAAAGCCCGGTCATTCTGAGACCAAAAACCAACGCCGAGCCGTTGGGTGGTGCCCTATATGAACTCATTTTTGCCGGTCATCCTGAGCGCAGCGAAGGATCCAACACAACGGCCGCATGCGAGGATCCTGCTGGATTCTTCCCCTCCGCTCCCGCTCCGGGTCAGAATGACAAACACGGGAGTTCATTGGCAGCGGAGCGAAGAATCCAGTTCGGCGTACGCTGCGCTTCCCCGGGTCGGACGTGCCGATGGATTCTTCGCTGCGCTCAGAATGACAAACAAAAGATCCCCGATGGACGCCCGCTTACGCCGCGCCCGCCAGCGCGGCGCTGTGGGCCTGGATTTTCCCAATCGCCTCGAGGATCTGATCCATGTGGCCGCGCTCTCCCAGCAGGATCGACTGGCTGAGCCCCACCGTCGTCGCACAGACCTGGGCGTTGCCTTTCAATTCCCGGAAGCTCTCGCGATAGGCTTTCAGCCGCGCGGCGCTGAAGAGACGCTTGAAACCGCGGGAGGCGATCGCCTCGTCCAGCAGGCCGTCGTTGTACTGCTCGCTATAACCGCCGGAGCAGGGGACGCCCTCGGCGGCGAGCGCCTTCAGGAATTGGGCGCGGGGCAGGCCGTGGAATTGCCGCGCGTCGTAGCGGAATGCGTAGAGGTGCCACACCGCGCGGCTGTTTTCCGGCAGGCGCACGGGCGTGATGCCGGGAATGCGCCCGAGGTTGGCACTCAGATGGTCGGCGTTGGCCTGGCGAATGGCGGTCTCCTTTTGCAGTTTCTCGAATTGTTGCAGGAGCAGGTTGCCCTGGAACTGCGTCATGCGGTAGTTGTTGCCGCGGGTGAAGTAACCGGAGCCCTTGTTGGTGCCGAAGGCCCGGCCGCAATTGTGGTAGGAGTTGCACTTGTCGATCAGTTGCTCGCTCATGCCGGTGATGGCGCCGCCCTCGCCGGAGGGAATGTGCTTCGACTCCTGGAAGCTGAAACCGCCCAGGTCGCCGAGGGTGCCGCACTTGCGGCCCTTGTATTCCGCGAGCCATGCCTGGCAGGCATCTTCGATGACGGCGAGCCGGTGTTTCCGGGCGATCGCGTTGATCGTGTCCATCTCGCACGGCATGCCGTAGATGTGCACGGGCATGATGGCGCGGGTCCGATCCGTGATCCGGCTCGCGATCGAGGCGGGATCCATGGTGAGCGTGGCCGGATCGGTGTCGGCAAAAACCGGCAGTGCCCGGGCGCTGAGGATCGCATTGTACGTGGCGATGAAGGTGTAGGGCGACACGATCACTTCGTCGCCGGCGTCCACGTCCATGACCTGCAGGCTGACCATCAGCGACGTCGTGCCGCTCGCAACCGCGAGGCAGGATTTCGCGCCGAGCAGTTTGGCCCAGGCCAGCTCGAAGTTCGCCACGTGGGTGCCGGAAGCGCGGTACCATTTGCGGCTGCGGTAGACGTTGAGCGCTTCCGCGCCCCATTCTTCGCGCCACTGGGGCCACTGCGTCCAGCCACCCTTGTGCGCGGGGATGCCGCCGAGCAGGGCCGGTTTGCCCGCCTCGGCCGCGATGACGTTGGGCCCAGGGCTGGCGCCAAGGCAGGTCAATGCAGCCGTGCCGGCTGCGGTGGTGCGAATGAACGCGCGTCGGGTCAGATCGTTTTTCACAGTATGGTTCCCTCTTTTGGTCGGGGGAATTTATGGTGACAGGCTGCGGTTGGAAATCCCCCTTGCGGTTGGCCACGGCAGCTTGGTTGCGAGATCGGCACGCTCATGATTCGTGCCCTTACTGACGACGTCGCCAGCGTACCGGCAGGCGGAGGCGGAGCAACGGCAAAAACCGGGTGGCGCTGGTGAACGCAGTTCAGTTTTTTGTAGCGGCGGTCTATGACCGCCGGTCTGCCGGTGGGGAATCATGCTGGCCACGCCGGCGGTCGCAGACCGCCGCTACAGGGGGCGTCCGTCAAGAACAGTTGGATGCAGCCGCGCTTCGCCCCGCCCAGCTCACCGGTAGATCCAGAACTTCTTGCTCTGCTCCTGGTAGATTTTCGCCTGCTCGCGCCACTGGTGGAGCCAGGCCTCGACATCGACGCGCGCGCCCTTGGCCGCAAGGTCGTTGAGGAATGCGGTCGAGCCCAGGTGGCGGACAAAGCCGCTCGTGTCGCGGCCCGGCGCCGGGGCAAACGGATTCTTCGCGGCAAATTTCACCCCGAGCTTCATCAGCCAGATGCTCAACTCGGTGGGACGCCACGCGTCGTAGTCGATCACCTCGGTGTAGAGACCGCTGCCGGGCTGGCCATTTTTGGCGTTCGGCACGCTCACGCGCCGGAACTGGATGCCGGGGAGCTTCAGCGCGCGCAGTTCCTTCTCGAGCACGTCGGATTTCACGGTGATGTGGGAGAGGCCGCGGAAGGCATGCTGCTTGCCGACGCCATGGCGAAAACCGATGTCGAAATTTCGCTTCGGATCGAAATAGCAGCCGAGACCGGTCATCGGGTAACCCATCACGGCGGGAAAATCCTGCACCATCCCCGAGGTCGGCACCCACGTCAGTCCGGTCTCGATCCAACGCATCGAACGCGTCCAGCCGCGCATGGGGATGACGGTGAGTTTGCCGGCGTGGCGCATTTTCTCCGGGACATCGACCCCTCCGGGCGGTGCGCTCGCCTTGGCCAGCAGGGCCAGTTCGCCCATCGTGAGGCCGTGCACGTAGGGCACGCGGAATGCGCCGACGTAGCTCATCCACCGGGCCTCGAGGGGCGGACCGTCGACCTTCAGTCCGCCGAGGGGATTCGGGCGGTCGAGCACGATGAGTTCCTTGCCGTTTTCGAAACACGCTTCCATCGCGAGTTTCATCGCGCTGGCAAACGTGTAGCTGCGCGTGCCGATGTCCTGCAGATCGACGACGAGCGCGTCGATGCCCTTGAGCTGCGCGGGCGTGGCCTTGAAGCTTTTGCCCTTGTAGGCCTGGCCGCTGTAGAGGGAGTAGATCATCAGCCCGGTCCGGGGATCCAGCTGGTCGGGATATTTTTTTTCGGCGGGAAATTCGCCGTGCACGCCGTGTTCGCCGGCGTAGAGCGCGACCAGCTGCACGCCGGGGGCGCGGCGCAGCACCTCGACGGTGCTGATGCCGCGCCGATTCACGCCGGCCGGGTGGGTGAGCAGGCCGATGCGCTTGCCTTTCACCGCGGCAAAGCCTTCGGCCTCGAGCACGTCGATGCCGAGCATGATCGGGCCGGTTTGCGTGGACAACACGGGCGGCACGTACAAGGGCGCCGCCGCCTTGGGCACCGCGGGCGGCTTGCTCGCGCTGCAGCCGATCAGGCCGACCAGCGGCACCAGCAGCGGCAAAAGATTTCTCAGGAAAAAAGTGCGGGGGGCGCCGGGCATGCGGGATTGATTGAGGGTGCGGCGCAGCGCGTCGAGCGGACTTTTTCCCGGACGGTGCCGGGAAGAAGCCGCGCCGACGTGCCATCCATCATGTCATTGTCCTCTGCACCGCCGCGGCGAGCAAAGCGGGCGCCGTGCGGAGGGCGTCTTCGATGGGCGTGCCGGCCGGGGTGATGGCGTGAAGCGAAAGGCCGGCGGGTGCGGTGCCGGCCACCTGACCGGCGAAGACATGCACGCGTTTGCCGAGCGCGAGGGCGCGCGCCGCGACGGCTCCCGGACCTTTGCCACTCAGCGAGCTGTCGTCAAAACGGCCCTCGCCGGTGATCACGATGTCGGCCGCCGCGACCCGGCGCTCGAGATCCAGCCAGGCGGTGACGAGATCGAACCCCGGCAGCAGCCGCGCCTTGGCGGCCACCATGAGCCCGAAGGAAATGCCGCCGGCCGCGCCCGTGCCGGGAGTATCCATCAACGAGTCGGGTTGACCACAGTGAGCGCAGAGCATGAGGGCGAGGCGCGCGGCGGCGTGGTCGAGACGGGAGAAATCCTCGGGACGCAGTCCCTTTTGCGGACCGTAGACGGCCGCGGCGCCGCGCGGACCGAGCAGGGGGTTGGTGACATCGCAGGCGATCCGGATCGGTGGCAGTCCCGGCGCGAGCCGGCCGGTCAGGCGGGCAATTTGATCCCAGCGCGCGGGAATCGGCGGCATCACGAGGCCGCCGGTCGCCGTGCGGAATTCGATGCCGAGGGCGGCGAGAGCCCCCAGGCCCAGCTCGCTGGTCGCGCTCCCACCGACTCCGAGAACGATCGCGGCCACGCCGGGCCGGGCCGCGAGGCGGAGCAGTTCGCCGGTGCCGAGCGTGGTGGCGTGCCAGGGGTCGCGCTGATCCGGAGCCAGCAGGGCAAGACCGGAGGCCGAGGCCATTTCGATCACCGCGAGACGGCCGTCGGTCCCTTCCGCTCCCGGGCGCGGATCGTCGATCGCCAGCAGGGCGCGGGCGGCGGGCGGGATGCGGGCGAGCGGAACAAGCCCGATGGTCGCGGCGACGCGGGCACCGCGCGGGCCGGTGACGGGGTGGGTTTCGATTTCTCCGCCCGCGGCGCGAGTGAGGATGTCACAGAACCCCTCGCCGCCATCGGCGAGCGGACACGGATCGAGTTCCCAGTCAGGATGGCTGCCGGCGAGCGCGGTGGCGGCGATTTCGCAGGCGGCGGGCGCCGTGAGGCTGTCTTTGAATTTGTCGAAGGCGAGGAGGACGCGCATCGGGGGGCGAACGTGCCGACCTCCGGCGGCAGTTTCAACCGATCATTCGGGGCGCGGTGGATTTGGCGCGGGAGCGGATGGGCGGAGCAACCTTACTCGGCGGCGACAAACGCGAAACGTGGCACCGGCCCCCCGGACAAATCGACGCGCTCCGACCACATGGCGGCCGGTCGCACCCATAGCCCGCGCTCACCGTAGAGCGCCTGATAGACCACGACGGGCTCGAGCGTCTCCGAGTGCCGCGCGACGCCGAGCACGCGGTACTCGCGGCCCTTGTAATGCCGGTAGCGGCCGGGGCGCGGATCGGCGGGAAGGGGAGGAAGCGGTTCGTTCATTTCGCCTCCACTCGCAGCGTGCCCTTCATCAATGCGGCATGGCCCGGGAAGCTGCAGATGAAGTCGTAGTCGCCGGGCGTCGCCGGGGCGGTGAAGAAGATGCGGTCGACCGACTCCGGCTGCGTCAACGCGGTGTGGTAGAGCACGTCGTCGGTGTCGGGCACGTAGTTCCTCGCCGGACCCTCGATCCCCAGGGCCAGCGCCGCCGCGCCGACGCTCTGGCCCCGGCCGGGGGCGCAGACGACGAAGTTGTGCAGCATGTCGTCGGAGTTGCGAAAAACGATCTGGAGGTTCTCGCCGGCCGTCACGCGGATTTCCGTCACGTCAAACCTCATGCCCGGCTGCGTCCCGACCAGGATCGTCCGATCGCCGTCCTTCTTCACCCAGTCGGCGGGAGCGCGGCTCGGGTGCTTCTTCGTCGGCGCGCTGGCGCTGGCCGGCACGGGGGCGACGCAGAGCTCGGCCTCGGCCGGCTCGATCGGGATGATGCGATTCCCGGCGGGAAGGTGGTTGAGCGTGTAATACGCGATGGGGTGGAGCAGCGCCTCGCCGCCATCAGCGGCCCGCAGGCCGGCCGCCTTGATCTCGTGGACGTAGCCCTCGCGCAGGCAGACGTTGGCCAGCCGGACGCTCAGGCCGTCGGGCGCGACGACGACCTTGCGGATCGGGCAGGCCACGCGTTGGATCGGCGGACTGCCATAGGTTTTGTGATACAGGTAGGTGAAGCCGGTGACGCTGTAGCTGGCCGGATTCTCCGCGGACGCGCGGTCGACGGGCCGCGTGAACCTGAGCACGAATCCGTCGGGTTGCGCGGCCACGGTCTTGATCTCGAACGGCGTGGCGCCCGTCCAGACCAGGCGCTCGAGGCCCTGTTGTTTTGGGCCGACCGAACCCCAACCGCGCGCCGTCTCGCCGGCGAAAAGCGAGCCGTCTTCGCCGTGAGTGAGGCGGATGATGCCGCATTCGAAACCTGCGCGGAAGGCGATCACGGCGCCCTGCCACTCGCCCTTCACCTGCTCGAGGGCGACGCGCATGATCTTGCTCTGGCCTTGATCGGCGACGAACAGCTGGCCGCCGAACGGCCCGAACCGGCCCCCGGTCGTGTCTTCGGCGATCCCGGAGTTGGAGATGCCAAAGATGCTGTGCGGAAGCCAGACGGACGGTTGCCGCAAACCGGCGAGGTTCCTGGCCACCTCGACCATCGGTTTTTCGAAATCGGCGATGTCGTCGAGGCGGAGGGCGACGGTGGAGCCGGGCCGTTTGCTCCAGGCGAGCGAAGCGGGATGCCCCATGAAGTCACCGCGCTGGATTTCGGTGATGCGGCCCGAGCCGACCCACTCGCCCTGGTTTTCCGCGTAGAACCAGGTGCCTTGGGAGGTGAGCGTGAAACCGGCGGGCGAGCGCAGGCCGGCGGCGATGGGGATCAACTGGCCGTCAGGCGTGATCTCGACCATCCAGCCCCGCCAGGGCACGGGCGACTGTGTGGCGCCACCGAAGGCGAGATTAAGCGTGAGGCGCAGGTTGCCGTTGGGGGCCATCACGGGGCCAAAGTTGTATTCGTGGTAGCTCCCCGAGATCGGCAACTGGCACACCGTTTCGAACCCGTCCGCGCGGCCGTCGCCGTCGGTGTCGACGAGGCGGGTGAGTTCCTGGCGTTGGGCGACGTAGTAGCCGCCTTTCGGCGCGGCGATGATGCCGAGGGGTTCGTGCAGGCCGGAGGCGAAGAGCGTGAAACGCGGCCGGGGCTGCGCATCATAGGCGCCATCGATCCACCAGACCTCGCCGCGGCGGGTGGTGACGAGGAGGCGTTTGCCGGGCAGCGGGAGAATGCCGCTGACCTCGAGCACGATCTCATCCGGCACCGGGAGCGGGATACGTTGCCAATAGCGGCCTTCACGGGCGACGAGTTCCTCGGAGGGTTTCGCGAACCGTTCGGCGGACGAGGGGCTTTGGGCGTGGATCGCCGGTGCGATCGCGAGGCCGGAAAACACGAGCCAGGAAAGGAGGAGGCGCTTCATGGCGGACGTTACCAGACGAGCGTGAATACGACCGGGGCGGAGAGGTTGTCCTTCGTCACAGGGACAACGAGCAACTGCCGCTTGCCGCGGGTGCGCACTTCCGCTCGCGCGGCGGTTTCAGCCGGCAGATCGAGGTAGTATTCGCGATCGCCAACCACATAGCCTCCGTCGGGTCGCGGCGTGATGGTGCTGCCCTCGGCCAGCAGCACGTCGGTCTTCCAGTCGGCGGTGCGACCGTTGAAGGTCAGGGTGCGGGTGAGGCCGCGGCCGTCCGCCGACGGGGCGATGCGATCGCGGATCGACAGGCTGGAAAGGGTGGCGAGAAAAACCGGCTGGCCGTCGGGTTCGAGGGTGTAGCCTTGGGACGAATAGAGCGGGTCGCCTGCGGCGGGCCAGCCGGCGGTCTGCGGAAATTCGATCAAGGCGACGGTTGGCCGGGCATTGAGGGTGAGGGCCGGACCGGTGGGTTTGGCGTATTGGTTGGCGCCGCGGCCGTCCCACATTTCGAACGTGTCCAGGAAGCGTCCACGCCACACGCGCAGCAGCGCGCCGGTGGCGAAATCATAGGCGTAGTGGATGCCGGCCGGAGTGCCGATCGAGGCGGCGTAGAGACGTTTCTTCGGCTCATACGGCACGAAGCCGCGCTGGACGAGGATGCGGTCTTGCGGTTCGACGGTGATTTGTTTCGGCCTGGCAGAGGTGGTCTCCTTTTTCGCGGTGGCTTTCTTGGCGGCGCCTGGCCTGGCCTTCTTCGCGTTGGCCGGGCCGGACGGCACGGCGGCCGTGGCCGCGGCCAGCGGTCTGGTCTGGAGCGCCCGGATCGCCACGGGCCCGTGGTCGCCCTGGATCATGATCGGGCCGACGGGCCTTTCATCCTCAAACGCGCTGGAGCGCGTCGGGCCGGTGACCTCGACGTCCTCGTGGATCGTGAAATCGTTGAGCACCACCTTCACGAAGCGGGCGTGGGCGGTTTTCTTCCCGGCGGCGTCGAAGCGCGGCGCGCGAAACGCGATCTGCAGGCGCTGCCAGAGGCCGGGGGCGCGGCTGGCGTTGGCGCGCGGGGCGACGCCCGCGTAGCCTTCCCGGCCCTTGCCGCGCGCGGCCTCCCAGCGCTGGTAGATGCCCCCGCAGTCGGAGTCCTTCGGCGCGGCCACGCCCCAGCTGTCGAAGATCTGCACTTCGTAACGGCCCTGCAGATACACGCCGGAGTTGGAGCCGGGCGGCACCAGGAACTCGAGGTCGAGCTCGAGGTCGCCGTGCTCCCCGACGGTGAAGAGATGGGTGCGCGCCTCCCGGGAGGGAGTGCAGACGAGCACGCCGGTGCCGGCGGCGGGGGAGAGGGTTTTCTCGCGGCGCGGATCGCCGTCGAGGCCGCCGGCGACGCGCCAGTTGGCGGCGACCGGGCGAAATGCCGCGAAGGAGTCGAGCGGCACGAGCCCGGCTGGCAGGGGTGCCTGGGCGCGCACGACCGCGGCGAGGGCGACGGTGGCGAGGAGGGCGCGCGCCAGCCGGCGGACGGAACGGGGCAGGGTGGGCATGAAAAAGGCGGCGATGTTCCGGGAACGCGGTTTCGACGCAAACTGCAAAAATCGTCGCTAACGACTTGGCGCGGACGAAACCCTGTACCACATTCCCCGCCCAACTCCGTCCCTTCTCCCACTGTGAAACTTCCCGCCCTGCTTTTCGCCGTCCTTTCACTCGTCTCCGCGCTGGCGCTCAACCCGCCCTCCGGCCTCCGGGCCGCCCAGACCGGGGCGGTGCCGGACGTGCCGCCGCGCGTCAAGGCCCCGACCGACACCGCCGTTTATCATCGTTTCGTCCTGGATAACGGTCTTCGCGTCATCCTCGTGTCCGACCCGAAGCTCAACAAGTCCGCCGCCGCGCTGGCCGTGGGTGTGGGTTCGCTCAGCGATCCAAAATCCCGGCAGGGCCTCGCGCATTTCCTCGAGCACATGCTCTTTCTCGGCACGGCCAAGTACCCCGACGTTTCTGATTACGGCAACTACCTGAAGACCAACGGGGGCTACAGCAACGCCTACACCGCGGGCGACCACACGAACTATCACTTCGAGATCCGGCACGAGGCCCTCGAAGGCGCGCTCGACCGCTTCTCCCAGTTTTTCATCGCGCCGCTCTTCACGCCGGAGTTCACCGCGCGGGAGATGAACGCCGTCAATTCCGAGAACCAGAAGAACCTCGAGAATGACATGTGGCGCGAGTACCAGCTGCACAACTCCCTCTACCGCGAGGGCCACCCGGCCAATCATTTCAGCACGGGGAGTCGCGACACCCTCGGGGGCACGACTCAGGAGGAGTTGCTCGCCTTCTATCGCGGCCACTACAGCGCCAACCGCATGACGCTCGCCCTGACGAGCAACGCCCGCATCGACCAGCTCGAGCAATGGGTGCGCACCTATTTCTCCGCGATCGAAAACCGGAAGCTCGCCCCTCTGGTGTTTCCGGCCGACTACCTCACGCCGAAGCCCGCGCTCCGGCTCGTGCGCATGGAACCGATCAAGGACCTGCGCCAGCTCAACCTCGAGTTTCCGTTGCCTGGCACCCGGCAGCTCTATGCCAGCAAGCCGGACGGGCTGCTCAGCTTTCTCCTCGGCACCGAGGGCGCCGGCAGCCTCCTGTCCCAACTCAAGGCGGAGGGACTCGCCACGGGTCTCGGGGCGGGCGCCCAATCCGGGGCGAACGAATACGGTTCGTTCACCGTCAACGTCAGCCTGACCCCGGCCGGCCTGGAAAAATATCCGCGCGTGATGGAGCTGATCTTCGCCGCCATCAACCAGCTGCGCCAGGCGGGCTACCCCTCGCACATCTTCCGCGAGCGGCAGGCGATGGCCCGGCTCGATGAGACATTTCAGGACCGGGGCGAGGGTGCGGATCTGGCCAAGCAGCTCGCCAACGAAATCCGCGACTACCCGCTCGAGATCGCCGAGCGGGTGCCGTTCCTCTGGCTCAAGGAAGATCCCGCCGCCTACCAGCGGATCCTCGGCCAGCTGCGGCCGGACAACATGCTCGCGACCCTCGTCGCGAAGGGCCTCAAGAGCGACAAGACGGAAACCTACTACGGCACGCGTTACAGCTATGAGGAGGACACCGGTCCCGCCTACACGGCGCTGCTGAATCCGCCGGCGGTCGCCGCCATCCAGCTGCCGAAGCCGAATCCGTTCATCCCGGCCCGCGCGGCGGTGCTCCCGGCGCAGCCGGTGCGGCTGATCGATGAACCCGCGCTGAGCCTCTACTATGCGCAGGACACGGAGTTTCTCCGGCCGATGGTCGCGGAGGTTTACCGCTTCCGTCTGCCGCGGGCCCTCGGCTCGCTCAAGACCGCCGTGCTGCTGCGCTTCTACGAGGCCTGCGTCCAGGAGGCCTTGAACGAAATCGCCTACACGGCCCGCGAGGCCGGCCTGCAATTCTCGTTCACCGCGGCCCTCGAGGGCGTCCAGATTTCCGTCGACGGCTATGACGAATCCGCCAGCCGGCTGCTCGAGGCGATCGCGGCCAACCTGGTCGATTTTCAAGTGAGCGAGGACCGCTTCAACGCACTCAAGGACCGCGTCGTGCGCGGCTTGGCCAACTTTCCGCGCGCCGATGCCTGGCAGATCCTCACGGAAACGCGGCGCGGCACCGTGCGCGAATTCCACTACCGCCCCGATGAACAGCTGCCGGTGGCGAAGGAAATCACCCTCGCCGCCGTGCGGGATTTTGCCCGCCAGCTCTACGCCCGGGGCAAGCTGGAGACGCTCGTGCACGGCAATGTCACGTCCGACTACGCCGTGGCCGCGGCCCGTCGCTTCGGCAACCGGCTCAAGATTCAGCCCGTGGCCGACGCCGACCTGCTCCGCCGCCGGCTGCTCGTCGCCACCCCGGGCGAGGCCGTGCGCACGAGCGAGAAACTCATCGTGAACAACTCCTGCTTCCGGCGCGAGTATCGGCTTGGCGGTGACACGCCGGAGTTGCGCGCCGCCACGCTCGCGCTGGCGAACTTCATCGGCGAACCGTTTTACGCCGAGATGCGCACGCGCCAGCAGCTCGGTTACATCGTTTTCGGCGGGGCCGGCGACGAGGAGCGGACGCACTTTGCGTACTTCATCATCCAGTCGGGCGACCGTCCGGCCGACGAGGTGGAGGCGAAGGCCGACGCGTTCATCGCCCAGCTCCCGGGCTTGCTCGCCGCGCTGCCCGAGGAGGGTTGGGCCACGCTGGTGGGCGGCGTGCGCGCCAAGCTGGACGAAAAGGACAAGACGATCGCCGAGCGTGCGGGGCGGCTGTTCGATCTTGGCTACAATCGCGAAACCAATTGGGGCCGGCGGGCGGAGACCCTGGCCGCCCTCGACCGGCTGACGAAGGAGCGCACCCGCGAGATTCTGGTCGCGGCCCTGGCGACCGCTACCGGCCAGTCGCGCACCTTCCTCGGTTTTGCCCGCCAGCACGAGGCGAAGGCCGCGCCGGCGGTCACGTTTGCAGATCGCGAGGCGTGGAAGAAGACCCGGAAGTTCGAGTGAGTTGAGGGTGCGTTTTTAGGGCGCGGGCAAGCCCGTTGGCCTACGGCACGTCGACGGCCAGGCGGGATACGCCGGGGGCGCATCTCCCGTCTGACGGTAGCGCGGAGCTTCAGCCCCCGTCTCCCAATCTGAAAGGCGCGGGCTGAAGCCTCAGACCTCCTGATCCGAGCCCGTGTGCGACGGGGCTCGAGGAATTGGGTCGGGCCGTT
>JBIJCX010000506.1:0-5032 GCA_044344465.1 Opitutaceae bacterium
GCGCAAAGGCCGCCCGGGCGACAAAGTTTTGCGTGATATTGCCGGTGAGATGAAGGCTCGGATAGTAACCGTCATAGCTCCGGTTTGCGACGTAACCACGCTCAACATTGGTCAGAAGTGCTTCCGCCATGGAGCCCACGGCACCCGCATCGGGCTTTCGGATTCGGGCGCCGCTGGCATCACGGGCGAAACTCCCGTTGGCATTGCGCACAAAGACCGCACTGGGCTCGACGAGCGGACCCCGTCCGTCATCCGTGGTTTTCTCATATCTGACTCCGGTGAGCACGGTGAGGCGATTATGGAAAAAACTCATGTCAGCCTGAAGATAATAGGCCGGAGCTTCCTCCTTGAGGGATTGGCGCGCCGCGACCGAATTCTTGTACTTGGTCACCAGTTGTGCTGGCGTCATCGTAAAAAGCGCCGGATTCGCCCGCCACGCCTGGAAGGCCCGGGCCGGAGAGAGCCAGGGTACGCTTCGATCCACATTGTTGAACATCGTTTTCTGATTGACGTAGATCTGGGCCAGATAGGGTGACGACGATTGGTCTCCATTCGGCCCCTGGTAGGTATAGCTCCAACTTGGCACATCCCGATCGCGGTTCTGGTCCTTGAGCGCTCCGCCCACCTGAATCGAGGCCGGGAAAGGCAGAAAACGCAGGTTCCGCTTGATATCGAGATTGTAGATTTTCACGTCGTCGCGCACACCGGTACCAAATCCGGCGGCTCCCGTCAGGTTGTAGTTGCTGGGATTGTACGGATCGAACACCTGGTTATTATTGTCGAACACCTCCGTCTTTCCCGGGCGTCCGGCAGAGATATCGGAAAGCACCACCCGCACGGGAACCTTGGCGGTGGCGGTGATGGAGGAGAAATTCCCCTTCTCGACGCTCCGGAACCAGGCCCGGGCAATCGACATGCTGGCTCGCGCCTCCACCTTCCACTCTCCGTTGTCGAAACGATATTGAATGTTCTCCCCATTGGTTGCCTCGGTCCGGCGCGTGAACGCTCCTGTAATCGTGACACCGCCGCGCCCCGTGGCGCCACTCGTATAGTTGTCGCCAAAGCTCATCGGGACGCCACCTGCCACCGTCGAGACTCCCGTCGTGCCGGTGGCGAAATTGATGGTCTCGTTGCTCGGGTTCAGCATCAACTGATAATTCTCCGTGGCGCCGAACGACAGGACCGAATGAGGCGTCACCCGCCAGTCCACCTTGAAGGTCAGGTTGCTCCGGTACCGGTATTGCGGACCATCGGTCAAAGCCCAATTCGACTGGAAGGGTTTGCTCAGCGAGGCGGCGGTCCCGGCGGCACTGGTCGCGTAGGTGAAGGCGGCGATATTCTGCGGGAGGTACAGATTGGAATGCGATCCACTCAACACGAATCCGAGTTTGTCATTGAGCGGAAGCGTGTAGTTGAAACTAAAGGCCGGCCTTGTCCGGTACGTGGAGATTTCGTCTGTGGCCGGTTGTTTCTTGAGTGTTATATTATGGGAGGAGCCTGTCAGGTTCAGTTGGTATTTAAAGTCGGCCCGGGAGCTTTCGAACGCGTTCCGACCCACCATATTCACAGACCCGGCCAGCGAATCGGCCGCGGTGGCGGGGGTGGGAACTTTCGTCACTTCCACGCGGGCCACGCTGTTGATGGAAATCGCCTGGAGCCCAAATTGCCGGTTGTTGCCGCTGACCTGCGAGGTGGCCATCTGCGCGCCGTTGCTGCTCACCACCGACATATAGTTCGGAAATCCCCGCACGTTGACGGCCTCCGACTCAAACTGCCCGCCGGAGGTCTGCACGCCCGGGATGAACTTGAGGAATTCACCCATGCTGTTGCCACCGACCACGTCGCCGTACGCCTCGGTGGAAACGACGTTCTTGATGTTGCGCGCAAACCGCTGGTCATTGATCGCGATCTCCGCCCCATCCGTCTCCTTGGTGGACGCGACCGTAAACGGGTCGAGCCGGACGATCGCATCCTGCGCCCCGTAGCGCGCGACGTTCGTCAGATTTACATCCTGCGTGACGCTTTGGCCGGCCGGGACATTGACCGAAATCTGCTGGGGATCGAGGCCGGTGTAAAACACCTCGAGGACGATCGGTCCGCTCGGCACCCGGGCGAGACGGTAGTTCCCATACTCGTCGGTCAGGGTTACAAGGTCGGTTTGCTTCACGGCCACCCGCGCATTGTTCAGGTAGCGGCCGGTGACTACATTTTGGACGCGGCCGCTGATGCTGCCAGCGTCCTGAGGCGACAAAGCACGGGGCGAGCTCTCCACGGCTTGGGTGACGGGAAACGTCGTCAAGGCCAGGGCGAGGCGGGCCACCGACCGTAAAAGGATATTGGTCATTCGCATGATGTTTGTTCCGGCCACCGGGTTTGAGATTCCGACTCGTCTGGGAGGTGTTCTCCGCTTGGTTAATGAACAGAAACACCCTCCCGCCGCGTCTTGCACATACTTTTTCTGCCCTTTTTCGTAACATGCTTTACCCTCCGGCTAAAGGGTGATGTTGCCGGGTAACGAAGGCACCCAGCGCGGCGGCCGTATCATCAATAAATTTCAGCGCCCCGCCTTCGAGCCGGGCTTTGGCCGCCAACTCGCCGACCGGCGTCCACCCCTGTTGCGGCGGGAGTTTCTTGCCGTCGCAGGTGACGCGCCAGCGACCGCCAGCACTCCCGCCGCTCACGCGGCGGGCTACAACGGAGGTGTTGCTTGGGGGTTGGTCGTAGGCCGGCAAGCTTCACGCGAGGACATTCGTGGCCAACGGGAGGGTTGCGGCTGCAATGGATTGGGCGGTCAGGGCGAATCCGGCGGCAAAAGGAATCTGGGTTTGGGCTTTCATGGGGCGGTCGAAAATTTCACGTTGAAGGCGGTCGCGGCGTTCCGCCAAAAGAGATGCTCGATGTCGGACTTGGACCATTGCGCGATCTCAGCGGCCTGTTTCATCGCCAGCAGTTGTTCATAGATCGCCAGGATCGGGCGGCCGTCGCAATGGGGGAACTTGAGGTCGAAGCGACCCATGTCGATGTACTGCCACGCCCGCCCCATCGCCGCGTACTGGCCGTGGAAGTACGTCGCGGTCACGCCGTCGGAGCCATAAAGGATGCGGCGACGGTCCTCGCGCGAGAAGAGTGTGATCAGCGGGCGCACGTCGGTGACCGCCGAGATGTCGTACCAGATGTTGGGCAGGTCGCGGAGCTGGTCGACGGCCTGCCGAATGGGCCAGTAGGTGAAGCTGCGGGCGCAGTGGGCCAGGATCCACTTAATCTTCGGATACCGGCGGGTGGTGTATTCGCGTAGATCGTGCAGATTATGCTCGTCCGCGCAGCCGTGG
Source organism: Opitutaceae bacterium (assembly GCA_044344465.1). GTDB lineage: Bacteria > Verrucomicrobiota > Verrucomicrobiia > Opitutales > Opitutaceae > ER46. The sequence continues at coordinate 3,330 of JBIJCX010000506.1, forward strand.
AACCGGGAGAGGTGCATCGTCACCCACAGCCCCATTTCATCAGCCAGCTCCATCTGCGCGTGCGGCAGGAACTCATGCATCCGGCATTGGGCGACGTCCCCCGTGACCGAGAAGAACCGGTAGGGCTTGAGGCCGATGAAACCGCGTGCACGAACATCGCGCTCGATGTCCTCCACCCGGCAGGCGGGCGTCACCAGCCGATTCATGCGGGACTGCGGGTCGCGCTGCACTTGCTCGATGCTCCAGTGGTTGTGCGCGGCGACGTCGACTCCCGGAATGGGGGTGCCGAGCACCAGAAAGTGCGTTTCACGTCCCGGGTAGAGCCGCGTCGCCCAGGCCTGGAGACTCGAGAGATCGTTCAGGCCCCGACTGCTGGGAGCCGCTGAACCGGCGGACATGTGGGCGGGATCAAAGAGGTGGATATGGGCATCAAAGACCCGGTCGGGAATGAACTCCTGCAGTTCCTCGTCCCAGATCTGCTGATCGTGCGCAGTAAAATCGTCAGGGGAAACAGGCATGTAAGATTTCCGTTTTCAGTGTTGGAGTGACATGTGACTTGATCCGTGTGGACAGAGGAAGAAACGCGCCGACGGCATGGTCTCGGCTCAGGGCGTGGCCTTGACGGGAGATTTCGGAGCGGATTTCGCGGTCGCGCGTGGCCAGTCGTCGGTGCGGAAGGGCGACGCCGGCAAGCCGGCTTGATTCCAGAGATTGCCATCGGGCATGTTTCTCCACGCGTAGCGCACGGCCTTCGGTTCGGCCACCTCGGCGCTGCTGACTTCGATCTTGCCGTCCGTGATTTTCGCGGACGCAGGCACAAACTTCCGGTCTGCGCCCGCAAGAGTGAAGCCGGTGAGTTCACCGCCCCGGGCGACGAGCCCGCTTCCGACTTGGTCGAAGCTGAGCGTCACCTTGCCTTTCGTGAGCGCCGCCGACTTAAACGCCGGGCCGCTCCACGTGATCTTCTTGCCGTAGGCGATGGCCTGAGCCGCGAGCGCGAGGCGCTGGCCGGCGGGTTCCTTATGCGTCGGGTGGATGTCGGTCGGGTCGCCCGCGTCGGGGATCGCGGCGAGTCCGGTCCTCGGCGTGTGCAGCGCGATCTGCCGCTGCGTTTCACGGAAGAAGGCCCATTGCTCGGGCGCGGGCCGGTCGTAGGGCGCGAGCTGCACGATGAGGAAGGTGAGGTCGGGGTTAAAGTCATGGCGCCAGTTCCTGATCATCGCGGGCAGCAACTCGCGATAGTTGTCCGGCGTGCCGGCATTCGCTTCGCCTTGATACCAGATCGCTCCGCGCATCGCGAAGGGCGCGAGCGGCGCGATCATGCCGTTGTAGAGGCCGGCCGGACGACTATTGCCGCGATACGCCGGCGGACGCGGTGCGCGCGGCGCGGGTTTCCCGGCGGCCTTGGCGGCGGCGGCCTCGACTTTCCACGCCGCGGTGTCCTGGGCGAATTTCTCCTCGGCCCGGTCCTTGCCGAGCAGCAGGGCGGCATAGGCTTCGAGGTGCGGTTTGCCCGCGGGCGTGGCTTCGAGCGTCGGCTTGCTGGTCCAGGCCTGCGCAGGCGTGCCGCCGACGGAGGAACCGATGAGCCCGATCGGCACGCCGAGCGACTGCTGCAAATCGCGCCCAAAGAAATAGCCCACTGCACTGAAGCCCGGCGTGGTTTGCGGATTGCACGGCTCCCACTTCGCCTTCACATCGCG
>JBIJCX010000507.1:0-5030 GCA_044344465.1 Opitutaceae bacterium
CTGGTTGAAGGAACACCTCGATGCCAGCACACCGTAGGCCGCTTCCACGCTATACCCTCCCCCTTCCCCAACCCCCCTCAAGATCCAGTTTCGTAGCGAATAGTAGCTACTTTGCGCCTTGGGTACATCCATAGCGGCTGGCGAGTTCAAATTTCCCGATTAAACATCTCCCGGATCCGATCCCCTGAAAATCCGGCTTCCTATCAGCCGCTCCCGGATGGTGGCCGACCGTCAGTCTCCGATTTTTCATCGTTTCAATATCCAACCAATTTGGGGCGAGGCGCCAAGTGAGCCTGGCCGCCGGACCCACGGTGGGAAGGGTGACGTGACTTCTGGCCCGACGACCGGGGAACCGTGATGCACGCTGCCAGTCGCCGCAGGCGGTTTGGCGCCGCGCAAATGGCCCCGGCGGACCCGGTTTCCGTCGGTTCCCAGGGCTTTGACCGCCGGCGAGGGAAAGGGTAGATCGGGGGTGCCCCGATTGCCGGCGGCAACCTCGCTGGCCGCCCGGCACGAACGTGTGGCCCACGATACCACCACGATCAAGACGCTCACGGCGTACGATTCCGCCAAACTCGGCAATCCAGCCCTCATCCGACAACGCAAGGAGCGTTCGCTGCGCAAGCAGGCCGCCCTCCTCGGCTTTTCCCTCCAACCAGCCGGGGCAGGCGCTGTTTCTTAGGAGCAACGGTGGCGCGGGGCTGAAGGCCGCACGCGAGCAGGAGAGCGCGGGGGAGAAGGCGGGATGACATCGGAGTGAAATTCGAGAGTTTCAACGGATTCAGCGGATCGCGGGCGGCGCGTCCATCGGTCGGACGCCGGGGGCGCTCGAAAGTAGCGCACCTGCGCCTGGCCGCATTTCTTCTTCATTCCTTCGCGTTCGCCCCCGCGGCGGGCCAATCGCTTGCGCCGCGCCGACGAAACTTCCAGGGTCGGTCGCCCGCCCGTTCCGACGGCCGGCTCGAACCTTGCGCTCCCCCGATGAAAACGCCGATCTCGCTCCTCGCCTCGTTCGCGTGGCTGCTGACGGGGGCTGTTGCCCTCGCCGCCGAAACCACGCCGCCCTTCGACGGACTCAACATGGATCTCGGTAACCTCTACCGCCTCTCCCGCGCCCAGTCGCGCTCGATCAGCCCGGAGAACTTCACCGGCGAGAAGGGGCGCGGTGGCATGGCGACCGACGGCACGGGCGCGATTCCCTCGCGGGAGCTCGGCCGGGGCTGGAAGGTGTCGCCCTCGGTGCGCATCAAGGCCGGCACTACCTTCACCCTCGGCGAGATCGCCGGCCCCGGCTGCATCCAGCAGATCTGGATGACGCCCACCGGCAACTGGCGCCAGGCGATCCTGCGTTTCTATTGGGACGGCGAGTCCAGCCCGTCGGTCGAATGCCCGGTCGGCGACTTCTTCGCCTGCGGCTGGGGCAAGTACGCGCAGGTCAATTCGCTCGCCGTCGGCGTCAACCCCGGCAGCGCTTTCAACTGCTACTGGCAGATGCCCTTCCGCCGCCAGGCCCGCATCACGATGGAGAACATCGACGCGCGGGACATGACGCTGTATTACCAGGTAAACTACACGCTCACGCCGGTGCCGGCCGACGCGGCCTATTTCCACGCGCAGTTCCGGCGGGTGAATCCGCTGCCCGAGAAGGGCGTCTTCACGATCGTCGACGGCATCGTGGGCCGCGGCCACTACGTCGGCACCTACATGGCCTGGGAGGCGCGCAGCCCCGGGTGGTGGGGCGAGGGCGAGATCAAGTTCTACTTGGATGACGACCGGGAGTGGCCGACGATCTGCGGCACGGGCACGGAGGATTATTTCTGCGGCTCCTACAACTTCGAGAACCGCGACACGAAGCTGTACCAGCCGTTCAGCGGTCCCTACGCCGGGATGCCGCAGGTGCTTCCGCCCGACACCGCCTACGTGCCGCCCCAGCGCTTCAGCCTTTATCGGTGGCACATCGTCGATCCGGTCCGCTTCGAAAAGGACCTGCGCGTGACGATTCAGGCCCTGGGCTGGAAACCCCGGGCCGCCGACGGCCTCCGCACCTACCTGCCGCTGCAGGACGACATCGCCTCGGTGGCTTACTGGTATCAGGCGGAGCCGCACGCGAAGTTCCCCGCCCTGCCGGGCCGCGAGGCGCTGCTGTTCACGCCGCTGCCGGAGAGCACCGCGCCCGGCCCCGTGGGGGGGGCGCCGAAGGCCGCGAAAGCCGGCAAGGCCGCGCGGAAGTGACGGAGTGGGGCGGTCCCTTGCCGGGCCCGGAGTCTTTTACCGCGGGTTACGCGGACAGCGCGGCTGACGGCGGCCGGGCCACCGGTTGATCCACTTTGGCCACGATGCGGCGTTGGGCAAACCCCACCCGACCCCAATCCCTCAAGATCCAGTTTCCTTGCAGCTAAGGCCCCAAAATCAGATTTTGGCCGGGACAGGAAGAAACACTGTAGCCGTGGCTCGTAGATCGTGCATGCAGGTGAGCGGTTCTTTCCGCGAGGCAAGCGATACATCGTCGTTGCACTTGTGCTTTTCCAAGCCCGTTTTGCAGTCTCATGCCGAAGGCCGTGTGTGGTGTCATTGGTGGCGCGTCCGTGTAAGCGGTTCCGACCCCGTATGGGAGACTACTCAACCTTGTTCATGCTTCGGACCGTCGCGGAATGGATCACCCTCGCCCTGCATAAACCCTCTCCTCTTTTTCATCCCATGTAGTCTTTCCAAAAAGCGGCTGTTTCATGGGAGTAACGAGGGAAAGCATGGCAATCCAGCCTGCGTTGATTCAGCCAACCGTCACCGAGTTCCGGTGTGGATGGAGTTTTCGTTACCCACAGGTGGAGATTTCCGAGGTGCCGTGAGGAATTTGACTGTTCGTTCTGATCGCGTGACAAAACATGCAAACACGGCCCCAAATTCCGCAAACGCCATGATGACCTTTCTCTTCGGCTACTTCTCACCCGATTCTTGAGCGCCGCGGTCTTGACGAACGCGGCCGTCATTTCGCGAACGGTTGAGAGCGTGCGTGATTTTTACGATCCCCAAAGCGGCGGTGACAAACCGCCAAAACCTCACGTTATGAAAATTCACTTTCAGCCAGGCCGCTTGAGCCGCACCGCGCGGGGTTTCTGGGCGTGCTTCGCGTTGGCGATGGCAGTCTACCTTACCATGGTGCTGTGGTCATTGCCCCGCCTGCAACAGGCGGCAGGGGGGCGCGTGGCCTTTGATCTGCAGCCGATGGGTTACTCACCGGCGGAGGCGCGCGCGCTCGTGGCCGCGTTGGGTGAGGACGGACGGGCCTTCTATCTGAATGTGCAGCACTGTCTCGACGCGGCTTATCCCGCGCTCCTGGCCGTCACGTTGATCCTGGCGTTTCGCCTGTTGGCCCGAGGCTGGCTCGTCCAGGGACTGACGGCGGTGGCGGTTTTTGCCGCGGCCCTGGATTACCTCGAGAACTGGGCGGTCGCGGCGATGCTGCGCACGGCGCCTGATGCGATGACAGATGCCATGGTTGAAACCGCCAGTCGATGGACCGTGGCCAAGAGCCTCGCGTCGACGGTGACGTTTGTCGCCCTGATCGTTTTGCTCGGGCGCGCCGGCTGGGTGTGGCTGCGGCAGCGACGCAAGGTGTGACTTTGCCGGCGTGACGGCCGGTCAGTTGGCCTTCGCCTTCTTGGCGACGTGCTCGGCCAGGTGCTTCGGGCGCGCACTGGCATACTGATCGAGCGTGGCTTGGAGCCTCAACAACAGCAGTTGGTGCCGCAATGCGAGGTTCTCAAGGACGAGGTTTCGATGGGCGTGAAACCCTGCCAATCCCTCAAGATCCAGTTTCCTTGCAGTCAGTCCGCCGTTCCTCAATTCCATGGGCACTGCCCAACGCGAAGCCGGCGCGGGGCACCGGTGATCCCCCGTTCCGTCGGGCTGCCCGTTTAAAAGTTCACAGGAATCGTAGCGTGGGACAGCGGTTGACCCAGGGGGCCGGGTAGGGTCACGGCATGCACATCAGTGAACGCCTGGGCCTGAACAAAGGCCGTCCCGTCACGACCCACGAGAGCGAGATCCTCGCCGTCTTTGAGCAGCTCTTCATCGACGATGATTTCTTGTTCCTGCGCTGGGGTCCGACGATCACGCTGACCTCCGATTACGGGGTGACCATTATCTCGGTCTCCCGTGCCGACCGATACGGCGCCAAAGTCTTGTTCGTCATGGTGCCACCGCCGACCCTGTCATCGGCGCAGGTGAAGATCGTGATTGCCGCGGCCAGCGCCAGGCAGGAAGGGGAGCAGGTGTTAGTGGTCATCGAACGACCCAACCAGCCCCTCATGGTGGCGGCTGAAGTTGAAATTCAACGACCGCTCTCCCGGGATGAACTCAGTGCGGCTTTCAGTGACTTTGCCTTCACCACGGAGGTCGCCATCGGCGAGGCGATCCGGGGCCTTGAGGAAGCAAAGGAGGAGGCCCATGGAGCTCATGCTGGCGTCGTGCGGGCGCGCGGGCGCGGCGTGGAACGGTGATGGCGATTGCAGTCAACAGCACCTGTTCCTTCCCCGAACTGACCCGCCCCGCGCCGCCGCCACGCTCCGGACGTGGCCCCGCCCGACGACTTCCTCCCCGCTGCACGCCTTGAGTTCCGCGCCTTCTACACCACCGCAACGGAAGGCGACGCCGTGCTCATGGACACACTGCTCACGACACAGGGCGCGTTGACGCTTTTCATCAAGGAGCCGCGCTCCCCGGGCGAATCCGCTCCGGGACCATGTGGAGGGGGTCACTGACGCCGCCGAACGGGCGTTTACCGGGGCACGGGAGGCGGTGCGCGGGTGCGAGACGTTCCGCGCGCTCTGCCCCGGGGACCAGCGACGGATCGAGGCCGTGCTGTTCGAGGTGTATCCGCCGTGGGAGGGGTGCGAAGTGAGCGCAGATGAATGCGGACCCGGCCTTGCAGCACATCGGTTAGCACCGGCCGTGCCGCGGCCTACCTTCCGTTCAACTCCAGCAGGAACATCTGTCGCGTGCCGTCCGCCGCGATCGCGGGCACGACAATC
>JBIJCX010000509.1:0-5014 GCA_044344465.1 Opitutaceae bacterium
CTATGACCGCCGTTGCGATGTGCGAACGTTGTCGGCGGTCACAGACCGCCGCTACAGGTGAAACCGGGCTCATCTCATTTCCCCATCCCGGCTTTCTTCCCGTGCGGATCAGGATGTCTGAGCCTAATCGTACCGCGCCGACCGGCCGAGGTAGTTGAGCATCCAGATTTCCTTCCAGACGCGGTACCGTCCTTCCTGGGTGAACTTGCCGAGATCCTCGCGCTCGGCATGCGGGTAGAGAAAACCGAGCTCGGTGTTGAGCTGATCGAGCTCGTGCTGGACGGTGTTAAGGTCGGCGAGCGGCTCGGTCGGGTTGGGCACGGGAGTCGCGCCTGCCGCCGTGAGCCGCGCCCGGTGGCGGGCGAGCAGCCGGGGCAGCGAGCGGCGCCACGGCGCCCGCTCCACATACCAATTTTCCGGATAAAACCCTCCAAACGGAATGTAGAGATTGTCCGTCAGATAACGGCTCTCATCCTCCGTCATCGACGTAACGGCGTAACAAATCGAAATCGCGCCGGTGGCTTGCGGGATGAACGTCACCTGCAAACGGACCGTTGCCTGGGCGTCCTGATAGATGGACACGCGCAGGAAAACTCCGCCGCCGAGGTCCGCCTTCAATGCCTGCGTCTGCCGGAAGCCCTGCGCGCGCAGCCACTCGCGAATCTTGAGCAACCGCGGCTGCACCGGCCACTCCTCGCCGCTCTTGTTGATCACATAACGGGGAAAAAGCGGCAGCGGACTCAGGCTGTGGGCGGTGATCGCGAGCCAGTTGTAAAGCGTCTCGCCGAGAAACCAGAGCAGGAAGAAAGCCAGGGCGAGCGCCCAAAACGGGCGGTCGATCAGATCGAATTCCAGCATCAGCTGCGCCGTGCCCAAGGAAAAAACCAGCCAGCGCAGCCAGCGATCGACAATCGACAGCACCGGCGAAGCCACGCGCTGATTAATTTGCATCAGCACGAGCGAAACCACCATGGTGGCGAGAATGAGATAGATGGGCTGCATCAGGTGGACCGGGCGCGAGCGAGCGTACTGCGCGAGGCGCAAGGTAGCAGATGGTGCCCGGGCATAAAGCCCGATCTACTCAGCTCAGCCGCACCGGCATGATCACGCAGACAAAGCTCTCCAGTGTCTTGAACACGCCCGGACTCACCTCATCCTTCACCTCGAAAAAGACTTCGTCCTTTGCGAGCGCTCGCAGTGGATCCATCAGGAATGCCGGGTTAAAGGCAACCTGCAGTTCGGGGCCGCTGTAGCCGATCGCCATGGATTCGTGGGCCTCGCCAAAATCGGGACTCTGCGCCGTCAATTCGAGGAGGTTGCTCGAGAGTTTTATCCGTACCGAGTTGGCCTTTTCCGAACACACCAATGCGGCGCGATGCACGCACTGCAGGAACAGCTCGCGCTCCAGCTTGATCCGCTGGTGGGTCTCCTTGGGGATAACCTGGTGGTAGTTGGGATAATTCCCCTCCACCACTTTCGAGTAGAGGTAAACATGATCGATCAAACCGCTGGTGTCCTTGTCGGTCGCGATTTGGAACGCGGCCCGCCGTTCGTTGAAGTTGATCTTCACCTTTTCGCCCTTGTCCAGCAACCGGGTGAGCTCGCCCACGGTTTTGGCCGGCAAGATGATGGCCCCCGCACTCTCTGCCGGCACTTCCATTTCCTTCGCGATCAGCGCCAGACGGCGTCCATCTGTGGCCACCAGCGAGAGTTTCCCGTCTTTGAAGTTAAAATAGACGCCGTTCAGGATGTAGCGCGTCTCGTCGGTCGACTGGGCATAGGCCACGCTCTTCAGCATGCTCACCAGTTCGTTCTGTTCGAGGCTGTAGGCCTTTTCCTCGCCAAATTCCGGCAACGGCGGGAATTCCTCCCGTCCGATGCCCATGATGCGGAAGGTCGAACCACCCGAAGCCAGTTTCACCTGATGACTGGGTGAAGAGTCAAAATTCACATCGACATTGGGCAGCTCGCGCACGATTCCGGCCAACCGCTTGACCGGCAGCGTAACCGCTCCCGTTTCCTTCACCTCAGCCTTGATCCGACAACGGATGCCCAAATCCAAATTTGTGGTGGTCAGCGAAATTTGATCCTTTTCCGCCTCAATCAGCACATTGCTCAAGATGGGCATGGTGGCTTTTGATCCAACCACGTTGAGAACCTGGGCAAGGCCGTTGGCGAAATGATCGCGATTGATTTTGAATTTCATTGCGGGGCGATCTGGTGAAGACTGGTAGGAAGCTAACAAACGCTAAAAGGATAGGGGTTCAATAAGGAATTATATCAGTAGTCATATACGCTGCGAACAAGCGCAGTAACCGGCAAGTCTCCCTCTTGAAAACACCTGCGAAACCCGGTGAAGAACTTCCGATGTCGTGTCGGCAAGGGAGGGGTTATTCGCCGGGTCCGGGTTGTTGGGAAGTAACCCGCAGGTTCTTCACGCCGAATCCACCGGTCGGTCGGTTGGGCTGAGCGAGGGCGATTTCGGGCGTCGCCAATCCCGAATGAGGCCAAAGAAAATGTAGGTCAGGCAGATGCCGAAAACCGCCACTTCCTTGAAGCTCACGACGAGGGCAATCACGATCAGCACGAAGATGAAGGTTCGCAGCCGCGTCTGCGTTTGCAGGTCGACGTTCTTGCCGCTCGGGTAACGTACCGTGCTGACCATCAACATCGCCACCAACAGCATCAGGAAAGGCAGGGTCAGCGCCCAGCTCTTGAGGGAGCGATCGGTCTCGGCGAGCTTCAGCAGGAAAAGCACGAGTGCCGCCACGGTCGAGGCCGCCGCCGGCACCGGCAGGCCGACGAAGTCCTTGCTGGTCTCCTTTTTGTCGCGATGGAGCAGCGGATTGGTGATCACGTTGAAACGCGCGAGGCGCATCGCCGCGCACAACAGGTAGACGAAACCAACGAACCAGCCGATGTTGCGGAACCAGATGATCCCTTGGGTCGGCGACAGAATCAGATAAAACATCAGCAACGCCGGCGCCATGCCGAAAGAGATTACATCGGCCAGCGAATCAAACTCGGCGCCAAACAACGACTCGCGACCTCCCATCCGGGCCAGCCGGCCATCGAGCATGTCGAACGCCGCCGCGCCAAAGATAAACCAGACCGCGTAACGATAATGCTCGGCGTTGGTGGCGCCGAGGTACTCGCCGCTCAGGGACGTCTCCGCCAGGCGCGCTTGAATGCAATTCACGATCGCCATGAAGCCACAGAAAAGATTTCCGGCGGTCATCAAGTTCGGCAGGAAATAGATCCGGCTGGCCTGAGTGACGTTGTAAGGATCTTCCCGGCGGGCGAGGTCGTCCTCCGCCGTCTCGTGATCGTGGGGATGCGGGTGGCGGGGCTTGGTCATTTCGTCAGACTCTCCAGATATTTCCAGAACTTGGAATTTTGCTCGACGAGTTGCTGTTCTGAAACCGGCAGCTTGTTCCGCAGCAGGAAGTCCTCAAGCGAGTGGCGGTGCAGGATGTAATCGACGTGGAGTGACTTGCCCTGCGCCTCGAAATAAAAACGGAAATCCCCCGCGCGCAGACGGAAGAGTGACTTGGGGCCACGCCGGAAGTAGCCGAGCGGCTCGCGCGGATGCTCCAGATCCGCGGGCCGCAGGCTGGTGATCGGATCGATGGCGGCGAGCTGTGCCAGCTTGTCGAGCTTGTTCAGCTCCTGCATCGCCTGCTCGGAAAACGTCAACTGATACATGGTATCTTCAGGTCGTGTCCCGGCATCAGCCCGCGAATCTACCCCGCGTCCCGCCTGCAGAAGGAAAACGCGGCCGGCCGCCTGCTGGTACGCGCATCATGTGCGCCGCCGGCGAGAACCGGGAATTTGCATTCGTTCGATCCATGAAACGTCCCGGTCTAACCCGGCACCTGAGGTCAGCAACGCTTTTCCTCGTTCCGGGTGGCAACTTTCGGGTTCGCCTCGCCCGGTGGTCTCGCGATCCTGTTCCCATGGCCGTCACGCTGTCCGACATTCGCGCTGCCCAACGACGGATTGCGGGCGGGGTCATCGTCACCCCGTGCCCGGAATCGATTCCGCTTTCTGAAATCACGGGCGCCCGGATTTTCTGCAAGCTCGACAACTTTCAGCGTACGGGCTCGTTCAAGGAACGCGGCGCCCGCAACGCGCTCCTCCGCCTGACCCCCGCGCGCCAGCAGCGCGGGGTCATCGCCGCCAGCGCGGGCAATCACGCCCTCGGCCTCGCTTACCACGGCGAACTGCTCGGTATTCCCGTCACGGTCGTGATGCCGGACTATGCGCCGTTGATCAAAATCGCCACCTGCGAACGACTCGGCGCCCGCGTGCTGATTCATGGCGACGATTTCACCGCGGCGCGCGCCGAAGCCGACCGGCTCGTGGCGGCGGAGGGGCTCACCTATGTCCACGGTTTCGACGATCCCGACATCATCGCCGGGCAGGGCACGCTCGGACTCGAGATGCTCAAGCAGGTGCCGAATTTGGATGCGATCGTTTGTCCGATCGGCGGGGGCGGACTTATCGCTGGCATCGCGGTCGCGGTAAAAACGGTGCGGCCACGCATCCAGATCATCGGGGTTGAAAGCACGGCGACGGGTAATTTCGCCGCCGCCATGCGGGCGGGAAAACCGGTGCGCGTGCCGCGGCGTCCCACGCTGGCCGACGGTCTCGCCACGCTTACGGTCGGGGCGAACTCCTTCGCGCTCGCCCGCGGGCGGGTCGATCACGTCATCGGCGTGAGCGAAGACTGGATTGCGCTGGCGATTCTGCGGATGGTGGAGCTCGAAAAGACCGTCGTCGAAGGCGCCGCCGCCGTGCCGCTGGCCGCGATGATGTCGGGCCAGCTGTCGTACCTTGCCGGTCACCGCGTGGCGCTCGTGGTCTGTGGCGGCAACATCGATCCGGCGATTCTGAGCCGGGTGATCGAGAAAGGCCTGGTCCACGACGGTCGCATCACCCGCTTCACCGCCCGGATCAGCGACCGCCCGGGCGGGCTGGCGGACTTGTGCCGCGTGATCGCGGCGTGCGGGGC
>JBIJCX010000510.1:0-5008 GCA_044344465.1 Opitutaceae bacterium
GTTCTTCTGCTCGGAAAAACCCGTCCAGCGCCGCTGAAATACGCGGGCCGCCTTCGCGCGGCAAATCTCGCCCGTGCGGTCCCGGCTTTCCGCGTCGACGACCACGACGTCGTCCGTCAGTCCGCGCACCGATTCCAGGCAGTCGCCCACACGCTCCTCTTCGTTCAGCGCAATGATTACGACGGAAACCGGAACTGGATCGGCAGGGTAGGGTATGGCAGGGGACGAGTTCGCAGCTGTCCCGAACAAAACGTCGGTCCGCTGCATCGGGATTGTCAAGGCGGCATTCGGTACTGACGATGCGACCATGCGCTGGTTCGTCCGCCGAGGTCTGCGGGTCCTCATGTATCACAAGGTTTCGCCCGTGGCGGAGGACGAGCACACCGTGAATGTGGCCCGGCTCGAGCGGCAGCTGCGCTGGCTGCACGAGGAGAAATTCCGCTTCGTCACGGTCGAAGCGGTGCTGCGCGGTGCGTTGCCAGACCGGCCGGTGCTCGTGACTTTCGACGACGCTTAAGTGAGCATGATCGAATATGCGCGACCGGTCTTGCGCGCGCTGGACGTACCGGCGGTCGTGTTTGTGCCCACGGGCTTCATCGGTCAGACGAGTTCATGGGATCGCGACGCGCAGCCCTTGATGGACGCCGTTCAGCTCCGCGCGCTGGCGGCCGATGGGTTCGAACTCGCGTTGCATTCGCACGGTCATGAAAACTACGCCGGGCTCACCGCCGCGCAGGTGAAGGCCGATCTGCGTCAGAGTTTCTCCACGCTGCAAGGGCTGGGGCTGCCGATCGTGCCCGCCCTGGCTTATCCCTACGGCGGCCGGCCGCGCGAAACCGGGGCGCGAGCGGCACTGCAGGCGGCGATGGGTGAGTGCGGCGTGAAGCTGGCGTTTCGCGTCGGCAACCGCGTCAACCGGCTTCCTCTCGCCGACCCCCTCGAAATCCAGCGTCTGAGCGTCCGCGGCGACGAGAGCCCGGGGGCTTTTCGACGCAAGGTCAGTTGGGGCAAATTTCTCTGACCTGAAAACTTCTGCTTTGTCGGCCCGGCCGGTGGCCGGTCACTGGAGTTTGGCCAATTTGGCCCGGCCGGTGGCCGGGCAGCGGGCAACCCGGCCACCGGCCGGGTCTACAGTCAAAATGGTAAGGGACGCTGGTATGAGATCCTTTGGCTGCGTTGCGGTGAAACGAGTGGATGGCGGGATCAGTCGGTGCCCAAAAAAAACCCGCCGGCGGACCGGCGGGTTTGCGATTGTGCCGTAAAGTCTGATGGATCAGACGACTTTGGGCAGCGCGGCGTCGAATTCGACGGCGTGCGGGTGATTGCGTTTCACGCGATGCAACTGATGGCGTCGCTGCAGCATCCGGTCGAGTTTGTCGACCAGCATGGAAATGGCCTTGTGGCATTCATCGGACTGCACGGTTGCATTCATATCCGGGCCATGGATGGTGATGTGGCCCTTGGCCTTGAACTGCATGCCTACCGCGGGGTTGCGGTCGCATTCCAGCTCCACTCGAAGACGCACGATGCGTTCCTCGTGTCGAAACAATCGCTCGGTTTTTTCGCGGACGAAAATCTTGAGCGAAGGGGTCAGCTCAAGGTGAATACCGGATACGATTAGTTCGTGGTTGTTTTGACTGTTCATGTTTCTGCGTATGGGTTGGGTTGAACAAGGGTCGGAACTAATCCCGCCCTGAAGAAAGTCTTTCGTGCCATCATCGACCACCGTCACTTCGCTAAGCAAAGCGCTCAATTCGTACTTGGCGGTAATCTTCACCGGCGGATCTTCCGGTCTGGGAAAATCATTCATTGAGCTTGGCCGTACGCTGAAGGCGGATCTGTTTTTTTGCAACCCCGCGCGCCGTGCGCTGGTGAAAAATAGTTCGGAACAAAATTTGAACCATTTGGCAGATGCTGGGTCCGGTGCGGGAGAAGTCGGGCGGATGGTGCCGGCGGGCTTGAATCGGCCGGGCGGAACGGGCCGGCGCCATGGATCTTGCTCATGATCAACCCTGTTTTCGACGCATCCGGACCCTTTCCTGAGCCCAATCTTTCGACTCAGCCCGAAATGTTCGTGCCAGGGGGACCGGCTGACCGGAAATCGGGCGCGGCGGACGCCGCCGGGGCGGTTGCACCCCATGGGGTCGAACTGCGGCCGGATGATGATTTCTCGCGCCGCGCCTGCGCCTGGCCGCGGCGGCCCAAGAAACAGGGCCCGGTGCGGATGATCGCACCGGCGGAGGTGCCGTCTTGGATCGTTTACGAGGACGCGCACCTGCTCGTGGTCAACAAGCCCGGTGACGTCGTGTGTCACCCGTCCAAGGCCGGTCCGTGGTCGAGCCTCGTTGGTGCTCTGCGCGAGTATTCCGGGCTGCCGACCGTGCACCTGGTGTTCCGACTCGATCGCGAGACCAGCGGCATCGTCGTGCTGGCCAAGGACGCGAAAATGGCCCGCCGGCTGCAGATTGCGATGCAGGAAAGAAAGGTGGGCAAGGCCTACCTCGCCATCCTGAGCGGGGAATTGCCGGCGGCCGTGACGGTGAACCAGCCGCTCGGCGACGACGTTTCGAGTCCGGTTTTCCTGAAATCGGGGGTGGTAGCGGGCGGTCAGGCGGCGGTGACCCATTTTGCCCCGATGGGGTGCGGCGGTGGCTTTACCCGGGCGCGGATCGTGACGGAAACCGGGCGCAAGCACCAGATTCGCGCCCACGCGCAATGGCTCGGGTATCCGATCGTCGGTGACAAGATTTACGGGCCGGATGCGCGCCTGTACCTCGACTTCATCGATCACGGCTGGACCGATGCGCTGGCGGGAAAACTGTTGCTGCCGCGGCAGGCGCTGCATTGCGCGGAAATCGATCTCCGGCCGGCGGGACTGGAGCACGTCTTTGGCGCGGAGTTGCCGGAGGATCTGCGGGCATTTGGCGCCGCGCACGGGATGATGTAGCGGGGGGCTTTGGCTCAGAATGACAACCAGGTTTCACCGAGGTCACCCGACGTTCGCGATGGCCGCCTCGCACGCCGCCCGGTGCGCCGCGATGCGATGCGCGAGAGGAAGAGACGACGGGGTCTCGAGCGTGTAGCCAAGCCGGGCGTGATGGGCGCGCAGATAGATCGATTCCAGGCGGCATGGAATGAAGTCTTTCCTTTGCGGCCCGATTCTGCGAATTCGTCTCTCTCTGTCGCCAAGATTCCAACCGCCGCGGGCGGAACCGCCACATCGCGCCCATCCGGTCGCGGCGAGCGGCGACACGAGCCGATTCACTTTCAATTTCCATCCAACATGTCACACGTCCGCGTCCGTTTCGCCCCGAGCCCCACGGGTTTCTTCCACATCGGCAGCGCCCGCACGGCGCTGTTCAACTGGCTTTACGCGCGCCACACGGGCGGCGTTTTCATCCTGCGGATTGAGGACACGGACAAGGAGCGCAACAGCGAGCAGTTCCTCAACTTGATCTACGATTCGCTTTCCTGGCTCGGGCTCAACTGGGACGAGGGTCCGAAGGTCGGCGGCGCCTTTGGGCCGTATCGGCAGAGTGAGCGCGGCGAGATCTACCGGGCGGCGGTGCAGCAGTTGGTCGCGGCCGGACGCGCCTACGAGAAGGACGGCGCCATCTGGTTCAAGCTGCTCGGCGAACGCCACGAGGTGTACGACGAGCACCGGAAGAAGACCGTCACGAAAGTCGGCGTGCCCCCGGTCGTAATCGAGGACCTGATTCGCGGCCGGGTGGAGCGGGTCGAGGACGAGGACTTTGTGATCGTGCGCTCGGACGGCAGCCCGGTGTTCCATTTCGTGAACGTGGTCGACGACATCGCCATGCAGGTGACGCACATCATCCGCGGCGAGGATCACCTGTCGAACACGAGCAAGCATGTTCACCTCTACGATGGCTTCGGCGTAAAGCCGCCGGCGTTTGCGCACATCCCGTTGATCCTGAAATCGCCCGAAATGGGGCAGGGCAAGATGAGCAAGCGCGACAAAGGGGCGCTGATTGAGGAGTACCAAAAGCGCCACTTTTTGCCCGAGGCGCTGGTCAACTACCTCTCGCTGCTGGGCTGGAATGCCGGCGACGATCGCGAGAAAATGCCCCTGGCGGACATCGTGAAGCTGTTCGATCTGCCCGGCATCAACCAGTCAAACGCCAAGTTCGACGGCAAGAAGCTCGGGCATATGAACATGCTCTACCTGCTCGAGCAACCGGCCGATCGGTTTGTGGCGCTGGCGCGGGATTATTTCCAGAAGCTGCCTGCGGGAGCCGCCGCCCTGGCGAACGAGGCCCATTTCCGGGAGGTGATGCTGCTCGCGCAACCCAAGATCAAGTCGATCGATGAGCTCGCCGCCTACACGGTTTATTTTTTCACGGATGATTTTCCCGTCGATGCCAAGGTGAAGGAAAAGGTCATGGCCAAGGGCGACCCGAAGTCCCGGCTGATCGAGTTGATTGCCGTGCTGCCGGCCGCCGATTTTTCCAGCGACGCCTCGGTCGAGGAAGTCCTCAAGCGGCTCGCGGCCGAGAAGGGCCTCGGGTTTGGCGACTATCAGGCGGTGGCGCGTCTTGCCGTCACCGGCACGAACGCAGGCCCGAGCATCACCGCGATCTTTCGCGTGCTCGGGAAGGAGCGGGTGCAGCGGCGGCTGGGGGCTTTCCTGGCCGGATGTTGACGGCGCGGTGCGCAGTCCAAGTCAGACCCGCTCCAGGATGAGCCGCATCAGATCGCGGTAGCTGTTCACGGCGGGAAATTGCGGAAACTGCCGGATGACGTTTTCCGGCGCATGCACCAGGATGCCGTGGTCGGCCTGGCCGAGCATCGAGGTGTCGTTGAAGGAGTCGCCCGCGGCGATCACATTGTACCCGATCGACTGCAGCGCCTCCACGGAGTGACGCTTTTGGTCGGTCATGCGAAGTCGATAGCCGCTGATGCGGTCCGCTTCGACGATCAGCCGGTGGCAAAAAAGCGTCGGCCAGCCGAGCTGCCGGAGAAAGGGTTGGGCGAATTGCTCAAACGT
>JBIJCX010000174.1:0-16634 GCA_044344465.1 Opitutaceae bacterium
GTGCGAACGCGTCGGCGGACGCGTGGGCGCGGAAGCGTTCAAGACCCTGCTGCTCATCCGCCAGGGCGCGGGCCGCGACGTCCCCCTCGATTCGCGCCAGAAGGTCTGGAAAATCAAACGTCGAGTGCCGACACCCGAAAAGGTCAAGCGCGCACTCGAACTTGTACAGCAAGGCCCCGCCAAGTCCGGGCAGACCGAGTGGACGTTTGCCAAGGAAACTCTGGTGCTCGACGCCATCATCCAGGCACGGCCTGAAGTGGAGGTTGAGGTTCAGGCGCTGCAGGTTGGCCCAGCGGTGTTTGTGTCGAACCCGGCGGAGTATTTCGTGCAGTACGGCCTCGACATCAAGAAGGGCAGCAAATTTCCGTTCACTTTTCCGGTGGAGCTGGCCAACGGCACCGTCGGCTATGTACCCACCGAGGAGGCGATGGGCCCGAATGGCGGTGGCTACGAAACGCGCCTGACGTCCTACAGCAATCTGGAGGTCTCCGGCGGCCGGCAGCTCGCCAATGCGGGCATCGAACTCGCAAATCAGATGACACCCGGCCCGGTCCCGCTCCCCCCGCCCGCGCCGCCATTTGGGTTGCCGTGGGCGTACGGCAACCTCCCGCCCGAGTTGAAGTGATGGTCCTAATAGGGACAGGTCAATGATCGGCGGCCATATTGGACATGTGACCTGTCCCTTTCGAGGATTTTCGAAAAGTGAAGGCCTTGAGCTTGTCGAAAGGCGCACGGCCCACCTCAGAGGGATCGCCACTCCCAATCTGCCGGCTGTAGATGCGACCCGGCGAAGCGCGCCAACGAAATTCTGCTCGCAACCTTTTCGTGTAAATTCACACTTTGTCCGCCGACCAAATCTGCGTTGAGCACCCCAGCGCTGGAGGCTCGTCGCCGGTTACGAACCACTGACCGTAATGCTAGCGAGGGCAGATTAGATCTGTATCATACCATGAAACCACAGCATCCCATCCTCCTCCTCGCAATCTGGCTGGCCCTGGCCACCGGCTCGATCCACGCGCAGTCGGCCGGCAGCGCCGGCTCCGGCGGGCAAAGCGGAACCATCGAGGGCCGCGTTTTCAATCCAGTGAGCGGCGAGTATCTGCGTAACGCCGAGGTGCGCGTCCCGGGCACGGGTTTGGCCGCCCTCGCGGGAAATGACGGCCGCTACCGGATCGCCAATGTGCCAGCCGGCAGCGTGACCCTGACGGTAACGTATACCGGCTATCAGCCCGCGTCCGCCGCGGTTTTGGTGGGAGCGGGACAGGTCGTCACCCGCGACTTCGATTTGCAGAGCGAGGACAAGAAAAGCGACGACGTGGTTGCATTGGATAAGTTCACCGTTTCGACGACGCGCGAAGGAACCGCCAAGGCGATCATGGAGCAGCGCAATTCGCTGACCGTCAAAAACGTCATCGCTTCGGATACCTTTGGCGACATGACCGAGGCCAATATCGCGGAGGTGATCCAATACCTGCCGGGCTTGGAGGTCGGGTACGACGGAGGCGATCCGTTCCAGTTCAGTGTCCGCGGCATGCCGGCGAAGTACAGCGCGCTGATGATCGATGGCGTGAAGGCAACCGGCGGCAGCGGCGGGTCGCCTTCACTGGCCCAATATGCAGCGAATGCGGCGGACATGATTGAGCTCAACAAGACCAACAGCGCGGACATGGATGCCGACGCTCCGGCCGGATCGATCAATCTGAAGAGCAAGAGCGCATTTCAGCGCAAGGGGCGGTTCTTTGCGTGGCAGACCTATGCTTTGCTCAACAGCTACCAGCTAGAGTTCGGCAAGCGCGATGGTCCGAACGACGGCCGGAGCTATCAGATGCATCTCGGGGCCAATATCGATTTCTCGGATGTCTATCTGGACGGAAAGTTCGGCGTGGTCGTCAACCTCAAGGAAACCAACTCCGCGAACGAGCAGGCGATTCTGAACCTCGTTTACAACACCGTCCCCACCCCGACGAGTCCCGCGCCCGTTGCCCTGACCACCATCAGCTATATCAACGGACCCAAGGTCAACCGCCGCCAGGCGGGCGGGCTGAATGCCGAGTATAAACTGGGGGAGAACGCCATCCTCGCGATTCGCAGCCAGTTCAACACCGAGCATGTTTATATCTACAACCGGCAGTTGCAGCTCATCACGACGCGCGCGAACCAATCGGCGGCGTCGAACGAACTCCTCATGGTGGCGAACCCGACCACCAACAACGCCACGCGGGCCGCCACGATAAGCGCGAACACCATGCGTCGCCGCACCAACGTCTCGTTTGCGCCGACGCTGACGTATTCCGGCCAGCGTTGGGAGCTCGACGCCACGCTCGCCTACACGCGTGCGGGTGAATATATCAACAACGGCCGGCGCGGGCAGGATCTTGCGCTGCGTAGCACCAATTTCACGTTGTTCGGGATTGGCTGGACCGCGAGCCGGCCGGCGCCGGATCGGACCGACTGGACGTTTCAACAGAGGTCGGGCCCCGATATGTACCAATTGCAGAACTGGGTGCCGACCAGCGGGACCAACAACATGATTCGAACCGCCAACGAGCCGTTGACGAAACAGTACCTCGCCCAGGCGAACGCAAGGCTGACCACGGACTGGACGCTCCCGACCTTTCTCAAA
This sequence comes from Opitutaceae bacterium, assembly GCA_044344465.1. Lineage (GTDB taxonomy): Bacteria > Verrucomicrobiota > Verrucomicrobiia > Opitutales > Opitutaceae > ER46. The sequence continues at coordinate 2,624 of JBIJCX010000174.1, forward strand.
GGTGGAATCAAGTCGCTTGAGACGACCTATTTCAATACTTCCGGCAGCGACTCTTGGACCTATGTCGGACCGACGGGCAACCGGCTGCAAGCGGAGCTGCCGATTTCGCCGTACGAGTTTTTCAATGCCTACGGCGGGAACCTCCTTTCGCAGAAGCGGATCCAGATGGTCGATAATGCCAAGCTCGGCACGTTGCTGTATGAGCATCCGGAATACTTCACCCCGAACCCAACCAACGCGACGAGCGAGGAGAACCTGTTTCCCAATCGCTCGGCCAAAGAGTATATCGACTCGGCCTACCTCATGGCGAACACGCGGATCGATCGCCTGACCTTGCAGGGCGGCCTCCGCTATGAAGCCACAAAAACCAAGGCGGTCGTTTACGAGCGGCGTGTGGCGGTTGAACGCAACGGCCGCTACGACGACGTCTTCCTCAGCGCATCCGGCCGCTATCGCTTCACGGACACGCTCATGGCGATCGCCTCCTATGGGCAGTCCATTTCCCGACCCACGCTGCCCAGCAAATCGACCGTCGCAACGATTAACGAGACCAACCTGACCGGAACTTTCCCGAATCCCAACCTCAAGCCGGAGAACGGCAATAATTACTCGGCGCGGTTGGAATATTATTTCGAGCCGGTGGGAGTGCTCTCCGGGGGCGTATTCATGATGGATGTGAAGGACCTGATCTTCACGAGCGCGGGCGTTCCCGCCGAGGAGATTGGGCTGGGGGGTGAGTATCCCGGTTATCTTTTCTCGACGCAGGGCAATGCGGACAAATTCGAAATCAAGGGCTACGAGCTCGAATACAGCCAGCAGCTCACATTTCTGCCGGGCGCTTTCCGGGGCATCGGCATCTTCGCGAACTATGCCCGGATGCAATACAGCGAACAGAGCTATTCCTATGGCCGCGCCACCGAAACCGCCTCCGCCGGACTTTCGTTCCGTTATCGCGGGCTCAATGCCGCGCTGCGGGCCTCTTGGACGCCCGACATCGTGATCTCCAGGACCACGTATACCAAAGAGCGTCCGATGGTGGGTACCAGCGTCGACTACCGGCTGACCCAGCACCTGTCCCTCTTTCTCACCGGCCGGAACATCATGAACGCCGGGATCACCACCTATCGCATCGATTTGCCCGGCTACCTCCAGCGCGACTCGAAGTTTGGCTCCAACTGGGCGATTGGGCTGAAGGGGATGTATTGACGGGGGCAGGTCCCTGCCCGAGTGTAGGAGCGGCTTTATGCCGCGATGGAGTGCATGACGGCCAAACCATCGCGGGGTAAACCCGGCTCCTACAAGGGAAGAGCGATCCGTTTCGGTGGCGAAAATTATTCTGGTTCGTTGCGCTCGCGTAAATCGCTTCTACGGTCAGTGGGTTTTCAGCCGAATTTTACATGCACCTCTCCTTTCCGTTCGCTGCGATCGCGGCTCTCTCTCTCTCGCTGTCCCTGGCGCCGACGCGCGCATCCGGTGCGTCGGATCGAGTGTTTCGCGCTGGCGCCGCCACGAGCAACATCACGCCGCCGCTCGGTATCTCGATCAGCGGGTTGATTGGCCAGCGCGGCAACGCGAAGGGGATTCACGACGAGCTGCATGCGCGCTGCCTGGTGCTCGACGACGGCCGCACACAGGTGGCGATTGTCGTGGTCGACAGCACGGTCGTCAGCCGGGATGTTTTCGAAAGCGCGAAAAAGCAGGTGCAGGAAACGATCGGGTTTCCCGTCAATCGCATCCTCGCTTCGGCCACGCATACACACAGCACGCCGCAGGGGGTGGTGATTACGGGAAGTCAGGAGGAGAAGGACTATCACGTGTTTCTGGCGGGGCGGATCGCCGATGGCATTCGCCGGGCGGTCAACAACCTTGCACCCGCGCGGATTGGTTGGGGCTCCGGCCGCAAGCCCGAGTATGTTTTCAACCGGCGCTCGCTGATCAAACCCGAAGGCAAGTTGCCAAATCCTTTCGGCGAGACGAACGACCAGATCCAAATGAATCCCACAGTCGGCAATCCCCATCTCATCGGACCCTCCGCCCCGGTGGATCCGGAAGTGGCGATCCTGTCCGTGCAACATGCCGATGGCCGGCCGCTCGCGTTGCTGGCCAACTACGGCCTGCACTACGTGGGTGGCACGGGCGGCGGCCAGGTCAGCGCGGACTACTTCGGCGAGTTTGCCGAGCAGATCAAGGAGCGGCTCGCGCCGGGGCGCCGGCATCCGCCCTTCGTCGGCATCATGTCGAATGGCACCAGCGGCAACGTGAACAATGTCGACTTCTCGCAACCGCGGACCGGCCCGCAGCCCCCTTTCGAACGCGTTCGGCAGGTGGCGGAGGGCGTCGCCGCGGAGGTGCAGCGTGTGTGGCAGACTATTGAATACCACGCGTGGGTGCCGCTGGCGATGGAGGAGAGCGATCTCGATCTGGTGGTGCGCCGGCCCACCGCCGAGCGACTGGCGTGGGCGCAAAAGATATGGAGTGGCGCCAGCGGTAAATTGCCGCGGGATCGCCGGGAAGTTTACGCCCGCGAGACGCTGGAAGTCGCCAAGTATCCCGCGACGATCCCGGTGAAACTGCAGGCCATCCGCATCGGCACGCTGGGTATCGCAGCCAACCCGTGCGAAATGTTTGCCCAGACCGGATTGGAAATCAAAGCACAGAGTCCTTTGGCGCAGACGTTCACCATCAGTCTGGCCAACGGGCATAACGGCTATCTGCCCACCCCGCGGGATCACGAACTCGGGGGCTATGAAACCTGGCTCGCGCGATCGAGTTACCTCGAGGTGCAGGCCTCCGAAAAGATTCGCGACGAAATCCTGCGGCTGTTCAAGAAGACGATGGCGGCAAAGGGGGATTGAGCACGAAGCGCGTCAGTATCCTCTCGCTCCGCGGAACCTGCATTCCGCCGTTGGGATAATATTCCACTCGCTCACGCTCGCGGCCACGGCAGACATTCGTAGCCGCGAGCATGTCCGCACTGGGCCGTGTGCTCCGCGCGCGGCTTTCGTTGGGATGATCATTCGGCCGGGTGCATCTCCGACCGGCATTGCCGCGCGCGGAGCGCACGGCCCACCCCGAGCGGGAGTCATGCTGAGTTGCGTAGAAAGCTTCGGCGGGACGCCCGCCACCACCCTACCCCGCAGTTCGATCGCCCGCTCCCACTGTGAATTGTCCTCCCGCGCGCTCCGGATCTCCGCGCGGCGTTCGGCGACCGTCGGTTGGACCCGCCCTTCGCTGTCTATCGCGCGCGAGGTGAGCCGGTGCGGGCCCGGCGCCGCTCCCGTCCACGCCAACGACCACAACAGCCACGCGTGCGGTCCGCCCTGGTATTCGATCCGAGCGCGCCCGACCGGGTCAGGGCGTAACATGCAACAAGGCGGCTGGAATTGCCCGGCGCCGGGAACTCCATCCTGCCGGGTGCATGTTACCCCGACTTCCGTAACTGGCGGCATTGGCTCGGGCAAGTCATTGATTCATCGCGCAAGTTTTCAAAAGGTCGCCACTACAACGCCTGCGTAGCGCGGATGCGCGGGGGCGGTTGTGGCGGGAGGGTCAGGCCGAGTTGGTGGAGCAGGAGTTGCACGTCGCGGTCGGGTTCGGTGTGGCGGACCAGGAGCAGTTCGCGACCGTCAGTCGTGGGCACGACGACATCGAGCATTTGCATGGTGGCGAGTTTTTCGAAAACCGTGCGTGGCATCAGTCCGCCGGCCAGGCCCCGGAGTTGCTGGCGCAAAGTGATCAACAGACAATAAGCGGGGAACGCCACGAACAGATGCGCCTCGATGCGGTCGGGCCGCTGGTGAAGAATGGGGCGCAAACCGAGGTCGCCCTTGAGCGTGCGGAACGCTTCCTCGACAAAACACAGTTGCATATAACAGCGCCAGATGAGTTCGGGATCGTCGGCGGCGAGGTTGGTGCGCAGCAGATACCGGCCTTCGCGACTGCGCACCAGACGCAGAGTGTCGCGATTCAGATGATACGTGAGCGCGCCGTCGCTCGCGATCTTGAGCGTCACCAGGCTCGTCGCGAGGCGGGCGTTGCCGTTGCAGTTCGCCGAGGCGTTGCCAATACGCTTTCAGCCGGCGACGGCGCATGCCGCGCTCCTTGCCCGCGCGGGCCTGGCTCTCGGCGAGCACGTAGAGTTTGCCGTCCTGGGGCAGCAGTTTGGCGCGCAGCTGCGGGTGTACCGCCTGCCAGGGCCGATCGGCCAGCGCCGCCTCGTAGCGGGTGAGCCGGCCCTTGGGTGTGCCGACGAGGTAGCGCACGGGCGCAGCGGCGGCACGAAGTTCGGCGAGGATTTCCTCGGTGGGAATGCCGCGATTATGCCGCATGCCGGATTATGCTTAGTGGTGTATCCGGCGTGGCCATTGCAGAGTTCTAAATTTCCTGGGTAGCTGCGGGGCCATGCCGGATACACCACAATTGAACTAAGCCGGCTGAGCCACTGATCAACGGCTACAGGGGAAAGTATCTTTCGAATGGGTCCGAGTGACCGAACGACGGACGCAGACTCCGGCGAGGACAAGCGATCGGTGGGACCGGCACGGTGATCGAGGAGCGCAGCCGGTGAAAAGAGCGTCGGACATGGAGGCAGTGGGAGCCAATAAGGGCTGATGGCACAGGCGGGCCGGTGACCGGCACGAGTGCTGGCGACGGCGAAGAGACGGCAGAGGATGGCGGATTCGGCACACAGCTACGAGGAGTCGAGAACGGGTACGGTGCAGACGGGACGAGCGTGCGGACGCGCCACGCGCTGAAGCAGGATCCATTCGGCCGGCTGGTGACAATACGGGCAGCACGCTGACAGTCCCGAAGGTAGTTATGTATGCCGTATTCGCTGAGCTTGACATCTCACCTGAGATTGGAATGGAGAAACCTGGTAATTAGATGAAAACATACCACACCTCATTTCATGATCCATGCAAAGTGAGGGTAGCGGTTTTTGATGATGGACACAATTGTGCTGTAGTTGCTGGTATTGATGTAGTTAGGGTTCCCCGTACTCTCGTTTTGTCCGTACGGAAAAAGGTACAGGCCAGGTGTGGGATCGCGCATGAGGCAATTCTCATAGGAGCATCCCACTCACATTCCTCCAGCCCAATAGGTTTGGTACAAACAGGCAAGTTTGATCAAGCAAATTCAATGATCAGATCGCTGGCTTACGATAAATCCTTATGTGCTGACCCAAAATACTTGGAGCTTGTTGAAAAGAATCTGGTGGATGCAATATGCCAGGCCTATAATTCGCGTAAAGAATCACTTAGTGGTGTTGGTACAGGCATTGAGGATAAAGTAGCTTTTAACAAACCCCTCCGGGATCCGACCCCCTTAAAATCCAGTTTCCTATCGGTTAATGCCCTTTATGTGCCAACGCAGACGCGGCTCGAATATGGTTCCGAAACTCCCTCGTACGCGCAGCGGAGCAGGGTGGTGAAAAATGGAATACCCGTCGCTCTGTCTCTGAAAGGCAGGTTTTGACCTTTGCATCAGACGCAGCGGAAAACCGCGATCCCGGAGTCATGCAGCCAGACCACGAGTGCGCTCCCCGGCGTTGCCAGTCTCTGGAACTGGGGACATGCAGGTTCAGCCTCGCGGCCGATCTCTGATGCGACCGGAGCGGTGAGCCCATTCGCCGGAGTGCAAGCCGATCGAAAATGAAACTGATCCACGCTTCTTGGAAACCGATCCTCTTCGCCTGCAGCACCGTGCTGTCAGCTTGTGGCGCTCAGGCGCGTCCCCTCAATGTCCTCTTCATCGCCGTGGACGACTTGAGACCCGAGATCGGGGCCTACGGGATCGAGCATATCCGAACGCCAAACATGGACCGACTCGCGGCTCAAGGGATGATATTCACCCGGGCCTACGCGCAGTATTCATCCTGCAACGCTTCGAGATCCAGTTTGATGACGGGACTGCGCCCGGATTCGACCGGGGTACCGGCCCGACAACGGGAATTTCGCCGAGAGGTTCCGCAGGTGATCACGCTGCCGCAGCATTTCAAACAGCACGGCTACGAAACACTGGCGTTTGGAAAGTTGTTTCACAGTGCCTGGGACACCGCCTACGTGGGCCGGCGTTTCGATGACCCTCTTTCCTGGTCGCGACCGATTTGGTACGGGACGCCTCAGTATTACTTCACGTCTCGCGGCATGAAGATCGCACAGGAGCTTTTTGTGCGGGGGATCGATCGGCCGGGAGATGGCGCTGAGGCGATCAAGTCTCGATCCCTTGAGCGCAGCAAGCTATCGCCGGAGGCGTGGACAAAGCACTTTGTGCAAGCGCTGCCGACTGAGGCACCGGACATTCCGGATTCCGTTCCGTACGACGGACAGATCACTGAGCGTGCGATCGAGGCGATGCGCGAACTCAAGGAGCGACCGTTCTTCCTGGCGATCGGTTACCTGCGCCCGCACCTACCTTTTGTGGCCCCGAAGAAATATTGGGATTTGTATGATAGAACCCGCATCCCGCTGCCTCACCCGGCTACTGTGCCACGAAGATCGCCGGAGCAGGAGATCCCCGGATGGGCCGCCTTGCGCGGACCGCCGACCGGTGAGCTACGCGCCCAGTACTTGGAGATTCCAAAGACCGGGCCGCTTTCGGCCGAGCTCAGCCGGGAATTAATCCATGGCTACCGGGCATGCGTGAGCTACGTCGATGCCTTGATTGGGCGCGTGCTCGACGAACTGGATCGGCTGAAACTACGCGAGCACACCATCGTCGTTTTGTGGGGAGATCATGGCTTTCACTTGGGCGAGCAGTTTCACTGGGGGAAGCATTCCGCCTTTGAATTTGCGAATCGAGTTCCACTGATCGTGTCTTCTCCCGGTCAAAAAGCACGCGGCCAGCGCAGCAGCGCCTTGGTCGAACTGGTCGATATCTATCCGTCACTGTGCGAAATGGCCGGTCTTTCCCAACCCCTTTTCGTCGAAGGCACCAGCTTCCTGCCGCTCCTGGACGCGCCCGATCTCCCCTGGAAAAAGGCAGCTTTCAGCCAGGTGCTGTACGGCAAGGTCGAGGGACGTTCCATGCGTACTGACCGCTACCGTTTCACCCGCTGGCACGAGCAGGGCAGGTCCGAGAGTCCCATGGCGGTGGAACTCTACGACTTCGCACAGCACACGACAGAGATAGAGAACCTCGCCCACCTTCCAGAAAGCGCGGGTTTGGTGAGGGAGATGGAATCGATGCTCAGGGCCGGCTGGAAGGCGGCGAAACCTTGATCCCGGACCGTCCACGTGCTGCACCCGTGCATCGCGCGCCCAGTCTGCCACCGCGCCCGGGACCGCCGATTCCCTCCCTCCCGCGAACCCAGCCTCTGGTCCCGGCGATCCACAGTCGCACCGGTTCTGACTATTTCGTGGGCCAACCCGCGACCAAGAAAGTGAGATCCTCCATGTTACTCCGGCCCGCAACACTCCTGACATTGCTGTGTATCGCTGCACCATGCTGCGCCGCGCCAGATCTAGGCGGTGTATCGGTTGGCGATTTCGAGCAGTTTGCCCTCGCCAAGGGTACCGAACTGGAAGACTGGCAGCCGGCCTTTCAAAAGGCACTTGAGGCATGCAGCGCGAAGGGTGGAAAGCTTCTCATTCCGTGTGGCACCTACAAGATTCGCAAGGCGATCCAGGTTCCGGAAACCGAGGTCAAAAAGGGTTTCATGAACCCTGGGCGCCTGACGATTCAAGGCGCCGGCCGCATGCAATCAATCATCTGGCAACAGGTGCAGGAAGAGAACGCGGTCGATTGGACCGGCCCGTCCCAGGCTGAGAGATTTGCCGGTGGAGTGATGAAGGACGTTGGCATCATGGGCGGGAAAATATGTCTGAACATCAGATGGCATAACCAAGTCCATCTGGATAACTGCTACATTGCCGGTGCCCAGCAGTTCGGAATCCACGCCGAGGGCTTTAGCAGCCGATTCAGCAACCTAATCATCCGTTCGTGCAAGGAGGCCGGATTGCGCGGGACAGCTCATTTCAATGACATCGTGGTCCGCGACAGCTATTTCAGCCGGAACAAAATTGGTATCAGCCTGGCCGGAGGGAGTGGCGTGCGGGTGGTCGGAGTCGGGTTCGAACACTGCGCAGACTCCGCCATTGCCGTCATGAACGCATCGAGCGTCTCCATCCGGGACTGCTATTTCGAAAGCAACGGCGTTGCACAAAGTGAAACACTCGGGCGGAGTGGCCCAACATTTCCCAACGTCGTTCATCTCGATGCGCTCGCCAACAATGTCGTCATCACGGGTTGCATTTTTCGTGGTGGGAGAGGGTATGGTAGCGCGTACCAGGTGGGCATTATCGGCGGCGTGAACCACACGATTCGGGAAAACCGGTTCACAAATTGTCAGGTTGCAATCCGGCTGCTTGCCGAATCCACGCATGCGCCAAAGACCGGCGGCTGGCTTCCCCATCGGCTGCGCCTCATGCAGAACGATTTTCATATGACGGAAAAGGTGGCAAAGCTGCTCTCCCGGGCATCGAGCGCCGAGGGTGCTCGTTTTCTCGCGGAGGCCACGCCAGGGTTGATCGCCAGGGCGAAAGCGGCCGGATGCGAGCTGGAACCTCCGACTGTCTCCAGGCAAGGTTCGGATGATTGAAGCGCACCTGCCCGGCATCGGAGTCGATCTATGGGGTCAGGCTTTGGGGTTTGGGGTTCGTTGCCCCGGCAGAGCGCATAAGAAATTTCACCCTCCGACTCCAGATTCGGCGTGCGCGGCATGATGGTCGCAACAGAGCCTGCTTGAACCCACCGGCATCCCCAAACCCCAAAGCCTGACCCCGTCGGCTTTCACCTTTCCTGAAGGCGGTGCGGCTCGGCGTGGAGTGGGCGATCGAAAACCGGGGTGTATTCGATTTGCTGACGCACCCGTCGGTGCTTTATCCCAGCGACCCGGAATTCAAGGTCTTCAACCTGGTGTGCGATCTCGTCGAAAAGGCGGGCGATCGCGCGATGATTGCCGATATCGGCACGCTCGCGGCCCGGGCAAAACAGACGAAGCGGGCATAAGAATGCATAGCGCGAGCACCCGGAACAGGGGTGCCGGGAGCAGATTATCACGGCGATCGGTGGAACTCCCGCGGGCGGCAGGGTTCGCCGGCCGGGCGGCTCTCAACGGCAAGTAGTCAAGACGCAGCGGGTGTCGGTTTGGGTTATCGCGCGGCGCAAAATAATTTCCGCCGCGCAACTTTACCAAATTCGACTGGACAGCACAGGCGCCCGGGTCGATGCACTGAGCCATGCCGTTGAGAGCTGAGAGTTCACAGGTGAGAGATCGATCGCCAGAGCTGAAACCCGCGCCAGCACGCCATGCCTCCATCTGAACAGGCCCATTCGACCAGCGCAGGGGAGGCCCGCTGGTCCGCCCTGCGCCTGTCGAAGTGGTTTGCCGAGGAAGTGCAGCCGCACGAGCCGGCGTTGCGGGCGTATCTGCAGGCCCGCTTTCCCTCGCTCGGGGACCACGACGACATCGTGCAGGAGAGCTACGTGCGCCTGCTCAAGGCGCAGGCGGCGGGGCACGTGCGCTACGCGAAGGCGTTTCTCTTCACCACGGCGCGCAACGCGGCGCTCGATCTCTTTCGGCGGCGGCGCGTGGTGCCGATGGAGGCAGTAACCGATTTCAAGGAGTTGTGCGTCTTGGAGGAGCAGCCGGGCGTGGCCGAACAAATCGATCAGCGTTACGAACTCGAGGTGCTGGCCGACGCGGTGCGCGCTCTGCCCGATCGCTGCCGCCAGGTAATCATGCTCCGTTATCTCGACACACTCTCCTACAAGGAAATCGCCGCCCAGCTCGGCATCTCACCCGAGACGGTGAAGGTGCACATGGCCAAAGGCATGCGGCGCTGCGCGGCGTTTTTCACGGAGCGGGGATTGCTCCGCAACCACGATCCCGTTGTAGGAGCGAGCTTGCTCGCGATGGCGGAGAAGGCATCGCCTGCAAGCAGGCTCCTACAAGAATCCCCCGAGACGACCGACGGGATTGCGCCAAAATGGAGTGCGACTGAATCGACCCGGTTCCGAGCGCGCCCGCTCGGCGCCAAGGAGGCTTCCGCATGAGCACGGAACGCGAAGACGCCGAGATGATCGAGGAAGTCGCCGCGGACTGGATCGTGCAGCGCGAGGAAGGACTTTCGTCGGTGCAGGCGCGTGACTTTGAACATTGGTGCCGGCAGGATCCGCGCCACGCCACGGCTGTCGCGCGGCTGGAGGAGGCCTGTGCGTTGCTGGAAAAAATGCCGCTGGTGCGGGCGGAGCTGCAGCCGGTGGTGGAGTTCCCGGCGGCCGGCCGGGCTGGCACCCGGTCGGCGAAGAAGCCGCGTCGTTTTCCGGTCGTGCAACTCGTCGCCGGTCTGGCCGCGGCGCTGGCGCTCGCCGCACTCGGCTGGTGGCAATGGCCGCGTTCAGCACCTAACCACACCCATTTCGCGACCTCGGCCGGCGGTTACGAGCGCGTGACGTTGGCCGACGGTTCCATGGTGGAGTTGAACGCGAACACGGTGATTACGGTGGATTATTCTCCGGGTGAGCGGCACGTGAAGCTCGTCGCCGGGGAGGCGCATTTCACCGTGGCGCACGATTCGACGCGACCGTTCATCGTCGGCGCACGTGGCGTGGCGGTGCGGGCCGTCGGCACGGCGTTCAATGTCCGGCTCGCGTCGGCGGAAGTCGAGGTGCTGGTCACGGAAGGACGAGTGGCGGTGGCGACTGCGGAGAAGAGTAATCAGAGGTCAGAGGTCAGAGGTCAAAAGACAGACCCAAGTCCCGGCGACTTCGGCGCGGCGCGCGGCCTGGTTCAGGCTGAACTTCGCGCCAACGAACGTCTGCTCATTTCGACTGCTCCCGCGCAAGCGACGACCGCGTCCCTCGCGCCGCCGGTGATCGAGCAGGTCGCGCCCGAGGCGATCCGCGAAGCGCTCTCGTGGCAGGAGCGGAGGCTTGTCTTCGCCGAAACGCCGCTGCGCGAGGTGGTGGCGCAGTTCAACCGCCGCAATCGGCTGCAACTGGTCGTCGGCGATGCGGTGCTCGCCGAGCGGCCGGTGGGCGGCGCGTTTGCGGCCGACAACGTCGAGGGCTTTGTCCGCCTGCTCGAAAGCAGCGGCACGATCGCGGTGGAGCGGCGGGGCGAATTTGAAATCGTGTTACGCGCGAGCCGCGACCACGGCAGGTGAAGCAAGACGGTCCTTCCCTGCGACTGCTCTCCGACGAACGAGCCCGCGCCGTTGTGAAATCCGATCCTGACGAGTTTCTCACGCGGAGGCGCGGAGACGCGGAGAACCCGTCTCTTCGTTTCCGTCAGGGCTCCATCCCTTGGTCTTTTGGTCCGTGGTCCCTTGGTCTCACGCGTGATCGCGCTGGGTGCAATCTCCGGGCTCGCGCCGCTATGCTGGCAGCAAATGTGGAAAGTATATTCAGCCGGATAACCCATTTTGGGCGGGGGTGCGTCTTAGGGGCACTCCACTTGCTCCTCATGACGAATCCTCTCGCCCCGTCCTGCCTCGCGGTCGCCGCGGTCTTCTGTGATGTCTTGGTTTCGCCGCCGACGGCGGCCACCGCAGACTCGCAGCGAAAGCAATATGATATCGGGGGCGGGGATGCGGCCGCGACGCTCAAGCGCATGGCCGACGAATCGGGGAAGCAAATCGTGTTCCTGGTCGATGTGGTTCGCGGCGTGAAGACCAACCCGGTGAAGGGTGAATACACCGCCCGCGAAGCGCTCGACCGCATGCTGGCCGACACCGGCCTGGTCGTTGCGCGGGATGAGAAGACGGGCGCCTTGATGATCAATCGTGCTCCACGACCGGGCTCGGCCGGGTCCGGAACGCAACCTCATGCCGCGGTCGAAGAACGCCTCCGGACGAACGCCGGGCGCCCGAATCTGTTTGCGCTAATCGGGGGCTGGCTCGCCCTGGCGGTAGCTCCCGCCGGGCCGGTTTTCGCTGCCGATCTGGCCGGGACCGGCGGCGTCACGGGCCGGGTCCTCAACATCGACACCGGAGCTTACCTCAACAACGCGAAGGTCGCAATCGAGGGCACTCGGGTGGAGACGGCGACTAATGAGGACGGAGAGTATCGCCTCGCCCACGTTCCCGCGGGCGATGTCCGGCTGCGCGTGTCCTACACGGGCCTTGAGGCCAGGACCGTGCTGCTGCGTGTGGCCCCGGGCGAATTCGCCCGACAGGACCTGGACCTGTCGCTGCCGCGGGGGCGGGGCGCAGGAGAAAGGGACGTTGTGAAGCTGGAGCGCTTTGTGGTCGAAGCCACGACCCTGAGCGCGCAGGCGGCGGCGCTCAACGAGCAGCGCAACGCGCCCAACATCAAGAACGTGATCGTCCTCGACGAGATCGGCGACCTGGGCGACGGCAATCTCGGCGAGTACCTGAAGTATACCCCCGGCATCGCGGTCACGTTTGGGCCGCAGACAGCCACGTCGCTTTCGATTCGCGGCATGCCGGCGAGTGGCGTGGTGTTCATGATGGACGGCGCCGAAATTTCCTCGCCCTCCGCCGATCGTGAATTCGACCTCGCCGCCAGTTTCGCGGGCAGCGTCGATCGCATCGAGGTCACCAAGGTGCCAACCCCGGATCGGCCTGCGAATGCGGTGGGTGGAACGGTCAATATTATCGGCAAGAGCGGTTTCAGTGTGCCGCGCCGCAGTCTGAAGCTTAACACCTACCTCGGCTACAATGCGCCGCGGGGCGTCAAGCCGCCTGGATTGAACGATCGGGTGGGCACCGATGAGCGCACCGATGCGCGGGCGATTCAGCCGGGCCTGGACCTCTCTTACTCCCATCCCGTGAACAAGTCCTTCGCCTTCACGATTAGCGGGAGCACCTCGACCCGGGCGTACGACATGGACGCGGATACCTCGGTCTGGGATCTGATCCGCGGCGTCGAAATCACCCCCACGCTGCAACACGCGCTCCAGGTGACTGAGCGGCATCTGCTCTCGACGGCCTTCGACTGGAAGATCAGCCGCACCGATTCGCTGCGGCTGAATCTCGATCACGTGCAGATCAACACTCCATCGCGCCAGGACGTACTCACGGCGGCCTTCGGCGCCGGCTCGGTGGGAGACGCACATTTCACGCAAGGCTCTCCGGCGGGCAACGACCTGATCCGGCAAAGCGTCACCTGGGGAGATCGGACGCGCGGCACCTCGTCCGGGAAGCTTCGCTACATCCACGAGGGCCCGGTCTACCGCGTCGACGCCACGGCAAACTTCTCCCGCAGTTGGGATGAGCGGAAGGATGTGGAACATGGGTTCTTCAACTCGATTGGCCTGACGCAGCAAAGCGGGTTGATTCTCCGCGCGGAAGGGCTCGAGGGCGTCTATTCCCGCCGGGCCCCGCGGTTTACCGCCGTGGATCGCAGCGGCCGGCCGGTGGATCCCTATGATTCCGCCGACTTCACGATGGGCTCGCCGACGAGCAGCCCGAACGAGATCAAGTCACTGATGCGCCAGGTAAGCGTGAACGTCGGCCGCGATCTGCCGTTCAGTCTCAGTTCCTCGATCAAGACCGGGTTCACGATCAACCACCAGGAGAAGGACAATACGGCGCAGGTAAAAACGTGGGCCTTCAATCCGCCCAGCGGGGCGAATGGCCGGCTCGTGAAGAATCTCGACGTGATCAACGAGTTCGCGGCGTCGCAGTGGCTTTTTAGCGAGACCCTCCGGGCGAAGTGGGTGAGCCCGGCCAAATTCTACGACATCTATCGGAAGAATCCGGAATACTTCGTCCTGAACCAGTCGGCCGCCTATATATCCGAGGCGACCAGCTCGAAGTTCCTCGAGGAAACAATTTCCGCCGCCTACGTCCGCGGCGATGTGAAATTCTGGCAAAACCGGGTGTGGCTGGTCGGCGGCGTCCGGTTTGAAAAGACCGAGGATCACGGTTTTGGGGTGCTCGATGACATCCGGGCAACGTACCGCCAGGATGCGAATGGCAACCTGATCCGCGACGCCGCGGGCCGGGTGATTCGGGTGACGAACGACTCGCTCGAGTCCGCCCGG
>JBIJCX010000511.1:0-4988 GCA_044344465.1 Opitutaceae bacterium
TGCGATCAAGACGAAGACCCACGACCTGTAGGCGATCGCATGACGTTCGCTTTGATTCAGGAAGGTACCGAGGGCGACCAACGCGCTGCCAGGAAGAATGACCAGCGAACCCTCCATTGGATCGAGAGCTCCGCCCAGCATCGCGATGAAACCTACCGTGATTAGAACTTTCGACCAACGTTCGCGCGTAGTCATGGAACTTCGGTTTAGGATCAGAGTGCTACCATTTCAATGCGTGGTCGAAAGGCAGAACGGATCGACCAGTTCTTCACCCGGAGACGACTTGCCTGTCATCGCGACACGTCAACGAGAGGTATTTACGGCTCTTTCCCGATCAAATCCGAACTCGATTCGCCACGTATCACGCTTCAGGAACGACCAGAAAGGCGGGTTTGCGGATAAGGGCGAAAATATGCTGAATCGCGCCGAGACCGTTGCGAGGGCCGGCGGACAGTCGAGTTTTCAAGCGCACATCCCTGGCCCGCTGGACGGGCCCGAACGTCAAATCGCCCGCGTTACCCGCCCCAGATCCTTCGACCGGCCGACGCGCCGAACGACGGCACCACGCCCACAATCACCGCCCGAACCCCCGCCTTTTCTCCGGCCAGAGATGGCAGGGCTTGTCGGCCTTCGTCTTGAACGGGAGATAGACCTTTCGTCCGGTGCGGGCGGACTCGTAGGCGGCGAAGATCACCTCGAGCACGGCCCGTCCGTCCCGCCCCGTGACGAGCGGAGGCAGATCGCGCCGGACACAATCGACAAAGTGCGCCATCTCCTGCGGGAAACCGTAGTTCCACGCCTCCTCGTAAATCGTGAAACTCCAGCCCTTGGTCGAGCCGGCCTTCTCGACCGCGTAGTCGTAACCTCCGGCGCTGTACGTCTCGATCGCGTTGCCGTGCAGCAAATCGGCGTAGGCGACGCCCTGCGATCCGTGGACCTCGGCGCGATCATCCATGCCGCCGAGCTTGGTCCAGCTTTCCTCGGCCACACCGACGACTCCGTTTTCAAACTCGACGATGATAATCGCGTTGTCGTCGCCCTTTGTCTTCTTCGCGTGCACCTGCCTGCTCAACTGGGCGTACACCGACTTGATGTTCGGCCGGCCGAGAATCCAGCGGAAGAATTCGATCGCGTGGCAGCCCATATCCATCGTCACCCCGCCCCCGGAACGCTCGACGTCCCAGAAATGGGCGGCGTGCGGACCGTCGTGCTTCTCCGACTGCTTGAGCAACGTCGCCCGGCCAAGGGCGCCCGAGTCCAGCAGTTGCTTCAACCGAACGTATTTCGGCGCGAAGCAAAGCTCCTCGGCGTACATGAGCTTCACCCCCGCGGCGGCGCACGCCGCGATCATGCGGTCGGCCTCCGTCAGGCTCAGACACAGCGGCTTTTCGACGACGATGTGCTTGCCCGCGGCGGCGGCGTCCAGCACGACCTGGCAGT
Organism: Opitutaceae bacterium; assembly: GCA_044344465.1. Taxonomy (GTDB): domain Bacteria; phylum Verrucomicrobiota; class Verrucomicrobiia; order Opitutales; family Opitutaceae; genus ER46. Next base: position 1,441 of record JBIJCX010000511.1, read on the forward strand.
GAAGGTGATTGGGGATGCCGATCACCACCAAATCGATTTCCGGGAGGGCCAGCAGCTGCCGGTAATCGGTGAACCAGCGGGGAATATTGAAGCGCCGGGCGAATGACCGGACGTTGGCTCTGGTCGGCGAAGCGACGGCGACAATCTCCGCCTGCGCACAATGCCGGAGCGATTCCGCGTGGATGGTGGAGATGAACTGCGATCCGATGAGACCGACACGGACGATGGGTTTCATTGGGAAGTTGAGGTCGGGGGATTCAGCTGGGACGGGAAAAGTCGGACGGACCGGGCGTCACGGGTTTTCAAGCCGCGGTTCATAAGCATGGATTAGGGCGTGAGCGGTCGGGTTTCGAGACGCATTTGCCTACTGCAACTTGTCCCGATAATTCGCGTGATAGGGATATCCATCCCACCGCGCCGGCTTGCCGAGGGCGCGTGGATCGCCGGTTTCCCGCAGGTGACGCGTGAGATCGGCCGCAAGTTTCCGCTGTGCCTCACGGTACTCGGCGCGCCCCGCCACATTGTGGATTTGATCCGGATCGGTGCGTAAATCGTACAGTTCCTCCGCCGGACGTTTCCCAAATGAGAGTTCGAACAAGGGTCTCATCGCCGGGTCGTTCCGATGCTCGTATATATAGGTCTTAGTGTCGCACCGATCGATGTCGCCGTAGATGCCCTGCCCGGGGTGGGCGAAATCCGGATCCCCCGCGGGCCAGCGATCAGGTTCGTAGTTACGGATGAGGAGAAAATCCTCCGTGCGGATGGCGCGCATGGGATAACCGAACCCTCCTCGGCGAGCCCAGGCGTGGCGCTCCCGGGCGGTGAAGACCCGATCCCGAGCGGGCTCGATGCGGCCGGAGGCGGCCGAGGCAAGGATCGTCATCAGGCTCCGCCCGGTCATGGCCGAGGTGACCGGCAGCCCGGCGGCCTCTAGAAACGTCGGGGCGAGATCAATGAGGTTGACGAAGTCATCTACGGTCCTTCCGCCCTTGACGCGATCGCCCCACCGTACCGCCATGAACATGTGGGTGCCATAGTCGTACAAGTTGGGATATCCCCGGGGAAAATCCATGCCGTTGTCGGCCGTATATACAATCAAAGTGTTCGCGAGTTGTCCCATGCTCTCCAAGACCGCGAGCATGTCTCCCATGGCGGCATCGAGATGGCGCAGCCGCTGAAAGTAATAGTAAAAGTCGTTCCGCGTCACTTCGGCATCGGGCAGGAAGGCGGGAATCCGGAAACCCTCGAGATTGACGCCTTCCTTCACCACCGGCTTGCCGGCGGGACTCGAGTACATGTCGCCATACCAGAAGCAGAAAGGCTGCGCGGGGGATTTCTGCCGGAGGAATTCGCGGAAGTTCGCAAATTTATCGCCGGCCGGATTGCGTTTCCGGCCGCCGGCCTCAACCGATGCCGGTGACCAGCCCTTGCCCGTGTAACCCACCCAGTAGCCCGCCTGCTCCAGAAGATCCGGGTAGACCGCGAACTTCGCCGCCAGCGAGCCGCGGAGGTTCCCGCCCTCCTCCAACCGCCAGATATCCTGACCCGTGAGGATTCCGCCGCGCGACGGAGAACACGACGGCGCGCAGCAAAAGGCATTCCGAAACAAAACGCCCTCGCGCGCCACGCGGTCGAAGTTCGGTGTGCGAATCGCGCCACAGCCATACGGAGCGAGGTGCGGCCAGGAAAAGTTGTCGCCGAGACAGAAGAGGATGTTCGGGCGCGCCGTCTCGCGGGCAGACATCATTGCCGGCGGGGCCACGAACAGCAGCGCGACGAAACACCATGAGCACGGGCGGAGGATGGACGGCATCAGGTTCCGAGCCGCTACGAGGCAATAGAGCGCAGGGCCGCCGCTCGCGGCGGGCCGCTTTTCGACTGAAACCTGCGGTGTGGCGCAATCGCCGGCCCTACACCCATTGCTTTCCGTCATTTCATTCATGGAAGGTGGTTCGACTGCAGGGTTCCGGACGAGGTCTGCAGTTCAATAGGTGCCTTTGAGCCCGACGGCAAATTGCACCCCAAAGTATTGCGTTTGGTACTGGCGGGCGTAGGCAGGGGTGTCCGCCCCGTAGCGCAACAGGACGAGGGGCTCGTTGAAGAGATTGTTGATGCTGGCCGCCAGCGCCAGCCGGCGGGTCAGTTGGTAACCGAGATTGACGTCCAGCGTCGTGCGAGCCCGGTAGTACTCAAACCCGTCGGGACCGAACTGGAGTTGTGCGCTGCGCCGGTCCTGGCCGCGGTAGTTCCACCGGGTGGCGAGCGTCACCTGCTTCCGGTTGAACGTTGCCCCCCAATTTCCGCTCTTGGGGATGAAGCTGGTGAAGGACGCCTCCCGATTCCCCTGCAGTTCTAGCTTGGTGGCATTGGCAAAGACCGTGAAGTAGCTTCCCCACCGGCCGAATTCGCGCAACGACTGCCGCAAATTGAATTCCACCCCTGAAACGCGGGCGTCGCCGGAATTGAACTTGGTGGACAGATTCCAACCCACATAGCGGGAATCGAGGCCGACCTCCACCAGGTCGGAGGCCGTGGCGAGCTTCACCGCGTTGCCGAAGAAATCCTTGATCTCCTTGAGAAATACCCCAGCGCTGAACAGACCTCCCTGCTGCGTATAATACTCGAGCGACAGATCATAGTTGTCGGCCGACCACGGCCGCAGGCCCATATTCCGGACGGTAATCGTTCCGCGCACGATCGTCGGATCCTCCAATTGCTCCGCGCTGAGGTTGCTTTCGTTGATCGTCGCCCGCGGGATGATTTCGGTGAAATCCGGCCGGCCGTACGTCTTGGCGTAGGCGGCCCGGGCCAGGAGATTTTCCCTGACGGCGTACGTCAGGTGGAAGCTCGGATAGTAGCCATCATAGGTTCGACTCGCCCGCGCGGTGCGCTCCTGCACGATAAGACGCAATTCCTCGATGGAGCCGGCGGTCCCCGCCTCTGGCTTGCGCACCTGATTGCCCGCCGCATTCCGCACAAAACTCCCATTGGGGTTGCGCTGGAAAACCGCGGCGGGATCGGACAGCGAGCCCAATCCCTCGTCTTGCGTTTTTTCAAAGCGCACTCCGGTCAACAGTCTCAGGCGATTGCCGAAAAGACCTGCCTCCGCCTGCACGTAGCCCGCGGATACGGTCTCCTGGACGTACTCGGAGTTCGTCCGTCGGTAATTCTCCTGCGTCACCACCTGCGCGGCGGTCTGGGTAAACAGGGCCGGGTTCGCCTGCCACGCGCTCCAAGCCCGGCTGGTCGACACCCATGGGATGTTCTTGAAGCCGAAATAGGCGTCCTGGTTCTTGTAGACCTGCATCGTGTAGGGCGCGAGCGTTTCAATCGTGGCCGCGTTGCCATCGGGCCCGTTGAACGTCCAGGTCTTGCTCTCCGGTTTCAGGTCCTGACTGTGGCGCCGGATCGCGCCGCCCACCTGCAGGGCGGTCGGGAAGGAGAAAATCCCCAGCCGGCGCCGCAGATTCAAGTTCGCCGTGCCAATCTTGGCCACGTTGTCGGTGGGGGTGTCGCTCCCGTTCGTGCCCCGGAAATTTTCAATATTA
>JBIJCX010000175.1:0-16550 GCA_044344465.1 Opitutaceae bacterium
TAGGACTGGGCGTACGCCAGCCGCGACTGCAGTTTCTCCGTGAAATTGTACGTGATGTGCACGCTCGGGTAGAAGCCGTCGTAGGTGCGCTGCGAAATCGCGGCCCGCTCCTTCCAGATGAGCGCGAGTTCTTCCAGCGAGTTCGCCGCCCCCGCCGCCGGATTGCGCACCCGGGCGCCACTGGCGTTCAGCACGTAGTTTCCGGCCGCATTGCGCAGCCAGACCGCATCGGGACGGTTGAGCGCTCCTACGCCCTTGACCTTTGTCTTCTCGTAACGAACCCCGGTGAGCGCTTTCAGCCGGTTGTTGAAGAAGCGCGCCTCCGCCTGGAAATACAACGCATCGACATCTTCCTTGATGTTTTCCGAGCGCTGAATCTTTTCCCGCTCCCGGTTCACCCGGTTCGCCGGCAATTCGACAAACAGCGACGGGTTGTCCTTCCATGCCTGGGCCGCCAGATAAGGAGACACCATTACCTGCCTTTGCCCGTCATTCCCCGGGAAAATCGGAATCGGAGCGGTCAGCAGACCCTGCGGCGATTGGTTGCCGTTGGGGCCGGCGTAAGTGAAGACGGACATGTTGCGGTTCCACGTGTCCCGCTCCTTGGTCTTGCGCGCCGCGCCCGCCTGCAGCGCCAGCGGGAAGGAGACCACGGCGAGTGCCTTGCGGACGTCGGCGTTAAAGGTCGATACGTCGTCGGAAACATCGAACGTGAGCGTATTGCCCGTCGTGACAGCCGAATTATTGAGGAAAAAATCCGCGGTCGTGGTGTCGATTAGCCGGTTGTTGTTGTCGTAAACCAAAGTTCGTGCCGCCCCGTAGACGCGATCGATGTCGTGATGTTCGACCCGCAGAGGGAGGGTGCTCGTCACCGTGATATTGCGCATCTGGCCATACTCCGGCGTGGTGCGGTAGCGGAAATTTCCGGAGGAAAGGGAGGCCTTCACATCAACCTTCCAGTCTCCATTGTCGAATTTGTAGCGCAGGTTGCCGCCCGCACCTTTGTAGAGCTGCACCTGGTTGTTGGTCACCGTTTGCACGCTGCCGCGCCCGGTGGCGCCAATCGTGAAATCCGGTCCAAAGCTGCCCGGAACCCCGCCGGCGATGGTCGGCACGGCGGTGGTTCCGGTGTTCCACGAGACGCGATAAATGCCATTGTAGCTCTCCGAGCTGAAAACCCTCGCGCCGACCGAGAGAACTGAATTGCGCGTGACCCGCCAATCCGCGGCGGCATCGAGGTTTTTCCGTTCCTGCTTTTGCCCCCACCAATTGTCGAGGTGAGACGTATACAACGGATTGCTGGGCGAAGAGCCGAAGGTCGGGCTGTTGGCGTTAAAGGTCTTGCCGCGCTCGTGCGTCGGCAAGCCCGCGTTGTGGAATTTTCCCGAAATCGTGAAACCGAACTTGTCGTTGACCGGATTTGTATAGGTGAACGTAAACGTCGGCCACGCGAAATAAGTCTTCTTCGCCTCCCACAGACCATATTTCTTCTTGCCGGAAAAGAGATCCAGGATGCTGTCGTGCTCACCCGAGAGGGTTGCCGTGTAGCGGAACTCCCGCTTGGGCGCTTCAAAGGCACTCTTGCTCACCAAGTTCACCGAACCGGCCATCGTGTCGGCCCCGGTCGCCGGCGTCGGAACCTTCGTCACTTCGATTCGCGCCAGATTCGTGATCGACATCGTCGAACGCAGCGACACCTCTCGGCCGTTGCCGGACAGTGGCGCATTGGCGGCATCGGCGCCGTCCTGGGTGATCTGCGTGAATTCGGTGGGAAATCCACGGACGGAAACCGCTCCGATATCGCCGCGCTGACCGGGGTCACCGGAAATCCCCGGCACAAATTTCAGAAATTCGGCGATATTGCCGTCCCCGTGCTCGCTCATGTCGCCGGTGGGCACGACCGTCTTGATGTTTGCGGCAAACCGCTGCTCGTTGACCGCGATATCTGCCTGGTCCGTCTCCTTGGAGGTGGCCACCACGAAGGCGTCCATCTTCACGGTTGTGCCTCCCGGCGGCGCCAGGCTGATATTCCGCGTGACCGTCTGCCCCGGAGGCAGATTGACTTCCACGTCCTGTCGCTCGAGACCGGTGTAATACACCTCGAGGGTGACCGCCCCACTGGGCACATTCGTGAGCCGGAACCGACCGGCCTCATCGGTGAGGGTGAGCAGGTCGGTGCCCTTGACCGTGATCCGTGAATTATTGAGGTAGCGCCCATTCAGCTCATTCTGGACGCGGCCATCGATGGTTCCGGTCTGCGCTTGGGCCATGCCCAACGCGGCACTAATCGATAACAGCGCGAGACTGATCAAAAACCGAGTCCGCACGGGGATCGAGGGGAGTTTACGAGTGTTACAATCCATGATCATGGTGTTGCAGGTTTCTTCGTTGATTTTGGTGGTTTCACGAGGAAGTGAACGCGAATCGGACTTCTCGGCCGGAGTGGGGTGAGAGACCAGTCGAGCGGAGACGGCAATAGGTCAGAAAGGGGGTGGCGTGGTCGGATCGATCACGACTGGGCAATAAGGTTGGGACAGGTCGGGATGTTACAACCGACGCCGGACAAGGCAAAGAATTCTTTCCTAGAAAGACTTTGAGTTGTCCGGCACGGACTGCAGGATGCTTGGCCATGTCAATGCGGCTCGTCCCGCGCGGCCCTGCCCCGGGACATTGAAATCCTCCATTCAGCGCGCCTTTGTTGAACCCCTCTCATCGTGAAATTCCACCCGCAAACCACGCGCCCCGACGTACCCATGATTGCCGCCAGCCGGCACAGGAGCCTCGGGGAACCCCGCCCATCCGGGCTGCGGCGCGGTTTGCTGACCACGGTCTTCGCCGCACTCGTGGGCGCTGCGACCGTCGGCGCGGCGGATTCAACGCCGACCTTGCACCCCAGGGCCAGGGCATTGCCTTTCACGCACCAGGGACCGTTTGTCGCGACGGCCGATGGCGGCGTGCTGGGCATGGACGCGAAGAACGCGTGGCGCAGCAACGACGAGGGCCGGACCTGGAGTGCCTCGGCGTTGTTCGCGGACCCGGAAAAATTCGCCGTCAGCAACGAACGGGCGCTCCTGCGCACCCGCGAGGGTGTGATCGTTTCCGCTTGGATGAACGGGGCCGAGCGCCGGCAGCCGAAGAGTTGGCGCTGGGGCGATAAGGACGTCAGCTGGCGGGAGTTTGTGCTGCCGACGTATGCGTGCCGCAGTCTGGATGACGGCAAGACGTGGGAGCCGCCCGTGAAACTCAGCGAGCCGTGGTGCGGTTGCATCCATTCGCTGATTCAGATGCGCAACGGTCGCATCGTGCTCGTGGGGCAGGAGATCATCCCGCAATGGCGGCATGCGACGGTCATGTTTGTCTCCGACGATTTGGGCCGGACCTGGCAGCGTGGCGACACGCTCGACTACGGCATCGGCGCGCACGATCACGCCGGATCGATCGAGGGCAGCGTGATTGAGCGGAAGGACGGCTCGCTCTACCTGCTGATGCGCACGGAGTCGGGATGGCTCTGGGAGGCGACCTCGCGGGACGGCTTGAAATGGGAAGGGCTGAGACAATCGCAGATCAAGTCAGTCACGTGCTGCGCGCAGTTGTCCCGGCTGTCGGATGGTCGCATTGCGCTGCTGTGGAATGCTCCGCCCCGCCACCTGCCCGCGAATGGTCGGAGCCGTGCCGAGCTCTCGCTCGCGTTTTCAACCGACGAGGCCCGCACGTGGTCGAATCCGGTGGTGGTGGCCGCGAACTACCTCGGCGGTGGCCGGGTGTCGTACCCCTATCTCTACGAGCGTCGACCGGGCGAGCTGTGGATCACCACGATGCAAGGCGGGCTGCGCATGACGATCGCCGTGGCGGATCTTTCGCGCGGTGAGATTCCGGTGTTCACGCCGCCACCGGCGGTCGGGCCGAAGCCAAACGGCATCGTCATGTTCGGCGATTCCACGACGGCCCTGCGTCCCGGCGCGGTGCAGAAAGTGTATTCAGTGCGCGTGAGTGAAGCGCTGCAAGGCATCGGTTCCACCATGACGGTCCACAATGCCGGCATCGGCGGCAACACGACGCGCGACGCCCGCAAGCGCTTTGAACGCGATGTGCTGCGGCACCAGCCGAAGGTCATCGTCATGCAGTTCGGCATCAACGATGCCGCCGTCGATGTGTGGAAGAAGCCCCCCGCCACGGCAGCGCGGGTGCCGCTGGCCGAATACGAGGCGAACTTGCGGGCCCTGATCGACGAAGCGCGAAAGCAGAAAGCCAAGGTCATCTTGATGACCACCAATCCGGTGCGCTGGACGTCCAGGCTCAAGGAGGTGTATGGCAAGCCGCCCTACCGCGCCGACGTCGAGGACGGTTTTGATGCTCCCTTTCTCGCGGGCTACAACGAAGCCCTGCGCATGCTGGCGAAGGAACTCGACGTGCCGTTGGTGGACGTGCGGGCGGCTTATCCCGGATTCGCCACCCAACACAAGACCACCATCGACCGGCTGCTGCTCGACGGCATGCACCCGAACGATCTGGGTCATCAGCTCGTCAGCGAGCTGCTCGTGCCGGTCATCCGCGATGCCGTTCGGTAACCCATCTCCTTTCCCACGTGAAACCCAGCGTCGTTTCTGATCAAACTTGCCGCGCGACATCCTGCGGCCTGTGATGCCGCCCGTGTTAGAACTTTTGTCATGAGTACTCCCATTGCCCCTGACCTGCCCTACACCGACACCAAGCCCGTCGGGTCGGCAGATTTCTATTTTGCGACGAACGCGACGTTTCGCTTCCTCCTCCGGCGCCTCGGCGTGGACGGCTGGAGGCGTTATCTCGAGGACTTGGGCCGTGGTTATTTCGCGCCGGTCAACCAGCAGTGGCGGCAGGGCGGGCTGCCGGCGGTTGCGCGCTACTGGCGGGCGTTTTTTGCCGCCGAGCCGGGCGCGAGGGTCGAGGTGGTGGAACAACCGGATCGCGTCGAGGTGCGCGTGCACGAGTGTCCGGCGATCAAGCACCTGCGGGCGGGCGGGCGCGAGATCGTGGGCGAATTTTGCCAGCACTGCTTCCACCTGGGTTCGGCCCGCGCGGAGGCCGCGGGACTGACCATGCGGCTGAGCGGCGGCAATGGGTCGTGCCGGCACACGTTCGCCTTGCCCGGCGCGGAGCTGGCGCCCCAGGACATGAAACAAATCGAGGAGGCCCGATCATGATCGGCTGTTACGATTTTTGCGGCCACTACGAGTGGACGTTCGCCTGGTTGGAGCGCGCGGGCGGCCACGCCCTGGTGCGCGACTACTGGAACGAGGCCATCAACCACGACAGCCAGCGGCACGCGCGCGAGTTGATCCAAAGCGAGGGTTTCGCGGGCATGGCCAAATACTGGGGCCACACGCTGCTCGAGGAATCGCCGGACCTGGGTTTCACGATCACGCAAAAGCCCGGGGTCTTTCGCACCGATATTCATGCGTGCCCGTCGAAGGGTTTTCTCCTGCGCAACGGACTGCAGCAGTATCATGATTACTGTGACCACTGCATGGGCTGGATCGGGCCGATGATGCGCGAGAGCGGATTCGTCATCGATCACGAGCACAACCACTGCGGCCAATGCTGGTGGGAACTGCGGGCCGTGGGCGCCACGGGTGGTCACGCGGCAACCGGCGAGGTGGCCGGCGCGAAGGATGTGCGGTTGCTTCCAAACTGGCTGCCGGCCGGGGCCCGGCTCGACTCGTACAACAAGGCCACGGATCCGGACGGCAAGCAGGCGTCATGAGGTGATGCCGCGTCTTGGGTAGGAGCCTGCTGGCAGGCGATGTCGTGGCAGGAGTCTTGGAAGAATTTTCCTATCCAACAATCTTCCCACGGCGGTGGCCGCAACCGAAAGTATTTACGAAACGCATCGTAGCCCGCTGCGTGAGCAGCGGGACCGAAGGTGCGGCGGGCCGAACGCGGGTCCCTGCGCTCACGCGCAGGGCTACGGGAATGAGTTTGCGAAATCGTCGCCGCCTGCGACGAAGTGGATGGTTAATTGCCTACCCACCATCCGGCGGACTCATGGGGCAGGAATATTTTCTTGGCAGGAAAATTCTTGAGCAGGCGAAGTCAGCTCCCCAGCCCTTCCGCCATCGTCGCGCCGAATTTCGGGAGCATGGCGGCCACCGCGCCGAAGTCGCTGCCGTGTGCAATCAGCTGGCCACCGAGTTTGGCCATCTTGGCGATGTCCTCGGCGTTCCGCCCGGGGCGGCCCCAGGCAATCCCGTGGCGGGCGGCGGCGGCGGCCACCGCGGCCTGGGCGGCGGCCATCTGCGGATCCGCAAAATCGTACGGGCAGCCCAGGCGAAACGAGAGATCCCCCGGTCCGATGAACAGGCCGTCGATTCCCTTGATCGCGGCAATCTGATCGACATTGGCGACGGCCTCGGGCGTTTCGATTTGCACGACGAGCAGAGTCTCCTCGTTGGCGGCAGCCGGATAGCCTTCGGTCCCGTTGATATAGAAAGTATTGTCCAGGCTGGCGCCGTCGAGCCCCCGCTGCCCGACCGGGGGAAACTTCACCGCCCGGGCCAGGGCGGCGGCGTCGGCCGGCGTGTCCACCAGCGGGATCAACAAGGCGGAGGCGCCGTCTTCGAGGAGATGATACAGCTCCGTCGGGTTGCGGCTGCCGGTGCGCACCATGCAGTCGATGCCGGCCAGGTGATGCAGGGCGATCATGCGCTGCAACTCGCGGCGATCCCACGTGCTGTGCTCGGTGTCGAGCCAGATGGCGTCGTAGCCCGCCTTGGCCGCATACGCCGGCAACATGGCCGTCGGATAATACATGCAGGCAATGCGGGCAGCTTTGCCCTGGCGGAGCCGGGAACGGATGAGGGATGAGCGCATGAAGGAATTCGTGGTGGTTTGCAGATGAGCCCGGGCACACAAGCGGAGACCGGGGCGGGGCACAATGTCTGAAAACGCATTGGCACCGGTAAATTGATCTGACCAGGAGATTGCCGTTGTGCTCCGGTTGTCCCTTGCCGGATCGTGCTGGCAGGCGATTCTCTGCGCGCGCCGACCGGTTGAGTTTCGAATCGCCTGCCCGCAGGCTCCGGCCTCCGGCATCCCCCGGCGCGAAGTTGTCTTTTACCGCCACGAAAAATTTCCCCCATGCCCTTCCTCTCCCTCATCTGGCCCCGCCCGCTTGCACTCCTGGTCTTCGCCGCGGCGATGATCATCCCGCCGCCGATGCTGCGCGCCGCCGCCCCGCCGTCGGACGTGATCGATCTTGGTTCGCGCCGTGAGTTGTTCGTGGACGGGTTTCTCGTCGGCCGGCTCACGGGCAAGGCGGAACTGCGCCTGCACCACCCGGTGCCGCAGGAAATCGTGATCGTGCACGATGCCCCTTGGGAGGGCAGCGGCAGCGGCTATCACAGCATCTTCCAGGACGGCGGCCGCTATCGCATGTACTACAAGGCGTGGCAGCTCACGGTCACTCCGGGCAAACTCGACAACCAGGAGCATCCCCTTTTCTGCTGTTATGCGGAGAGCGACGATGGCATCCACTGGCGCAAGCCCGAGCTCGGGTTGCACGAGTTCAAAGGTTCAAAGGCCAACAACATCGTCATCGCCGGCGGCAAAATCGGGACCGTGAACGCCGATGCCGGGCATCCGGCGGTGTTCAAGGACGAGAATCCGGCCGCGGCGCCCGACGCGCGCTACAAGGCCATCCTGCGGTCGAACAGTCCGAAGGGTCTGCTGGCCTTCAAGTCGCCGGACGGTCTGCACTGGTCGCCCATGAGCGGCGCTCCCGTGATCACGGACGGCGCCTTCGATTCGCAGAACCTGGCCTTCTGGGACGGCGCGCGCCGGGAGTATCGGGCCTACTGGCGCTATTTCACGAGTGGCGTCACCGATGAAAAGAACTGGAAGCCATCAGGACACCGCGCCATCCGCACCGCCACCTCCAAGGATTTTCTCACCTGGGGGGCGCCGGCCGATCTCGCGTATGTCGATTCCCCCTCCGAGGAATTGTACACAAATCAGATCAAGCCTTACCACCGCGCCCCGCACCTGCTCATCGGTTTTCCGACGCGCTACACCGATCGGGGCTGGTCCGAATCCATGCGCGCCCTGCCGGAGCGCGAACACCGCGAGATGCGTTCGTCGGCAAGCAAGCGCTACGGCACGGTCGTCACGGAAGGTCTGTTCATGGCGAGCCGCGACGGGGTCACGTTCAAGCGTTGGAACGAGGCGTTTCTGCGTCCCGGCATCGAGCGTGAGGGCACGTGGAATTACGGCCATCAATACATCGGCTGGCATCTGGTGGAGACCAAGGCGGTCCTCGACGGCGCCCCCGATGAACTCTCGCTCTACGCCGCGGAAAGCTATTGGACGGGCAAGAGCTCGGCGGTGCGGCGCTACACCCTGCGCATGGACGGTTTTGTTTCCGTGAACGCACCGATGAGCGGCGGCGAACTCGTGACGAAGCCCGTCCGCTTCCAGGGCCGGAAGCTGGTCCTCAACTTTGCGTCGTCGGCGGCCGGGGGAGTCCGGGTGGAGATTCAGGACGTGGCGGGCAAGCCGTTGCCCGGATTTGCCCTGGCCGACTGCCCGCCGCTTTTCGGCGATGCTTTGGAGCGCACCGTAACGTGGACCAAGGGCGGCGACGTGAGCGCGCTCGCGGGCCAGCCCGTCCGTCTGCGCTTCGTGCTGCAGGACGCGGATGTGTACGCGTTTCAGTTCAGGGAATAGTAGCCGGCGATCCGGAGCGCGACCGAAGCCAGGTATCGTCGCAAGTCATGAGCCGCCAAGTCGTGTTCCGGCTGATCGCCCGGAATGAATACAACGAAGCTGCCGCGTGCAGGGCCTGGTGCTCAGGCAGGGCAAAGCAAATAGGTAAAACCTGAGGTCTTCGGCTTGGCCTTGAGGTCTTCGGCTTGGCCCTGAACTCAACGCAAAGCTTGGTGGCTTCGTCAATTCCCTGCACGATTCCCCGATGAAATCCACGCTCACGATTGGCGCGATCGCCTTGCTGACGACGCTCGCCGGGTTGCCCGCCGCTGAACCGCCTAAGCCGCGGCACGGCGGGAAGCTCATTGTGGTCAACGACGACGGTTTCAGCCAGTTCCATACCGGTCGCTACCGGACGGCGGCGGATTTGCGGCAGCGGATGCTCGACCTCCGCGATACGCAGGTCGGCGTGATGGAGTGGTGCATCGTCGCGGGCAGTCGCGTGAACTATCCCTCCCAGTTGCATGAACTGATCGGCGCGGGTATGGCGGAATATCCACGACGCGGCGACAAGCTGGCCAGCGAGACCCTGCGCCGGCTCGCGAACGAGGGCGTAGACACGTTGCAGGTCGTCGCAGACTCCTGCCATGAAGCCGGGATCGTCTGTTACGCCTCGCTGCGCATGAATGGCGATTACCATCTAAAGGGCTGGGACGGTGCGATGCCACGCCTGTTCAACAGCAGGTTCTGGTGGGAACATCCCGAATTCCGCCTGCGCAGTGCCAAGGGCGAGGATCAAACGAAATTGTCTTATGCCTTCCCCGAGGTGCGCGACTTCAAGCTGGGCTTTCTCCGCGAGGCGGCGGAGCGGGACATCGATGGCATCAACCTCGACTTCCTCCGGCATCCGAATTATTTCGGTTTCGAGAAGCCGATGGTCACGGCTTTCCAGGCCAGGCATGGCGGGAATGCGCTCGCGGTGGCCGCCGATGACCCACGCTGGGCGCCGCTGCGGGCCGAGCTGATGACGGTCTTCGTGCGTGACGTGCGCCGCCTGCTCGACGACGCGGGTCGCCGCAAAGGCAGACATCTGGGCCTGTCGGTCCGCGTCGACTGGCAAAAGTATCGCACATGGGGCTGCGACCTCGCGACCTGGCTGCGCGAAGGCCTGCTCGACTATCTCGTGATCAGCCAGTACGGCCTCGGCGGCTACGAGTTCGAACTCGCGCCGTTCGTGAAGATGGCGCGCGGGACGGGCTGCGCGGTGCTCTTCGGCGAGGAAGGCGTTACCAGCGGCCACGACACGACGGCGGCGGAAGACAAGCTCATCGCGGCAGGCAAAATGGCCCCGCCTCAGCGCGGCCAGCTCTCGCTCGAGCAACATCAAACCCGGGCCGCACGCTGGTATGCCGCCGGTGCGGACGGCGTGCATCTCTTCAATGTGTCCGATCTGGAAGTGATGAGGTCGCTCGGCAGCGCCAGCCCCGGGAAATGATTTTTTCCGCGACACCATCCCGCCGGTCAACGGCACCGGGCATGGCGCGATGTTCAATTTGAGCCCGGCGGCGGCGTGCGGTTGGCCCAGACGAGGCCGGCCTGCTTCTTCAGATCCGGCGCCGGTTCAAACAGACTCACGAGGTAACCGACCGCCATGGTCGTGAGGCAGCCCGTCATGGCATACCACAGGAACGAAACGTTGGTGCCGAAGCAGACCCAGATCGTCATCAGCAACCCGGCAATCCACCCGACCAACGCTCCCCGGGCGGTGGCCCGGGGAATGAGGATGCCCATGAGGAACAGCCCGACCAGCGGACCGCCGATCAGCCCGATGACCTTGTTGGTCGCCTCCAGCAGCGTGCCGAGGCGCTCCACGAGGAAGGCGAGCGCGATCACCAGCGTGCCATAGAAAAACGTCAGCCAGCGTGCGATGTTGAGCTGGTTCTTCTCCGATAGATCCGGGCGCCGCCACAGCCGTTGGTAGAAGTCCACCAGGCTGGCGGAGGTGAGCGAATTGATGCCCGCCGAGATCGTGGACATGCTGGCGGCATAGATGGCTGCGATGAAGAGACCCGGAATCCCGTGCGGCATTTCGTTCACCACGAAGTAAGGGAGGATCTGGTCGGCCTTCTGGATCTTGCCCGCCACCAGCGGATCGCCATGGACCTGGTAGAACGCGTAGAGCACGAGGCCCGTGCCGTAGAACACCGAGGTGACCGGGATGGTCAGGGCGAGTTTCAGCCACAGCCCGCGTTGCGCCACCTTCAGGCTGGTGGCGGAGAGGTAGCGTTGCACGGAAACCTGGTCGGTGGCCATCTGCACGAGTTGCATGAACGCCGCCCCGATGATGAGGCCCCAGAGCGTCAGGCGCACCGTGGGATCCGGGCTGAAGCTGAGGTCGAGCCGCCCGCCCTGCTTCCCGATTTCAATCACCTGAGCCATCCCGCCGGGCACTCTCGAAAGGGCGAGCAGGAGGACGGCGAGTTGCCCGCCGACGAGCACGATCAGCTGCATCACATCCGTCCAGATGACGGCGCGCATTCCGCCGAACGTCGTATAGATCGTTGTCAGCACGCCCGTGCAGAGAATCGTGAACCAGAGCGGCATGCCCGTCGCCTGCTCGAGGGCGAGCGCCGGCGCATACGTGGCCGCGGCCAGCCAGAGCAGCACGCGGATGATGAACGAGGCCGAGGCCAGCGTGCGCAACTGCACTGAGAAACGCTCCTCCAGGTATTGATACGCCGTGAAGAAGCGCGAGTTGTAGTAAAAGGGCAGGAACAGGACCGCCGTCAGCGGGGTGGCGATGAAGAACGCCAGGTTGACGAGATAAAAGATCGGGCCGTTGGCATAGCCCTCGCTCGGAGCCGCGAGAAAGCTGATGCCGGAGAACAGCGCGGCCAGAATCGTCATCGCGATGATCACGCTCCCGATGTTGCGACCGGCGAGGAAGTACTCGTTCAGATCGCGCTGCCCCTTGATGAAGAGCGTGCCGATGGCCACCGTCGCCGCGAGGTAGATAACGAAGACAGACCAATCGAGCAGCGTGAAGGTTTCTGACAGGGAGTGAGTCATGCAGGGGGAGATAGGGGCGGGAAGCGCCGGATCCAGAACGGCCGGACAGACGAAACCCAGAGTCAACGATTTGATCCTCGGGGCGTTCGCGACAGGCGAAAACGGCGAAGCCGCGAATTGGAGGGTGTCTGGCAATTTGGTCAAGGATTCCTGTGGGGTAATCGGGTCGCGGATCACTTTGAGGAATTACGGATACACCGCTAAGCATTCGGCACGGCCGTGCAGAATGGACGCCCTCGACGCTGTTCAACCGACCGCTGCGCGCCACACGGGAATTAGCCCGCGAATTCTCCTTTGCAGCATTGCCGCACCCACTGCGTGTCCTACAACCTTCGGCACTTCCGCGTAAATTCGCCGTCTCCCTCTGAGGCCGCTCGCCTCCTCCAAACCAATCGGTGCCATCCCTGCTTCCGTTAATTTCAACCATGTCCAAACGCCCCACAGCCGCTGCTGATTCTATCCCGTCCGCCAGACTCACTGTCCGCCGCAATGCCAAGAACGAAATCTTCAGCCCTCTCCGCGGCATGTGGCTGGTCGATCTGCCCGAGGAGCGCGTCCGGCAGGACTACGTCTGAACTCTCGTCAACGAGTACGGCTACTCCCTCGACCAGATGGCCGAGGAAAAATCCGTTACCGGCAAACGCGGCACCGCCGCCGCCAAGGCTGACCTCCTCATCTGGCGATCCCCCGCCGCCAAGGCCGCGCACCGACCCCACCCTCGACCTCCGCTACCTCGCCGAGGTGTTGAAGACGCCGCACCTGCGCCGACAAATCGAGGATTCAGCCACCGGCGCGTCCCCGACGATGCAAAATATCTCCAAACCTGCTCTGTTCGCCCTGCGCCTCCCTGTCCCGCCGGTCGTAACTCAGCAGTCCCTCATCGCCGCGATGTCCGCCGCCCGCACCGAAGCCATCCGCGAACGCACCGCCGCCGACCAGCTCGCCACCCGCGCCGCCGCCGATCTCGAATCGGCCCTCCTCGGTACCGAATCTGTCTCTTAGCCCATGATGCACTCTATTCCGCGACGCGAAATCTTGCCGGCGCCAAGGGTCCGCATCGAGCGGGTGGCACGCTACTGGATCACGCGGTTTCGCAGGAGGAATACGACGGTTGCCTCGGCTGGCCCGCCGACCACATTTTCAGCGCGGAGTGACCGCTGCATGGGGGAGGCGTAATCAACCAATATCGAAATGAAACTGCCCAACGCCCACCTGGCCATCGTCGAGCGCGAAAAGATTGTGGATTACCTCCTCAACCCGGCCCATCGCTACGGTGCCAGCAAGGCGCGGTTTTTTGCCGGGTTCGGGTTTCAGACGGATGCTTGGGAGGTGCTGGCGGCAGCGTTGCGGGAGCGCGCTTGCGCGCATGACGTGCGCAGGGAAAAGGACACCGGCTTTGGACCGCGCTACCAAGTCGAAGGCAGCTTGGCGGCACCGGACGGCCGCCGTCCGCTGGTGCGAACGATCTGGCAGATGGACGAGGGACAGCTTGCGCCGCGCCTCATCACCGCCTACCCTCGGTCGTCATGAAGATTAAAGAGCACGAGTGCGTGGTCCTCACCAGCGATCTCCCGGATGAAGGATTCAAGGCGGGCGATGCTGGCACCATCGTGCATATTCATCGCGACGGATCCGCTTACGAGGTCGAGTTCGCCACAATGGCGGGTGATACGGTGGCGGTGGCGACTGTGCTGGCGGCCCAATTGCGACCGGTCAGCCGTCGGGATATGGCGCACGTTCGTGAACTGGCCTCCGCCTGACTTTCGGTAAGCCCGGATTTTTCCCAGCGCCGCGGAGCGCAACTGAACGACTCGGAGAGGGAAGGCACAAAAGGCACAAGAAGCGCAAAACGTGGCAGTCCGTTGATGGGCATTTTGTACCTTATGCGGCTAACCTGCCTTGGACCGGTCGGGGATTGTTTCACGAGACAAAGAACCACACCATGACCACCACCACCCGGGCCATCGCGGCGCTCTTTCTTCTGAGCAGCCTTTGCGCGGCCCAGCAAACGCCGGCGCAGAAGCGCGACACCGCACTCGCGCCGCCGAAGAACCTCAAGACCAAGCTCGCGCCCGGCTATGCGATCCCCACGGTCGATATCAGCGCCGAGACGCAACGGCAGGTCATCGTGGATCGCGAGGCGGGGCAGTATCTCGGCCACCCGACCACGGTGCTGCTCGAGGATGGCAAGACCATGCTGATCGTCTATCCGAAGGGCCACGGCCGAGGTGCCATCGTCTACAAGCGCAGCCCGGATGGCGGACGGACGTGGAGCGCCCGGCTGCCCACGCCGAAATCATGGGAGACTTCGCTCGAAGTCCCCACGCTGCACCGCGTGGTCGATGCGGCCGGGAAGAAGCGCATCATCATGTTCAGCGGACTTTATCCGATCCGCATGGCCGTCACCGAGGACGACGGCGCCATCTGGGGCGAACTGAAACCGATCGGCAATTTTGGCGGCGTGGTCACGATGGCGACGGTGATCGATCTGAAGACCGGACCCGGGCATTACCTGGCATTTTTTCACGATGACGGACGCTTTATCCGCGGCGGGACGGAGGATCGTTACCGCGTCAAGGGTCCGCACAGCGACCACACCTCGCCCGCCGCCAAGCCGTGGCGCTTCTGGGTGTACACCACGCTTTCGCAGGACGGCGGACTGACGTGGAGCATCCCCGTGCCCATCGCCATGCTGCCGGATGCCAATCTGTGCGAGCCCGGTGCGCTCCGTTCGCCCGACGGCAAGCAGATCGCCGTGCTGTTGCGGGAGAACTCCCGGAAATACAATTCGTTCGTCATTTTTTCCAACGACGAGGGTCTCACGTGGACCGAACCGCGCGAACTTCCCGCCGCGCTCACCGGGGATCGCCACACCGCGAAATACGCGCCGGATGGACGGCTCTTCATCAGCTTTCGCGACACCACGCACGTGAGCCGCAGCAAAGGCGACTGGGTCGGCTGGGTGGGCAGCTATGACGACATCGTGAAAGGCCGCGAAGGCCAGTATCGCGTGCGCATCATGGACAACACCAAGGGCGCCGATACCACGTATCCTGGTGTCGAAGTGCTCCCCGACGGCACGATCGTGACCACGACGTATGGTCACTGGACTGAGGGCGAGCCGGCCTACGTTGTCAGTGTGCGATTCACGTTACCGGAGCTGGACGCCAAGGCCGCGGCGCAAAAGAATCGGAGCCGGTGAGAACCTTGGCGCACACTCACCCTGTTCGATGTTCTTGCTCCTACATCGTAGCCAGGCCAAAGCCAGTTTTTCAGAACCGAAGCCAATGCAAATGAAAACCAAGATTCCTTATTCGGCCCAGGAGGCCCAGCATCGCTCCGCGAATCGCAGCGGGTTCCGGCAGATAATTCGCCGGTTGCTCGTCGCAACATTTGCCGTCGCGTTCCTCCCGCTCGCGGCTCCGCTGCAGGCCCAGTCCGCTCGCGGCACCATCGAGGGCAAGGTCCTGAACGTTTCCAGCGGCAACTTTCTGAACAATGCCCGGATTGCGGTCGAAGGCACCACCATCGAGACCGCGACCAACGCGAACGGCGAGTATCGCCTTTTGGATCTTCCCGCCGGCGAGGTCCGCCTCAAGGTCTCCTATTCGGGCATGGAAGGGCAGACTGCGGCGGTGAAAGTTGCGCCGGGCGAAGTGGCGCGGAAGGACTTCGATCTTTCTCTGATCCGCAGCCAGATGACCGCCGACAAGGACGTGGTGCAGCTGGAGAGCTTCGTCGTGGAGTCGACCGCCTTGAGCGCGGCGGCCGCGGCGGTCAACGAGCAGAAGATGGCGCCGAACATCAAGAACGTCATCGTCCTCGACGAGGTCGGCGACTTGGGTGACGGCAACATCGGTGAATACCTCAAGTACACCCCGGGCATGTCCATCGTCTCGGGGCCGCAGACCGCGGGGAGCCTGTCGATCCGCGGGATGCCGTCGGGCGGCGTCGTCTTCATGGTGGACGGGGCGGAAGTCTCCACACCCTCGGCGGATCGATCCTTCGATCTGGCGGCGAGTTCAGCCGGCAGCGTCGACCGCATCGAAGTGACCAAGGTCCCGACGCCCGATCGCCCGGCCAACGCCGTCGGCGGCACCGTGAATATCGTCGGCAAGAGCGGGTTCTCCAGTCCGCGCCGCATCCTCAAAATCAACACCTACGCCGCCTACAATTCGGACAACCGCCTCCAGCCGCCCGGGCTCAATGAACGGGTGGGCAGCGACAGCCATTCCAGTGCGCGCGCCATCCAGCCGGGCATCGACATCAGCTACTCGCACCCGGTGAACAAGGCGTTCGCGTTCACGGTTAATTTGAGCGAGATGACCCGCGTCTACGACATGGATTACGACAACCCCGGCTGGGATCTGGTGCGCGGCGTCCTGACCACCTCGACGGAACAAAACGTCCTCCAGACCACGGAGCGGCAGCTCGCCTCGACCACGTTTGACTGGCGGATCAACCGGGAGAATTCCCTGCGGTTGAATGTCGAGCACGTGCAAATCAACACGCCGACCCGGCAAAACATTTTCACCACGGTGTGGGGCGCGGGAGCCACCGGCGATGCGACCTTTACGCAGGGAGCCGCGGCGGGGAACGACTCGGTGCGGCAGACGATGACCTACGGTGACCGCACGCGCGGCACCTCGTCCGCGGTGCTCCGCTGGGTGCACGAGGGGCCGGTCTACAAGATCGACGCCAATGCCAATTTCTCCCGCAGCTGGGACGAGCGGAAGGACATCGAGCATGGGTTTTTCCGCACGATCGGCACGCTGTCGCTCGGCTCGCTGATCATCCGCGCGGAT
>JBIJCX010000016.1:0-51971 GCA_044344465.1 Opitutaceae bacterium
TCTCCGTGAAGGTCCTCGGCTTCGAGCAGGTTGGTGCAGTGGCGCGCCGCCTTGCCGGTGCGCTCGGTGAGCGACCGCATACGTCGGAGAAGATCGTCCAGTCTTTCTGGTGACGTCCGCGAAGCTTGGGCGAGGTCGCTGAGCAGACCAATGGCGTGGAGATCGGCCCCGAGTTCGTCGTGCAGGTCGGCGGCAATCCGTTTCCGTGTTTGCTCGATCGCGCGTTGTTGGCGGTTGCGGTTGACCAGGACTATGACCACGACTCCGAAGGCGAGCACGGCCGCCAGCCCGGCCAAGCGGGTCACGTTGGTTTTCTGCCGGACGTAGCGCTGATTGAGTTCCGCGCTAACCAACGGACGCTCGCGCTCCAGTTCGTGCCGCAGCGCCAGTTGGTTCAACCAGGTGCGGATGGGTAGGATCGTGCCGTAGAAATTCCGGCCATCCGTCAGGCTGGACAGGGAGCGCAAGCGGTCTTCGGTCTTGAAGCTGGCGGCGACGGGTCGGTTCAACGCGACATTGCGACCCTGCGAGAACAACTCGATTTCCGCGAAACCCAGCCGCTCCGCGGCCGCGCCGGAGAGGGGATCGTTGTTCAGTTTGTCGGCGATCAGCCGCACGTAGCGGCAGTTCGCGACGGGAAACGTCCACATCATGATCGGTCCCACGTCGTAGATGGTGTCGTGCTTCAATTCGACCAGCACCCGGGCATCCGAGAAATCTGGCGCGTTGGCCCCCTCCACCCGGAGCACCCGCGGGATTCCAACATCGCCGGCAAAGGCCTGCGGCACCGTGTCGCTTTGGTCTACGGCATGGAGGTGGAGACGGGAGAGAGGATAACTCGCGCCCAGATCCAGGGTGAATTTGGGCTGATCGCCCAGCTCCGACGAACTGAGGTAGGCCACGCTCTTCTCCCGGGTGGCCGCCGCCATCAAATACGGCAGGAATCCATCCACCACCGCCGAATCCGGCCAGCCGGGGGCCGAGTTGCGTTCGTGATGGACAGGGTATCTGACCGGCTTGTGCAGGGCCACATTCTCCTCGCCGCTGAAGGCCAGGACCTCCGAAAACTGGAAGACGTATTTCGAGTCAAACTCACGCCGGGACAGGATCGTGGCTTCAATGCGTATCCAGGAGGCTACCACGCCATGGCAGGGTATGATCAGCGGGGCGATGCGGGGCAGCAGGGCATCCCGGCCGGTAAACTCGGCCACGATCTTTCCCGTGTGGTCCGCGCTGGTTCCGGCCCGCACACGAAAGGCCTGGGGGAAGCCGTCCGCTTGGAATCCGTTGATGCCATCGCGCCGGATCGCGGGCACCAACACGATCTGGTCGAGGGGGACCGCGTCGCCCAGTTCGATTTCGATCCACTCCGTCTGGTCCGCCGTTTCGTAGGCCCGGGAGCGAGATCCGATGGCGCCGATGCCGCCGCCCAGGTTGTAATTCGCCAGTTGCGCCAATTGCCCGTCGATCGCCGGCAGGCGTTGTTCCAGCTCGGTCAGGGAAAGATCTTCCGGCGGGCTCGCGGCGGATAGCTTGGACAGGATCCCGGCCAGCAAGATGGTGGAAAATTGCCTGGCCGTGCCGCGCATCGGCCGTTGATACGCGTTGCCGTCCCGACAATCTAGCCGTTTCCGTTGCCCGGGCCTGCGCTGCCTACCTTTCGCCCACCCTGTAAACACAGGGTAGTCCAACCTTCGTTTTCTGTGTAGGCTTTTGGTTCGTGGCTGGCGCAAGCACCAACCGTTGTGGAGACGCTCACGGTTGGCTTCTTGTTTTTTTCTACGTCTGCGCACGCCTGCTCCAACCTCAACCCAATACCTAAACCCCCAAGTATGAAATCTTCCGCACTGCGCTCGTCGCTCACAGGCTTGATGCTGGTTCTCGGCTCCACTGCCGCCTTGCCTGCCGTCGCCCAAACCGTCCCTGCCGCCGCGGCCGCCTCCGAAGATGCCGTCGTGCTCACCCCTTTCACGGTCTCGACGGACAAAGACAATGGCTACGCCGCCACCGAGACCCTCGCCGGCACCCGCATGCGCACGAACCTGCGCGATGTCGGCGCCTCGCTGACCGTGCTCACGACCGAGTTTATCCAAGACCTGGGTGTCACCTCGCTCGACAAGGCGCTCCTCTTCACCCCCAGCGTCGACTCGGTGGAAGGCGAGAACGACGGCACGAACCGCTCGAGCGGCAGCTTCCTGCGTTACGGGAACGGCCAGGCGTATTCGATCCGCGGGTTCACCGCCGGGGCCGACGCCTCCCACGACTTCTTCTCGGCCCTCGTCGCGAACGACCTCTACAACATCGAGCGGGTGACGCTTTCCCGTGGTCCCAATGCGATGCTGTTCGGCGTTGGCGGGGCGCAAGGCGTCGCAGTTTCGTCCACGAAGCGGGCGCAGCTCGACCGCCAGAAGACCCAGGTGCAGCTGCAGTATGATCGCTGGAGTTCGCGCCGGGCGGCGATCGACCACAACCAGCCGATTGTTCCGGGCAAGCTCGCGGTCCGGTTGAACGCACTGCACGCCGCGAAGCGCGAGTACCGGCTCTTCGAAGGCAATGCCCAGGAGCGTGTCACCGCGGGGCTGACGTGGCGCCCGCTGGCGCACACGCAGCTCATGGTGAACCACGAGAGTTACAGCCTGCGCCGCAATGTCGTGCCGCTCACGTGGGCCTTCGATGGCGGCGCCCTCCAGTGGCTCGCCAAAGGGGCGCCGACGGTGAATTTTCTGCCTGAGGGTCGCACCTGGGCGGCTGCTGGCCGTCGGTTCGTCGACGCCCAAGGCAACCCGGTGCGGGTTGCGCCGGGCGTCACCGACCCAGATGGATTTATTGATTCGGCCACCGACTTCGATCCCCGTCAGGCCATCTCGCAAATCACCGCGCAGTCGCCGACCTACATCACGGGACTGAACCTCGCCAACCCGATGGTGAACACGCGCTATCAGTCGCAGATTCGTGCGGATACCTTTGGCGGGGTCAGCAGCCAACTGATCTACAATGTGCCGGATCCCTGGAGGCTCTTTGGAATCTCGAAGGATGTGAATCTCTATGGTGGCACGTGGGACGACCCCTCGCAACTGGAGCATGGCCGCTGGACGCAGGTCTTCCTGGAGCAGCGGCTCCTGCCGGGGCTGCACCTCGAACTCGCCGGCCAGACGGCGAAGCACGCCCGCTCGTTCTCGCCCGACTTCCTGACGACGCTGCGGATCGATGTGGACCGCTACCTGCCGGATGGGACCGTCAACCCCGGCTTCATGGTCCCGTATGCGGAGCATCAGGGCCAGTATCGCGACCAACTCAGCCGAGCGACGGAATACCGGGGCACGCTCTCGTATGAATTCGACGCGGGAAAATTTCACCGCTGGCTCGGGCAGCACAATGTCAGCGCGCTCGCGCAGCGCAGCCGCTCGGATTCGGACCAGGATATTTTTCGGGTCTTCAACCTCGCGACCGTCGGCCGCACCGGCTACAGTCCGGATGCGCTCGCGGGGGTGCACATCATCCGGCAGCGCGTCTATTTCCCGAATGGCCAGGTGCCGTACCCGCTGCCGGATCAGCATCAACTCCTCGAGCGATCCGCGCAGTTGAACGGCACCACCATGATCGGCGGGACCGCCGCTGAGGCTGCCCCGGTGAATCTGGCCATGCGACAATTTCTCAACCCGACGAAGACTCGCTTCATTGACGATTCCCTCTCGCTCGGCTGGCAGGCAAAGTGGTTCAAGGATCGGCTGATCACGGTTATCGGATATCGCAAGGACGACACCGAGAGCTACGCCGTTCCGGAGGCGCGGGGGTATATCGATCCGGCGGTTCCGGGCGGGGCGACCAATCCACTGCAGCGTTACTATCTGGCATCGCGCCAGGTGCCGCTCGATCCCCGGCCGGCCGTTGCCAGCTCGGGCACGTCCCGGACACTCGGCGCAGTTTTCCACGCGACCTCCTGGCTGTCGCTCACGTACAACCGCTCGCAGAACTTCAGCCCCGTCGCCAACGCCTCGTGGGGCAATTACCAGGGCGAGCCGGCCCCGAACTCGGAGGGCTCGACCGCGGACTACGGCGTCCGAGCTTACCTGCTGGATGGCCGGCTATCGATTGCGTTTAACCGATTCCAAAACGAGGCCAACGACCAGGCGCGGAACGCGAACGCCTTTTCGAACAATGCGAAGGGCGTGCTGACGCGGCTGCGCACGAACTACAAGGAGCAGGGTGATTCGCACTTCCGGGCCATGGCGGAGCAGGGCGTCTACCCGGTGGACTCGACCGACGTCTCCGACACCTGGAGCTTTCAGGCGAAGGGCTATGAGATGAACCTCGTCTTCAACCCCTCGGCGCAGTGGCGGCTGGCTCTGACCGGCAGCGTGAACACCAACGCCCTCGGCACGCATTTGCGTTCGCTGGGCAAGTACCTGGCGACCGACGCGCCTTTCAACGGGCTGGCGACGTGGCGCACTTACGTGACCGAACTGCGGAAGGTGGCGGCCGGCCAGCGGTCCTCGTCGTTCGATCTGGATCCAACGAATCCGTCCGCCCGCGCCCAAGCCGACACCGATGCCACGTACATCGAGCAACAGGCGAACTCGGCCGAGCGCACCTACCTCGACGAACTCGCAATCGAGGGCATCACGACGCATCGCAACGGCAAATACGCGGTGAACGGCGTCGGCAGCTACCGCTTGGCCAACGACGGCCGCCTGAAAGGCTGGTCGGTCGGCGGCAATTTTCGATGGCGGAGCCCCAACACCGCCGGTTACGAGCGCATGCTGGTGAATGGGCTGCCGACCGGCATCCTCGACGCCTCCCGGCCGCTGAAGGGGCAGGAATACTGGGACGTCGGCGCCATGCTCGCGCACGAGCGGCGGATCTTCCGCAACATACAGTGGCGGCTGCAGCTCAACGTGGAGAATCTCTTCGGCTGGCGGACACCCCGTCCGGTCGGGATCGATTACGACACCGAGGGCGTTTACGGCGCGGTGAACGCGATCGTGCCCGTCCGCTGGGAACTGCGCCGTCCACGCAACTTCATCCTCACCTCGACGTTTGGGTTTTGATTTCCATGAAGCGCAATCGCCGCGGAACGGTCGGCCCGATTCTTACCTGCTTCCTGCTCGCGTGCGCCTTCGCGCCCGCGTCTGCTGCCGCGAAAACGGCGGCACCTAACCTCATCCTCATCCTTGCCGACGACTGGGGCTGGGGCGACTTGGGTGCGCACGGGCACCCGCATCTCAAGACGCCGCACCTCGATCGCCTCGCTGGCGAAGGCACCGACTTCCGCCAGTTCACCGTCGCGGGGAGCGTGTGCTCACCGAGCCGGTCGGGCATCCTGACCGGACAGTTTCCGGCGCGCTTCAGCATCCACGGTCACTTCGCGACGGTGGAGAGTCACGTGCAGCGCGGCATGCCCGACTGGCTGGATCCCAAGGCCGTGCTGCTGCCGCGGCTGCTGCAGCAGGCGGGCTACGCGACGGCCCATTTTGGAAAATGGCATCTCACCAACATCATGGTGCCGGACGCTCCGCCGCCAGCGGCCTATGGCTACGATGCCTACGGCACGTTCAACGGCCCCGGCCAGCAGATGCCCGTCCACGAAGACGTCCAGCGCTCGATCGCGTTCATCGAGCAAAGCCACGCGGCGGGAAAACCGTTCTTCCTCAATCTCTGGATCCACGAGCCACACACGCCGCACTATCCGAAACCAGAATACTTGGAAAAGTTTTCGCACCTCCCGGACGAAGCGCAGCGGATCTACGCGGCTGTGATCGCCCACGCCGACGCCCGGATCGGCGAACTGTTGGCGGCCCTCGTCCGACTCGGTCTCGCAAAGAACACCCTGGTTGTCTTCACCTCCGACAACGGTCCCGAAGTCACCGGCCCGGCCGATCGCCGCATGGGCGAAGACGAGTCGACCGGGCCCGGATTCAGCAGCTGGGCCTCCGTCGGCACTACCGGCGGCCACCGCGGCCGCAAACGCTCTCTTCTGCAGGGAGGCATCGGGGTACCGTTCCTCGCGCGCTGGCCCGGCAAAATCGCCGCCGGGAAAACCGATGCTCTCTCTCCTCTGACCGCCGTCGATCTGCTGCCTACCTTCTGCGCCATCGCAGGCGCGAAGTTGCCGGACACCTACGCACCCGACGGCCTCGACCAAACCGCGGTCCTTCTGGGCAAATCCGCCGCGCCGCGCACCAAACCCATTTTCTGGCAATGGACCACCGCTGCCAAAACGGGCGACACCTGGCCCGCCCTCGCCGTGCGCGAAGGCGGCGAAAAACTGCTGGTCGGCAAGGATCCGAAGCAGGTCGAGCTGTTCAAGTTTCCCTCGGACCGTTTCGAGAAAACCAACCTGAGCCAGGAGCAAGCCGACCACGTGACGCGGCTGCGGGCGCTCCTCGACGCCTGGACCGCGACCCTGCCCGCGCAGGCGGATCCGGCCTGTTTCTCGTCCACGCGGGCAAAATAGTGCGCGAGGCCGTTTGCGCGCCGTAACCCTCATCTACCATGCATCGCATTCTACTCAGCGTCTTGCTCGTCTCCATCGTTGCGGGCGCAACCGCGCCCGCCTCGGCCGCTGCGAACGCGGCGGCCCCCAACATCGTCTTCATCTTCGCCGACGACTGGGGCTGGGGCGATCTCTCCTCGCACGGGCACCCGTGGCTGAAGACCCCGCGGCTCGACGGGCTCGCGAGCGAGGGCATCGATTTTCAGCAGTTTAATGTCCTCAACCCCGTCTGCTCCCCGAGCCGCACGGCGGCGATGACGGGTCATTTCCCCTCGCGCTACAGCGTCCATCAGCACTTCGCCGCCCCCGCCCAGAACCTCGAACGTGGCATGCCCGACTGGCTCGATCCGAAGGCGCCCAACGTCGCGCGTTTCTTTCAACAGGCCGGCTATCGCACCGCTCACTTCGGCAAGTGGCATCTCACGAGCCGCAACATCCACGGCGCGCCCAACCCGACGGCCTATGGCTTCGATGAGTTTGCGATCTTCAATGGTGGCGCGGAGACGCCGCAGGCTGGCCTGCACGACACGCCCGAGAATGCCGTGAAGTTCATCGCCGCAAACAAAGACCGCCCGTTCTTCGTCAACGTCTGGCTGCACGAGAGCCACCTGCCGCACGTGCCCACCAAAGCGTCGATGGAAAAATGGAAGCACCTCGACGAACAGAAGCGCGTCTACGCCGCCGTCATCACCGATGGCGACAACGCCGTCGGCCGCGTGCTCGACGCGCTCAAGGCGGCCGGCGTGGAGCAAAACACGATCGTGCTCTTCTCCAGCGACAACGGCCCGGAGACCACCGGAACCGACAAAGGCAAAGGCAGGCCCGACGCCGAAACCGGCGAGAGCGGCTACGGCGGCTACTACAGCATCGGTTCCAGCGGCGGACTGCGCGGCCAAAAACGCAGCCTCTTCGAAGGCGGGGTGCGCGTGCCGTTCATCGTGCGCTGGCCCGGCCGCACGCCGGCGGGAACCAAGAACGACACCACCGCGTTCACCGCCGTCGACTTGCTGCCCACCCTGTGCGCCGCCGCCGGCCTGACGTTGCCGTCGAGCTATCACGGCGACGGCGAGAACCTGCTCGCGGCCTTCCACGGCCAGCCCGTCAAACGCACGCGCCCGATTTTCTGGCGGTGGACCGGCAAGGCCGCGGAGCCCGACTGGTGGCCACGCCTCGCCGTCCGCGACGGCGACTGGAAACTCGTTCTCGCCGCTGACGCGAAGCGCGTCGAACTGCACCGCCTCCCCGCCGACCGCGCTGAAGCCAGCGACGTCGCGAAAGAACACCCGGAAATCGTCGCCCGGCTCACCAAGCTCGCGCTCGCCTGGCAAGCCACCCTGCCGACCACCGTCGATCCGTCCTGCATCAGCGCCGCCGACCGTCAGGCCGCCCGGGCCAAGGCTGCCGCACCGAACGCTCCGGCCAAGAAAGGCGGCCCCGACCGCGCCGCTGCGTTTGCGCGCGTGGACACGAACAAGGACGGCGTCCTCACCTTGGCGGAATACGTCGCCGGCCTGAAGGGCGCGGACAACCTCGACCAGCGCTTCAAGAACTTCGACCGCAACGGCGACGGGAAACTCAGCCGCGAGGAGTTCGTCACTCCGTCCGGAAAGTAGCCAAATCACCACGCTCCAGGCCGCACCCTCCTGCCATGATACCCGCAATCTCGCCCCTCATCCGCCTCGCGTTCGCCCTCGCCGTTCTCGCGGCGACTCCTGCCCGCGCCGCTTCCGCTTCGGCGAAAACCGCCGTCGCGGACCTGTCAATGGACCAGATGTGGGGCGCCACCACCGTCGTGCCCGGCCTCGAGTCGTCCGATCGCGTCGCTCTCTTTCGCGATGGCAACTATGGCATGTTCATCCACTGGGGGATCTATTCCCATCTCGGAGGTCAGTGGAAGGAGCAGACGTTTTACGGCATCGGCGAGTGGATCAAACGGCAGATGAAGATCTCCGAGGCCGATTACATGGCGCTCGCGAAGGAATTCAACCCAACCGCCTTCGACGCCCGCGAAATCGTCCGCGTGGCAAAGGCCGCCGGCATGAAGTGGATCATCATCACCTCGAAGCACCACGACGGCTTCGCCATGTTCAAGTCGAAGCACCCGTTCAACATCGTCGACGCCTCGCCGTTCGCCCGCGACCCAATGAAGGAACTCGCCGCCGCCACCCGCGAGGCCGGCCTCGGTTTCGGTTTCTACTATTCGCACAACCAGGACTGGACCGCCCCCGGCGGCAACAACGGCCCGAAGCAAAACGCCGACGGCTCGCCCGCCTCGTTCGATCAATACTTCCGCGAAAAATGCTACCCGCAGGTGAAGGAAATCTGCACCCAATACGGCCCGCTAAAGTTCGTGTGGTTCGACACGCCCGGCAACATGCCCAAGGAGCACGCGGCGACGCTCGCCGCGCTCGTGCGCGAGACGCAGCCCGGCGCGCTTCTCTGCAGCCGCGTCGGCTACGGCCTCGGCGACTATGTGAGCAAGGGCGACATGGAAGTCCCGCCGCGCAGGATGGAGGGCCTTTGGGAAACCTGCGATACGACCAACGATTCGTGGGCCTACGCGTGGTATGACCGGAATTGGAAAGACGGGAAAGAGATCCTCCATCGCCTTGTCTCCACGGTCGGCCGCGGCGGCACTTACTTGCTCAATGTCGGCCCCGATGGCTCGGGTCGCATCCCCGCACAGGCGTCGAAGTACCTCGTGCAGGCCGGCGAGTGGATTAAACGCTACCCGCAGGCCGTCTACTCCGCCGGCGCCTCCCCGTGGGACCACGCCCAACCGTGGGGCGATGTCACCACGACCGGCAACACGCTCAACCTCGTCGTCTTCGACTGGCCGGCGCATGGCCGGTTGATGCTCCCGGGACTCCAAACTGAAATCGCCGCGGCCGGCGTCGTCTCCGGCGGAAAACTTCTCCCCGTTACTTGGAAAAAGCGCGGAACCTGGACCGAACTTCAGCTCCCACCAGCGCCGCCGGATCGCCCCGCCTCCGTGATCGCGGTCAAGTTGCTGGCCGCACCGAAAGTCGATCAGACCCTTGGCGTTCACCCGAACATCCCGACCAGCCTGCTCCTCGAATTTGCCACAGTGAAGGACGCCACCAAGAAAGAAATCCGCTGGATGGAAAAATTCGGTGAGTGGAAGGCCGCCAACCAAGTCAGCGATTGGAGGACCGGCGGCCAAGCCATCTGGACCGTCAACGTCGCCGAAGCTGGCGACTACCACCTCGAACTGACCTACAAGGGCGAAGGCAAGCTCGTCTGGCGGATCGAGACCGACGAAGGCGTGAAGCTCCAAAACCAACAGAACTCCTCGCCCATTTATCATTCCCATCCGTTCGGCCTGCTCACCTTCAAGACCCCCGGCCAACACACCATCGCCGTCTCGCTCGTGGACGGTCCCCGCGACAAAGCCAGTCTGCAGTCGATCCGCCTGAGCCCCGTCGAATGAAGCTCCGCCTTACCCTTCTCGCCGCGCTCGCGACCGCAGCGACCTACGCAGCCACGCCCGTCACCGACTTCGCTCTTCTACGTGAGAAAGTTGCCGCCCTCGCTCATTTGACCGCGCCTCCCGCCGTCCACGCGGCCGAAGGATTCGCCGCAGAAGGCGCGATCAAGCCGCTATTCTTCGAGGGACTGCCGTGGAAGGGAACCCCCACGCGGGTGTTCGCGTGGCTCGGCCTTCCCGCAGAACGTCCGGGAAAAATCCCTGGCGTTGTCCTCGTCCACGGCGGCGGCGGCACCGCCTTCAAAGAGTGGGTGCAGAAATGGAATGACCAGGGATTCGCCGCCCTCTCGATCGCCGTCGAAGGGCAGACCGATGAGCGCATCCCCGGCGCACCACCCGGCGCGCAGTGGCAACGCCACGCCGCGGGCGGTCCGGCGCGCACCGGCATCTACGGCGACTCCGCAGAGCCGCTGGCCGACCAGTGGATGTATCACGCCGTCGCCGACGTCGTCCTCGCCAACTCCCTCCTCCGGTCGTTGCCCGAAGTGGACGCGGCGCGCGTCGGCGTTTGCGGCATCTCGTGGGGCGGTATCATCACCTCGACCGTCGTGGGCATCGACGGGCGCTTCGCGTTTGGCATTCCGATTTACGGCTGCGGTGCGCTTGATCGCGCGCCCAACCAATACGGCCGCGCCCTCGCCGACCTCGCGATGTATCGCGAGGTCTGGGAACCGCTGCTGCGCCTCCCTCGCGCCACGATGTCCCTGCTCTGGTTAACCGGCCCGCGCGACGCGCATTTTCCGCTCGATGTGCAGCAAGCCAGCTACCGCGCCGCCCCCGGCCCGCGCATGGTCTCGATTCCCTTCGATATGAAACACAGCCACCCCGCCGGTTGGCTGCCGCCCGATAGCTACGCCTTCGCAAGAGCCGTCGTTGAAACCGGTCGCCCTTGGGCGCGCGAACTCACTCAACAAATCCGCGACGGCATCGCTCGCGTTGAATTCGAAACCACCCGCGCCGTGCGCGCCGCGACCCTCGTCTCCAAACGCGATGCCGGCTGGGAACAAGCGCCGGCGAAACTCGCAGCCGTTTCCGGTCGCACCACCGCTTCCGCGTCCGTGCCCGCCGGCACCTCCGCCTACTATTTCAACCTCGAGGCCGAAGGCCTCACTCTCAGCTCGGAACTGCAAACCCTCACTTCCGCCGCGCCGCCGCGCGTCACCGCCGCCTTCCCCGGTTTCAACTGGGATCGTGTCCCGCTGAATCTCCACTTCGGCAAACGCACCACCGATCTCACCGAGGCCGAGATCGATTTCGTCGCAAGTCACAGCACGTTGATCGCCCTCGAAAAAAGCCACGGCCTCGCCGCGCATGGCAGCACCGAAGCCGGCATCGCCGCCACCGCCCGCCGGATCAAGCAGCGCAATCCCGCCGCCAAAGTCCTCTTCTACTTCAACGCCTTCATCAACTGGCCCGGCTACGACGCCTTCAACACCTACCGCCCCGAGTGGACGTTGCGCACCGCCGCCGGCGAGATCGTCACTCACCCCTCCGGCACCCCGCGGCCGGACCCGTCCATTCCTAAGTTTCGCGAGTGGTGGTCGGAAGTGGTGGCGCAGGCGAACCGCTCCGCACCGCTCGCCGGCGTATTCATCGACGCATTGCCGCAAGCCATTTCCCCCGCACTCGCCAAGCAGCTCGGCGAGGAGAAAGCACGCGCCATCGTCGCGGGCCTGCGTGAGATGATCGCGCTCACCAAGCGCAAACTCGGCCCGGACCGCCTCGTGCTCGCCAACGGACTGCGGACGACCGATTTTCGCGAGATCCTCGATTGGGAGGGCATCGACGGCGTGATGATCGAGCACTTCGGCGGTTTCAAAACCGACTCGTCCACCGACATCAAAACCGACCTCGATTCCATCGCACTCGCCGCTGCCAAAGGAAAGTTCGTCGTGATCAAGGGCTGGCCCGGTTTCAACTGGCTCGACAAGAAAATGATGCAGCGCCCCTACGCCGAACTCCTCCAACTCGCCCGCGAGCGCCTCACGTTTCCCTTGGCGTGCTTCCTTGTCGCCGCGCAACCCGGCTCCCACTTCTGCTACTCGTGGGGCTACCGGGAAGATCAAGGTATGCTCGACGCCTACCCCGAATTTGACCGCCCGCTCGGCCCGCCCAAAGCCGCCGCCACGTGGGCGGGCCTCACCGCGACGCGCGAGTTTGCCCACGCCTCCGTTTGGGTTGACCTCACCACCCAACAAGCCCGCATCGAGTGGCACTGAAATCGCCCACCTCCGCCATGAAACACCTCCTCTTCGCGCTCCTGCTACTGGCCCCGGTCGCGGCCATGGCCGCCGCCCCGCTCGCCGGCAGCCGGCCCAATATCATTTTCGTCCTGACCGACGACCAGGGCTACGGCGACATTTCCGCCCACGGAAATCCGATCCTGAAAACGCCGAACTTGGACCGGCTGCGCGCCGAGGGTGCGCGCTTCACCGATTTCCACGTGAGCCCGACCTGCGCGCCGACGCGCAGCGCCCTCTTCACCGGCCGCCACGAATTCAAAAACGGCATCACCCATACGATCTTTGAGCGCGAACGTCTCACCCTCGACGCCACCACGCTCCCGCAGGTGCTGAAGGAGGCCGGCTACACCACCGGCATCTTCGGCAAATGGCACCTTGGCGACGAGGCCGACTACCAACCCGGACGCCGCGGCTTCGACGAAGTTTACATCCACGGCGGCGGCGGCATCGGCCAATCCTATCCCGGCTCCTGCGGCGACGCCCCGCGCAACACCTATTTCGACCCCGCCATTCTCCACAACGGCACGTTCGAAAAGACGAACGGCTACTGCACCGACCTCTTTTTTGCGCAAGCGCTCCGCTGGATCGACGCCGCCCAATCCCGCCCCGCGCCCTTCTTTGCCTACATCGCCACGAATGCCCCGCACTCGCCCTACACGGCGCGCCCGGAGGACGCCGCGCTCTACCGCGACAAAGTTGGCGGCGCCGAGGACGTCGCGAATTTCTTCGGGATGCTCCACAACATTGATGAGAACATCGGTCGTCTGCTCGCGCGGCTCGACGAACGCGGCCTCGCGAAAAACACCCTCGTCGTCTTTATGAACGACAACGGCGGCACCGCCGGCATCAAAGTTTACAACGCCGGCCTGCGCGCCCAGAAGGGCACTCCCTGGCTCGGTGGCACGCGCGCCTCCTCGTTCTGGCGCTGGCCCGGCCGCATCGTGCCTTCGGACGTGAACTCCCTCGCCGCACACATTGATTTCCTTCCGACCATCTCTGAATTTGCCGGCGCCACGCTGTCCGCCAAAGTGCGGGCCCAAGTGGAAGGCCGCAGTCTGCTGCCGCTGATCGAAAATCCCGCCGCGCCGTGGGCCGAGCGCACGCTCTTCACCCACGTCGGCCGCTGGCCGCGCTTCTCGGATCCGGATCAGGCCAAGTTTGCCAATTGCTCGGTGCACACCAAGCGCTGGCACCTCGTTTCGATCAAAGGCAGCGCGCAACCCACGTGGGAACTCTACGACGTCGCCGCCGATCCCGGCGAAAAGAACAACGTCGCGGGTCAGCACCAAGACATCGTGGCGCGCCTCGCTGGCGAATTCGATGTTTGGTGGGCGGCCACGCGGCCCGGCATGGTCAACGAAAAGGCCATCGGCCCACGGCTGAATCCGTTTGCGGAACTTTACTGGAAGCAGTTCGGCGGCGGCCCCGACGCCGAGGACTTGCGCATCATGGAACCATCGCAAACGCGGATCCCGGCGGAGCGAGCAAATCCCGCAACAACCGTCAGGTAAGAGCCCGGATCACCGACGCGTGTGCTAAAGGGCGCCTCGGCAAGTTTCACAGGCAGGCGGCCTCACGCCAGGCTTGCGCCATCAGCTGGTGGCCCAGCGGCGAAGGATGCACGCCGTCCGCTAACAGTTCGGTCGCGGAATATCGCTTCAGGGCCGCGTCGAACATGCCTTGGTAAGGCACGAAGGCGGCGCCGAATTTCTTTGCGAGCTGTTGCACCGCGGCGGCGCGCTCGCGTAGTTCGCCCATCCATGCTTCCTTGAATTCACCGCCGGGCAGCGCGAAGGGTTCGCTGAGCACAAGCCGCACGTCCGGCCGCGCGCGGCGGGTGTCATCGAGGACCATGCGGTAGAGTTCGGCGTAGCGCGACACCGGGATGCCGTTGCCGCTGAGGTGCTCGTGCCAGGTATCGTTTACCCCCACGAGTATGCTCACCAGGTCCGGCTTGAGTGCCAGCGCCTCACGCCGCCAGCGCCCCAGCAGGTCGATGCTGCGATCGCCGCTGATGCCGCGATTGAAAAATTTCCAACCGGCACCGGGATGCAGCGCGAGCAGATCGCCCGCGATCCGACCGACGTAGCCGGCGCCGAGAGCGGCCGGATCGTTGGGCCCGTTGCGCGTGCGGTCGCGCAGGCAGTCGGTGATGGAGTCACCCTGGAAAAGCAGCACGGCATTGGCGGGCGGCGGGATTGGGGAGTTCATGGTTGCCACAGCCGGCGGAAATAGGTGCCGGTGTCACTCAAGGAGCCATCAGGACGAATTAGCCAGAAGCCGCGCAAGTGCCGCGGATCCCGGATTGGCGGCGCCGGATGGGGAGCGGTCCGCGGGTCGAGCTCGTTACAATAGAGCTGCCACTGCGCGATGTAGAGCACTCCAGCGGCGAGCGCGGCGCCGAGCAGCTCATCCCAGCGCTCGGCGATTCGTTCCGGGCGCACGTTTTCCGGAATGCCGATTTCCCCGATATAGACCGCCCCAGGACCGAAGATCGCGCCCGTGCGGGCGAATCGCCGGATGGTTTCGATCGCGCGGACCAAGGTGGGGCCGTTCTCCATGGCGTCGTAGCAGCTGTAGGAAACAAGATCGACCTCGACGAGCGGCAGCACGTGCTCGGCCATGGTCGGAATTCCTTTCCAGCCGTCCACCACCCGATTTACTTCGGCCGCGTGCCCGACCCTGAGCCGACTGCCGGCCGGTGCGGTGGCGCGGGCCCGGTTCACGCCTTCCTGCCGGGCGGCCAGCCGACGGGCATACCGCGCGCACCGGCCCTGCCAGTCAGACGGTGGCGTGTCCCAGAGCACGCCGGTCCCGCGCAGCTGCCAGTCGCCCTCCCAATTCTGCAGGATGATGGTCAAGGGGCGGTCGCCCTGCTTCTCATAAAGGTAGCGGACCAGTTCTGCCCACTCGGCGGAGATGTGCTCGTAGTAGGCCGGCGGTTCCTCCGCATTCCAGCCCCGTTCACCCGGGCTGTGGGTATTCAGCATCAGGGTCGTGAACGGCAGGCGGAAAACTGACTGCCAATAAGGACTGGCCGCCAGGTCCCGTAGCGTCGCCATCGCCGGCCAATCGCTGTTCCACGGATTGTCGCGGGCCGCCCGACCGGGCTCGAACCAGAACTTCCCGACTCGCGTGCCGAGTTCGAGCATCTTCTCTGCGCCCTCGATCAGATTTGGCTTCGAGGTCAGGAAATATTTCCCGTCGACCAGCGTCGTGCCGATCACGTCGCGATAATGCGGACGGGTGCCGTGGTGCCGCGAAGGCCGATGCGCCTCGATCAGCCGGCGCACCTCGGCGCTCGCAGATTCCCCGGAGGCCGTGAGGCGGGTAACGGCTGACAGCGTGGACATGGCGAGGAGAAACTGGCGGCGGGAGAGCGAGAGATGGAGCATGGTCGATCATTCCGGAGCGACGTAGGCCGACTGGCCGCCATGCTGCTGCCAGCGCCGGTGCACGAACAGCCCCAGTCCGAACGCGGCGACGGCGAGCATGCTGCCGGCCAGGAAGGTGTAGCGATAGTCGCTGCCCAACCGGTCGAGCACCGCCCCGAGCACGGGACCGAGCACCATGTTGAAAAACGCCGCGATGAGACCCGCGGCGGCGGCAAACTGCGCGAATTTCAACTTCGGAAAAAGCATTTGGGCGATCGCCGCCGTGCCGGTGAAAAACGTTCCGGAGAGGATGCCGTGGCCGAGGAAGACCAAACCGAAAGACTTCAGATCGTGCATCCAGCCGAACCCAGCCGCCATCAGCACCGCATAGAGCAGCAATGCCCCCAGCCCGACCCGCAGCGGGTGGAACCGGTCAGCCAGCCAGCCCAAGGGAAACGCCAGCAGGAACGAGGTGATGAACGTCACCACGAGGTACTTTCCATAAAGATCCATCGACATGCCGAAGCTCTTCGCGGCGTAAATGGAAAACAGGTTGACCGGGACGAAGGCGACGTTGGCCAGCCCTAGAAAGATGAACACCCACAAATAGTACGGCTTGCTCAAACAGTCGCGGAAGTAGTCGCCGATCGCGCCCAGCACCGGATTCGTCCGGGAAGCTTCGGGCGGTGGCGGATACTCGCCCTCTTTCACCCGCAGACACATCACGGTGAACCCGATGCCGTAGATGAGGCCGATACTGGCGAGGATGATCGAATAGTTTTCCTCCGCGTGGCCGATGATCTTGTAATTGAAAAGAATGCCGGCTCCGAGCCCGACGGCGCGGAACAGGCCGTAGAATCGGCCGAGCCACTCGCGCGGCACCACGTCGTTGATCAGGCCGTTGAACACCGAGTTCGAGATCACCACGCCGATTTCGAACACCATCCAGAAAAACCCCATGGTCAGGAGTATCGTGTGGTTGACGGTCGCCGGGTCGCCGCCGAACAGCCGGTGCAGCACCGGGCCGATGCGCGGACTAAAGGCGAGGCCGAACATCGCCAGGGTCACGAACGGCGTGGGCAGCAGCAGGAACGGAATCCGCCGTCCCCGGCGGCTGCGATAGCGATCGCTCCAGTAACTCACCGTCGGTCCTGCAAGCAAGATGACCGTCCAGGGAATGGTGAGCAGGAAGATCCCGGTGACAAAATCCGTCGCCTGGTATTTCTTGAGCATCAGCTGCGCCACCGGCGCCGCGGATCGCTCGCGCATCATGTAGGCAAAATCGCCGAAGAGGAGCCAGACGAACAGCAGCGCCAGACCGCTTGCCGTGTAGGTGAGGGTGCCAACCGACCAGATTTTTTTGCCGGCGGGGGCGGAGGGCGGATTGGGCGAGGGATGGGGTAGCATGGTAAAGAGGTTGCGCTTGGGGCTTAGGCCATGCTGGCCACGCGGGCCTGATCGAGCGCGAAGCGAAGCGGCTGCCCTGCGAGGTAACGATCAAGCTCCTCCCGCACGAGCCGCCCGACGAGTTCGATCTCGCGGTGGCGGGCGCCGGCAATATGCGGCGTCAGGATCGCGTTGGGCAAGGTGCGCAACGGCGAGTCCGCGGGGGCTGGCTCCGGATCGGTCACGTCGAGCAGCGCCGTCAGATCAGGTCGTTCCCTCAGCACGGCCACCAGTTCGGCTTCACGCACGATGGCGCCCCGAGCGGTGTTCACGAAGGTCGCATGCGGTTTCATCCGCCGCAGGTGTTCCGCCCCGACCAATCCGATCGTCTGCGGCAGTAGCGGCGCGTGCAGCGAAACCACGTCGCACCGCTCAAACAGTTCGGCTAATTCCGCAAGTTCGACCCCCAGCCGGGTGGCTTCCTCGGCCGTCACCGTCGGATCACTTGCCAGAATCGTGAGCTCGTGCCGCTGCAGCCCCTTGATCACCAGCCGCCCGACGCTGCTGAGCCCGATGATGCCGACGGTGGCGGCATGCACCCCTGAAGACGCGGTATCGGTCAGGTAGGCCCAGTCGGCTACACCCCGCCTCAGGTAGAACCAGGTTTGTTTGAGCGCGAGGATGATCATCGCCTCGGCGAAAATCGCCGTCGGGCCGGCGTTCGCGCTGGCCGCACTGGAAAGCAGAATGCCCCGCTGCCAGAATTCCTCCGTGACAAAGCCCCGGACGGTGCCGGCGCCGTAGAGCACCGCTCGCAGTTTTGGCATGGCCTCGAGGATTTCCCGGTCGAGCACCGGAATGCCCCAGCTGCCCACCAAAACTTCCGCTTCGGCCAGTTGGGCGCGGTGGGTCTGCCAATCAGCGGCAGTGAAGGGCGGCGTGAGCAGTTCAACCTGCCGATCAAGCGCGGCACGCCCCGCCGGCGGGAATAACCAAGGCAGCAGCTCCGCGCGAAAAGCCAGCGCGGCACCTGGCCGGGAACGGGAATTCATCAGGGATGAATGACTCACGGCTGCTTGGAGGTGCCACTGATCCCAGCCTTGCGCTTGAGGGCATCCAACCGCGCCCGTAAATCGTTGACCAAATCGGCCGCGGCTGGCTCCGCCACCAGATTGCGCAGTTCGTAAGGATCCGCGACCAAGTCGAAGACCTGCGTCCACTCCGGATGACCGGGGTATTCCACCCGCTTGGCCCGCTCGGACCGGATCGCGACGATGTCGAAGGTCACGTCCGGATACTCCGGATCCCGGTAATTCTCGTAGAAGAAATCGCGCCGCCAGTCGGCGGGCGTCGTGCCGTTAAGCAGTGGAGCCAGACTGCGGCCCTGCTGGGACCAACTGACCGGCGCACCGGCGTATTCCATGATGGTGGCGGTGAAGTCGAGGTTGAGGGCCAGCGCGTCGATGAGCAGGCCTGCTCGCACTGCGCGCGGATAGCGCACGAGCAGCGGGATGCGGATGCTCTCCTCGTAGGCGGACCGCTTGTCGCCGAGCCCGTGCTCACCGAGATAGTAGCCGTTGTCGCCGGCGAAAATGATGAGCGTGTCGTCGGAAAGGCCGGTGGCGGCCAGCGCCTCGAGCAACCGTCCGATGTTGTCGTCCACGCCCTGCAGGCAGCGAAAATAGTTCAACCTGTCCGGCACGCGCGGATTCCACGGCTTCTCGGGCGGGGCCGGAAACGGCGGCCGCGCCTGGCGATTCACCGGCGGCTGGATGGTGACGTCGGCGTAGCGCTGGGCATGGCGCGGAGCGGGCGTTCGGTTGTCGTGCGGCGTCTTGTAGCCGATACAAATTGCGAAGGGCTGCGCTCGGTTCGCTCGGATGTAATTGATCGCGCGGTCCGTCGTGACGTCGTCCACCCAGCCTTGGGTGTCGACCCAGACTCCGTTCTGCAGGAAGCGGCAGTTTGGATAGACACCTTGATCGACGAAAGTGAACGTGTCGGTGAAGCCGGGGCGGTCCTCCTGTTGGCCCATGTGCCACTTGCCAAAATAGCCGGTGCGGTAGCCCGCATCCCGCAACGCATGGGCCCAGGTTTGCTCCGAGCGGAACGGCGTGCGGTTGTCCCGGATGCCATGCGCATACGTTTGCTTGCCGGTTAGCATCGAGGCACGACTGGGCGAGCAGAGCGAATGGGTCACAAAGGCGTTGCGGAAGCGCGCGCCTTCCGTGGCGAGCCGGTCGAGGTTTGGCGTCTGGAAGAAGGGAAACCGCGCCCGATCACCTTGCTCGCGCTGCACCACGCCGAGGGCGTCGTAACGCTGGTCATCGGTCACGATCACCAGAATATTCGGGCGGCGGGCGGGTGCCGCGGCCTGGAGGGCGGTGGCGAGCGAGATGAACGTCACCAAGCGGAGGAGCGGTTTCATAGCGGCTTTCCAGGTGGGGCGTGAAACACCGCCGCGACGGAGTGGGCGGCGGGCTTGAGGACGTGGTCGAACTCGATGAGGGAGGTGTTGGCGAGGCAGGGGAAGGCATCGTGCCCCATCCAAATCAGAAAGCCGCCGCAGCGGGGAAACTGCTCCTTTTTCGCCCGCACGGCGAACGCCAGCTTCTCGGCCTGTTCGCGCCGGGTGAACTCCACGTAGGCCGCCAGCGCTGCGTCGTCGGGCAGGTCCGCAAACCGCGGCCCGAGCCGGTCCCATTGCGTCCACCAGCCAGAGGCGTGGTGCCAGAGTGGAGTGGTCGGCGGCCAGACGGCTTCTCCGCCTGCGTGCGCGCGGATGAGTTCGACGCGACTCGCGCCGGCCACGCCGGTCTCACCGCGAAACAAAGCATCGTCATCGCGCCAGTAGTTTTCCCAGTCGCCGGGCTGGGGGTGACCCTCGACGCCCCAGGGACCGTGAACCTCGTGATGCAGTCCCTGCCCAAACTCCGCGCGCTCCGAATGAAAGCGCGGACCGTAGGGCGACGTGGGCAGAAAACGGTGCGCCGGATCTTCCTGCGCCACCAGGTCGGCGAGCGCGGCCAGCGCCGGGTGCTCCAGCGTCAGCGGCACACGCCGTTTGCCACCGGAGTGGCGCTCCTCGACGTGCAGTTCGTTGCCGCCGCACCATTGCAGCAGACAGGCGTGATGCTGGCGCGAACGAATGAAGTGAAGCGCCACCGCGCCCAAACCTGCGACGAACTCCGCGTCGCGCGGCGGGGTGCTGTCGATGCCGGAGGATGAAAGCGGAAACTCCTGCCAAACGAGCAGTCCGGCGCGATCGCACGCCGCATAGAACTCCGCGGACTCCAGATAACCGCCCCCCCACACGCGCAGCAGGTTGCAGCCCAGGTCGCGGTAGATACCCACGAGTCGCTCCACCTCCTCGCGGGTGGTGTCCATGTAGCACATCCGCACGGGTGTCCAGTTGACGCCCTGGAGAAATATTGGGCGGCCGTTCACGGCGCAGAGCCAGGGCAGCGCATCGGCTGGGCCGCCCGCACAGGCGCGCCACTCGACGTGCTTGAATCCGATTTCGCGGGTCCATGCCACCCACACCCGACCGCCGCGCGTCACGGTGATCTCCAACTCGTAGAGCGGCTGCGCACCTTCACCGCGGGGCCACCACAACTCGGGGTCGGTCACGCTGAGAGAACTGCGTGGTTCGCCGGCCGCAAGCTGGGCTTGGGTCGATGCGACGATTTGTCCCCCGCGGCGGAGCACCGCCCGCACCTCGGCCGGCGTGGCCAGGTCGCTCACGCGGAGGGTGAATTCGACGCTGCCCCGCTGCAGATCGGCGGAAACGTTCGCCACCGTGCCGAGCAATTCGGGCGCTGGAGTGCCTTCCTGCGGATCGAGCGTGAGCCGGCCGCGAGCGCCGATCGGCACGACCCGCACGCACCAATCCCAGCTGAAACTGTAGCGCGGCTTCAGATCTCGCGCCCGCGAAGTATACCCCAGCTGCCCCTGTCCCTCCGGCGGCTGGGCAAAAACGAGGGCCAGTTCATGCGGCCCCGGTTGGGCCAGCGTCGCGCCCAGTGCGATCCGCACCGGCAGATGGGATCCGCAGAATTCACCCACCACGGCCCCGTCGATCAGCACCCAGCCGCTGTGGTCGAGCCCGTCGGCGCAAAAAACCGCGGAGGTCCCGCCAGTACCGTGGAGCGCAGGCAGCTGGGTGCGGAACTTCCA
This sequence comes from Opitutaceae bacterium, assembly GCA_044344465.1. GTDB lineage: Bacteria > Verrucomicrobiota > Verrucomicrobiia > Opitutales > Opitutaceae > ER46. The sequence continues at coordinate 21,181 of JBIJCX010000016.1, forward strand.
ATGCCGGTGCTCGACCCATTCGATGGCGAGGGAATTGCGGCCGATGTGCCAGTCCGGGATGGCGCCGGCGCGGCGGAGATTCTCCTGCACGCTGCCGGGCAAACGCGCCGGAAACGGCCCGTGATCGGGCGAGAGAAAACCGCCGGTCTCGGCGGACTTGCGCAGCTTCCAGGCGAACGGTCGCCAGCCGGTGAGCGACCAGTCGAGGGTGGACAGATCAAGCAAGGGGATCATGCGTCAGTTTGGAGTGATTTTCACCGTGATCGATGCCGCACTCACCGGTGCATCGAGGGCGAGACCGAGGCGCGTGGGCAGGCGCTTGGCCGGCAAATCTTCCTGCAGCACTTCGGGGCGAAGTTTCCAGCGGCCTCCCTCGACCTTCACTTCGACGCGCAAGGCCGATGCGCCCTCGCCGACCGTAAGCAAGCCGGGTTTCCGTTCGCGCCACTTTTCAAACGTGATCAGCGCCGTCTCAAACGCAGCGGGCTCGGTAAACTCCACGGTATCGATGATGACGATCTCCGGCTTGGGCTGACGGCGCAGCGTGAAGGCACGAATGAGGGACTTCAGCGCGGGGACCCTGTAGCCGTTGGTCAAATCGAACACGATGGCATCCTCCCTCTCGCCGAAGGCGGTTGAGACGACTTTGGCCGCAAATTCGCGGCCGGGTTGCTGCAACTGGCCCGCCACCATCGGCACCGAGTGCCCATACGAACTGAGAACTTTCGAATCGTAACGGTTGGGTCCGAACGTCCGAGCCGTGTAGATTTCAAGACCGGGATCGACCAGCACGGCGCCGTCGCCGGCGGCCACGACGAATGAACCGAGGTCATTGTGATTGTGATGCTCCGCGTTGTGTCCGCCTTTGATGGCCGCACCGAAATTCGGCGTCGCGCGGCCGGTGTAGACCTGGGCGTCGGCGAACCAGTAACGGAATTGTTTGATTTGCGGCGCGGGCGCGGGCGGCAGGCCGGCGGTGGCCAGCGGCAGAAAGACCTTCATCGCTGCCTCATAGGTTTGGAGCGACTTCAGGTCGTTGACCGTGAGATTCCACGGTTTCATGCCCAGCGGTTGCGGCGAAACCTGTCGCACGGCGAGCGCGCCGAACCAGCTGGAGGGGCGTTCCTTTACATCCATGTCGGCGAAGGCCGGGAAAATCCCGGGCAGAATCTGCAATCCCGCGGGATAGGCGGCGATGCGCAGCGCGTGGTCGCCGGTGAGGGGACGCACACGGCCGCCGGTCGCGGCCGCGAGTGTTTCCGAGACCACCGCGAAGTGCCCGTAGCCATAGTTCCAGTAGCCCACGCCTTCGCTGCAATAACCGTCGGCGGTAAAGCCCTTCAGGTAATACTCAAGGTTGAGCGCGGCGTAGCCGATGACCTTGGCGCGTTCGGCGCGGGCATCGAGCGTGGCGAGGGCGACGCCGATCACGCCGGCGTGGCACACGGCATTCCAGTTGTTGTCGGCCTGGTCCCACCACATGCCGTCGGTGTCAGCGCTCTGCTCGCCGCGGACGCGGGCAAGGAAGGGCGCGATCACGCGACGTTTCAGCTCTCCCCGGAGCCGGTTGAACAGTTCCGGAGGCAATTGGTCGGCGTGCCAGCAGCCGATCGTGGCGAGGGACCACCCCTTCATGGCCACCATCAGGTCCACCTCGGTCCAACGCCCCTCGAAATTGTTCAGCTTGGGATCGTGCGCCGGGAGCACCCAGGTCTTCTCGGCCAGGATCGACTCCAGTTGCTGCACCAAAGGAGGGATGAAGCGCCCCTGGTGCTCAACGCCCTCGGCCCACGCCAGGAGGTTCAGCCGCTCGAGCCGCCGCAAGTTCGTTTGCTGGAATTCGGTGCGGTTGCCGTCCCGGGTGTAGCGCAGATACAGGTCGGCGGAGAGTTCCGGCAACGGTTCCTTTGCCAACTTCAGCGCGGTCGCGACCAACTCGGCCGCCGGAATGGTCGCCGCCGCCTTGGTCCAAAGCACCCGGTCGGTGGCCGGCGCACCCCAGCCGGCAGGGGCCGCCGGCAGACTGGCAGCGACCGCTTCAAGCCACGCGGCGGCGGGCACGACGCGGACTTTTTCGACGGCAGAAACAACGCGGCTCTGGTCGGCCGCAACGAGCGAGGCGGGAACCCACGCCGTGCAGAGAAGGAACGAGGCGACGAGTGGTTTCATTGGAGCGACCATTGGCGGCTGAGTCTTCACGGCACTTCGTAAACCTCGACGAGGGCGATACCGGTCGTCATGTCCGCGCCGCTGACCTGGGCGGTGTAGGCGCCCGGCGGCAGGGTCAGGCAAATCACGGCATCGCGCGACGCGGCCGGAAGGGGAAACGCACCGACGCGGGAGGCCGCGGCCGCCAGCGCGGGCGAGCCGGACCAGTCATCGCCGACAAAGAGCCGGGTGGCGCCGGAGTAGAGCTCAAGCAGGGGGTTGGTGAGGGTGCCGCTGACGCCGAACGCGGCCAGCGAGGGACCGATGGCGCGCACGAGGATCGTGCGTGGGGTGCTCCCCGAGATGGCGAAACCTGCGATCAAACGATCGCCGCCGGTGCCGACGGTCGTGCGGGCGGAGGCGTTGACGAGACGCAGGCTGCCGGCCGAAGAGGTGGCCGAATCGGGTGCGTCGTAGATCTCCGCCAGAGCTACGCCCGTAGGGGTGCCTGGGCCGGTCAGGTGTACGGTATAAGGTCCGGGGGCGAGCCGAGGGACGTGAAGGGCGGCGTCTTTGCTGGAGGCGGAGGAAAACGCAAAGGCACCCTGTGCGGCGCTGGCGGCGGCGACTTGGGCATCGCCGGCCCAATTGTCGTTCGTGGCGATGGCGGTCGTTCCGGAGTAGACCGTGAGGAAAGGATCGGCGAGGGCGTCGGCGACGCCAAAGGCAGCCAGCGTGGGACCGGCGCCGCGTAAGAGCAGCGCTCCCGTGTTGGGGGTGGCCGATCCGCCCAGCACAAAGCCGACGACAAGCGCCTGGCTCCCGGAGCCCGCGCGGCTGCGCACCGAGAGGTTGGTCAGGCGGGCGGCACCGCCGCTGCCGCTGGGCGCGACGGTGAGTGTCGCCGGCGGGCTGGTGACCGCGCCCAGCGCATTGCTGACGGTACACGAGTAACTGGCGAGGTCGGCGGCGGAAAGGTCGGTGAGAAGCAGGGTGTCGGCGGTCGCGCCCGGGATGACGATATCGTCCCGCCGCCACTGGAAGACTGGCGGCGGGTTCGCCGTGGCGCTGACATTGAATACCACCGTGGCGCCGGCGGGCATGGCAACGGAAGCGGGAGGTCGGGTGAGCACGGGCGCGGTTTCCGGCGGAGCGGTGAGCGCGAAACGGGCCGCCAGGCTGCGTCCACGGGTACCGCCAACGGCGAAGCGGAGGCGGAGCCGGGGCGCCAGCCCCTCGACCGTGATCAAGGGATCGAGGGCGACGGTGGCGTCGGCCGCGTAGGGCAGATCGAGGGTCACTGGGCCGGACGCCTCCTGGGTGGGATCGGCGAGGCCGAGGTGGAGGTGGCCGGAACGTTCGAGCAGGGTGACGGACGCGGGGCGGTCGCAGGTGATGCCGGCGACGGTGCCGGCGATCCAGAAATTGACACCGGTGGCGCGGCGGGCGTGGTCGCGCACGGCCTGGACAGCGGACGAATTGGCGAGGATCTCGATGTCGGGTTTTTGTGAATACGCGGTGGTCTGCGCCGCGGTGGCGCCGGGCAGGATCGCGTAGGCGTAGTCGGCGCCGTCACCGGTGAGCTGGGCGCCATGGTCGAACCAGAGGGTGAGGTAGGACCGGGTCTGGTTGGTGCTGTTGGTGAAGGGACCCTGATTGATGACGCTGTAGCTGCCGGTGCGAACCTGGCGCATGACCTGGAGGGTCGGGGCGTGGGGAAAGTAATAGCCAACGTCGGCATTGCCGTAGGCGGCCGACATCGGGACGGCCAGGTGGGCGGCGGTCACGGCGGCCAGTGACTCGACGGTCCCGGCTGCGGCGGCGCGTCCGAGGCCGTTGGCGGTGAAGATGACGGGGCCGGCGTTGCCCGGAGCGCCGAGCAGGCGGTTCTCGACGACGGTCTCGACGCGGTTGGGATTGTCGGCGCTGGTCACGATGCCGGCGCCGAGGTGCACGACCTCGTTGTCGAAAAAGAACCAGGATTTTTTCGCGCGCAGGTCGCTCAGCGCGGCCTCGTGATCCAGGCCGGCGCAGCCGAATTCGCCGAGCACGGTGGAGCCGCCCACCCAGGCGCGGGTGGTGCGGGGATCGATCGTATTCGGTGAACTGGTACCCGCGTTGGCGCGGGCGCGCGTGTCGACGGTGGTGCCGGCGAGACGGTAGGGATCCACGGTCGGCCAATATTGGTCCGCATACTGGGCGAGGTCCCCCGTGTAGAGGTAGGCCGCGCCGTCGCCGAGGTGCCAGCCGCGCAGGTTCTCCGCGTTGATCGACTCGTATTTCGAGATGCGCTTCGAGGAGAGGCTCACCCCGTAGGCCCAGGCGCCCCGGTGGTGCACAAGGCGGTCCATCGCGGCAAAGACGAAGCAACCGACGCGGGCGGGACGTCCGACGATCGCGGCGTCGTCGAGCAGCGGCTTGACCAGGCCGGCGGCGGCGAGGCCGGCATTGGCGAGGTAGTTGCGGAACGCGTCGGACTGCACGTGGCCCTTGACGAGCGCGCGGAAGCGCGCGGCGGCGGCCGGCTCCGCGAACTGCGCCACACGGGCGAGGGCGGTCAGCGTCGGGTGGCCGGCGGAGTGGTCGGTGGAACCGGCGCGGGAGATCTCGCGCCCACGGGTCATATCCAGAATTGCGCCGCGGTACATCACGGGGTCGTAGGCTTCCTCTACCCAACGGAAGACGTGGGCGAGGTTGAGATCGGTGACGTTCCACGGAGTGGCGGCTACCGCCTCGAGCACCGCCGAGAGTTCGGCGATCAGGTAGAGTCCGTAGCCGCCAGTGTAGCTGTGGGTGTTGTGCTGGATGAAAGAACCGTCGACGTAGAAGCCGTCACCAGAAGTCACATACGGCAGGACGACGGAGAGTTTGTCGCGGCCGGCGGCCAGCCGGGTGGCGCTCTCCAGGGCGGCGCCGAGGCCGACGTCGATGCGGGCGCGCCAGACGCGGTTGGCTCCGGTGTTGGCAAACGTCGGACCGGCGGTGCTCTGGTAGTAGTCCACGGCGGCGGCATAGGCTTGAAAGAGGGCGGTGCGGGTGGCCGCGGGCAGGCCGTCGTACATACAGGCGAAGGTGTCGACGAGGTTGAGCGGCACCCCGAGGTGCCAGGGGAACCAGTTCTCGAAGAAGGCGCGGTTGGGGTTGTAGTGGGTCGTGTTGAGCCACTGCAGGGCGGCGACGAGGTCGTCGCGGAGGGCCGTATTGCCCTTGAGGGCGGCGCCGTTGGTGGCATAGGCGGCGGCGAGGAGCTTGAGCCGCTCGAAGTTCGGAGTGAGTGAGTCGGAGCGGGTGGCGGAGATGGTGAGGTCGCTCCAGAGTGAAGTGCGATTGGCGGCCTTGTTGAGGTTGTTCCAGTGGGTTTGGGCGGTGGCGTTGAGCGATGCGACCTTGGGGCCGAGGATGGGGTCGGCGGGATCGAGGGCGTCGCCGCCGGTTTGCGTGGCGCGGAGGCGGGCGCGGACAGCGGCGTAGTCCGCCGCGGTTTGGGCCGGAGCCGGGGCGGTGAGCAAGCTGGCCAGCACGATCCAGAGTGCCCGTGAGAATCGAGGCGATAGCCGTTTCACTGGAGGACGCCGAAAAACGCGATCGTCGTGGTCGCGGCGATGCCGCCGACGTGGACGGCTGAGATAGTTTCGAGTTCGAACCGGTGCCGTCCGGCGGGCAGATCCTCGGCGATGACCTCGGGCCGGAACCAGCCGGAGTCGCCAACCCATGGTGCGCGCTCGCGCTGCGTGGTACCCCAGGCTCCGCCGTCGACGCGGTAGCGCACTTCGCCGGACATGCGGCCGAAATCGAAGCCCAGCACCAGGCCGCGGCCCTCGAAGTCGAAACTGAGTCCGGCCCCTGGCGCAGTTGAGTGCAGCGCCCGATCCATGCCCAAGCAAGTATGCCAACGCCGCACCGACCAGGGGCCGTGCAGGTGCACGCTGCGGAAGGGTACGAAACCGGCTCGCTGCCAGGCGCCGGGCGTGAGCAGCGGCGGCAGCGCGGGGGCGCGCGTTGCGGGCGCGCAGGTGTCCTCGCGGGAAAGGGCGGGCGCGAGGGTGGCGATCACACTCTGCGCGTAGCTGAGGCTGCCACGTTGCTCCGGATGCAAGCCGTCGGGGAGCCACTCCGGCCACGTCAAGAGTCCACGCTGCACCTCGCGGAGGGAGTGCAATCCCATCCAGATCGAGGTGAGGCCGTAGTGGTCGGCGAGCGTTTCGAACTCGGCAATCGACGGTGGCACGCGCCCGGCCTCCATGTCGGGGAGCATCTCGGCGCGAAAGGTGTAGACGAGAACGACGTCGCACGGCGCCGCCGCGAGCTGACGCAGCAGGCCCTCGCGCGTGCGGTTGCGGCGGGCGGTGGGCTGATCGAAGTCATTCACCGCATACTCGACGAAAACGAGGTCGCACGCGCGGTCGATGATCTCGGACTGGACGCGGAAGACCGCGAGGTCGCTGCCCGTGGCGCCGAGCGCGGCGTTCTCGACCGTGAGACGCACGCCGGGGTGCGCGTCGACCAGCCAGGCGAGGAACGGCTCCGGCCAGCGGGTGCCGGTCTTGGACGCGGTGATCGAGCCGCCGAGGAAACCGACGGTGATCTCCCGCCGCGCCAACGCGGACCGCGTATGCATGAGGGCGTGGCGCGGGCGGGCCACCGGGCCGAGTTGGTCGAGGCCAGACATGCTCTTAGCGCACCGCTCCAGCTTGGGCTCGCAGCGTGCGGCCGTTGTGCCAGGAGAACGAATTGACGAGGGTGGTCGTGGGCACGCGCGGGGCACCGCGCTCGTTGGTTTCGACGAGACGCATCAAGATGTTGGCGGCAGTGGTGCCGACCTCGTGCGAATTCACCTGCAGGCCGCTGAGCTGCCGGGCCGGCTGCTCCTTGTGGAAAAACGCGATTCCGAGATCGCGCGGCACCTTTAGTCCCAGATCCGCGACCGTTGCCATCACTTCGGTTTCCTCGGTGAGAACGACATCGGGCCGTTCGCGTTTCAGCCACGCACCGAAGAGCGCGGCGTCCCACCGATCCTCGGGAAAAATGAGGGGAGGAATTTCGTGCCACTCGGAATGTAGACGCCGCTGCACGAGGAACACACCGAGCCGGCTGTGGTGCGTGCGCACGTCCTGGGAGGCGCGGAGCACGAGCCCCGGTCGGCGGTAGCCGCGGCGCGTCGTCTCTTCCAGTACCCGCTCGATGCCGAAGGCGTGATCGTCCACCACGCGGTGCAGCACCGGGTCCGCCATGGAATAGTCGAGGCTGACGGCAGCGAAGCGTTCCCACTCGAGTTCGATGCGGGGTGTGTCGACCGGCAGGGGCGCGACGACGAGACCCTGGAAGTTCTGCGTCCAGAGAATCTGGCTCAGGCGGCGCCCGTGGATGAGGGGTTCGAAAAGCCAGATGGGTTCGGCGAGGTAGCCGCGGGCGGAGCAGGCGGCCTGCACCCCCGCGAAGCAGCCGGCGGCGTAGTGGCTGCGGCGCCATTCGTCGCGCTCGGGAAAAGCCGTGATGAACGCCACCTTGGCGCGGAGCTTGGTTGCGGAGCCGCTTTGCCGCTGCGACATCAGGGCGGAGATCAGCGGATCGGGCCGGTAGCCGAGGCGACGAGCGACTCCCTGCACGCGTCGGATGGTCGCGCGTGATACGGTGGAACTGTTGCGCAGGGCGAGTGAAACCGCGGTCTGCGAGAGATTGGCGGCGCGGGCGATTTCGCGTTGGGTGACCATCGGACGGGGCGCAGGTTCAGTTCATTCCAAGCGTCGAAGCAAGGGAACATCCGGGTTCAGGAGCAGGTTGGTGGCAAGTGCCTCGTCAGAACGATCCGCGGCGTGGACCGGGGGATGCACGGGAGTTGGCTGAGCAGCGTGTCGCGGTGCCGGGTGCAACGGCCACCACCCGCTTGCATCCGGGAAGTCGATACCGGCATGCCGGACTACACCGGCTGTGCGAGCAGGCAGTGAAGCAGGTCATCGAGGCGAGTGGTGGCGACGGCGCATGACACGTCGCCGGCGCCGTAGTAGAGGAAGTAGGTGCCGTCGATCAAGGCGTGCCCGCAGGGGAAGCAGACACCGTTGTAGATGCCGCGCGTCTCGTACGGGGCCTGCGGTTCGTAGATCGGCTGCCGGGTGCGGTGAGTGACGCGCATCGGGTCGTCGAGCGCCAGGAGGAGCGCCCCCAGGCGGTACTGTTTGTCGGCGCCCACCCCATGGTAGATCTGCAACCAGCCGTGCGGAGTGCGGAGCGGCGGGTTGTTGGCGCCAATCTTCTGTTCCCAGGGCTGCTCGCCCTGCGCAAGCAGGCGGAGATCCTTCCAAGCCAGCACATCGTCGCTGGCTGCGATCCATATGGCGGGATGCGCGTTGGGAAAACCTCTGCCGTGCCACTGCATCGGCCGGTGCAGAGTGATCCATTTGCCACCGACCAGCTCCGGGAAGATCACGACATCGCGATCATCGAGCGACGGGTCGGTCAGCCGGCCGGCGCGGATCCAGGAGCGGAAATCTTGCGTCAGGAAGAGATGGGTCGAGGTGAGGTTCTGGCGGAGCGCCGCGGGAAAGTGCGCGGGCAGCGCTAGGTGCGGTCGCGCCGCTGCCGTCGCCGCCTCCCAGTACCGTCCGGGGGGAAAGGCGCGCGAAGCGACGGTCACATAGTACCAGTCGTCGATCTTGATGATCCGCGGATCCTCGAGGCAGCCACCGTCGGGCGTGCCGGGAATGGGTGATACCGCGGGAGTGGTGCTGCTCCGGGCAAAGTTAAGGCCATCGCGGCTGCGGGCGAGGCCGAGATGCACGACGTGGTCTTCGTCGTTGCCCGCGGCACGGTACAAGAGCAGAACCTCGCCGGTGGCGGCATCGTGCCACGCCCCTGGATTGGTGGTGACGTGCGCCTGCCACGGGGATGCGGGCAGCGGCGCGAGGATTGGGTTTCCGTTGTAACGTGAGAGGGAAAAACCTTGGACGGCGGTGAGAGACGACATCGGGTGGGATGGTCGAGAGGGCCGGCGCCGCTTGACGGCGGCCGGGGTGGGGAGAGGAAGACGACACCGTCAAGCGGTGTCGGAGGCGGGAGAACTCACACTCAGAACTTGTAGTCCGTGCTCAAGCGGATACTGCGCGGCTCGCCGAACGTGAAGCCTTCGCTGATGTACTTCTTGTTCGCGAGATTGCCTACGTTGAGCCGGACGGCGACGGCGCGGCGGTTGGCCATCTTGAACTCCTTGGCGAGGGTCATCCAGTAAACGAGGTAGTCGCTGCTGCGGCGGCCCAGGGTCAGTTGGTTGAGCCCGGTGTCGAGCCAGGTGTCGTTCTTGTAGTTGGCACCGAATCCGGCGCGCACCCCGTCAGCGAATCCGCCCTTGATGGTGTAGTTGGTGAAGAGCGAGGCGGACTTCTCCGGCGAGCGCGGCAATTCGCGGCCGATGAGCCAATCGCGGCCTTGCGGGGCGCCGGTGACCTTGCCGTTGAACTGGGCGTAGGCGACCTGCGCGGTGAACTGGGAGGAGAACCGACACCAGGCTTCGAGCTCGAGGCCCTTGCTTTCTTCACCCGGCGTCAGAATGCCATACGTGCGGTTGATCGTGAAGTCGGTGAACTGGCGGCCGACGTTGGTGCGCTTTTGCGTAAAGAGCGTGACGGTGGTGGAAAGCGCATCGTTCCACTTCGACTTCAGGCCGCCTTCGATGCCGACGGCGGTCTGCGAGGGCAGGAAGTTGTTGTCGATGTCGAGCAGGAACTGCGGGGCGTAGCTCGTGCTCTTGTTGACGAAAAGCATGTGCTGCTTCTTCGGATCCACCGCGACGCCGACACCGACCTGATAGACGTTGGCCCGCTGGGAAGCCTGGCTGGTCTGAACGTGTTGGAGCTGGGTCGCGCTGGTGTTGCTGAAGGTGATGGTCGTGCTCTTGCCGCGGGCGTAGCCGAGGAGCAACTGAAGGCGGTCGTCGTAGGCGGAGAGGACTTCGCTGATCCGCTGGTTGGTCCACTTCTGCCGGGCGAGCACCGGGCCGCCCTCGAGGCGCCAGGGGTTCGACGGATCGGCGACGCTGTTGCCGATGTTGAAGGCGTAGTTGTTGCGCGGGAAGCCGACATAGTCGGAAGCGACGGTATCGCGGGTGGCCCGGAGGGTCGCGGGGTCGAAGCCGACGTTGAGGGTGAAGAGATTGAGGTTGGCGCCGTTGAGGAAGGTGCGCCACGTGCGGGCGAAGAAATCGTTTTCGTTGAACTCGTAGCCCACGACCGTGCGGGTCTTGAAGGGGCCGATGTCATACTCGGCGAGGATGTCGCCCTTGTAGCCGCGAATGCGGTTGCCGTCCTGCGTCTCCTGGCCGCGGAAAGGCACGGGCACGAGGCGGAAGGGATCACCGCCGGTCGGGACGACCTCGTCGCGGTTGCGTTTGTTGTTCGAGTAGATCCCGCGGAAGGTGATGTGATCGGTGAGGCGCGAGGTGAGGTCGAGGGTCCAGTTGGTCTGCTTGTTGTTGGCGTGGGAATAGGGACCGAAGGTGTAATTGCTCGCGCTGCCTTCGCTCTGGGAGTAGCCGAGGCCGCGCTTGTTCATGTCGGCAAACTCGGTCGCGCCGGGCGGCGTCCACGCGATGGGCTGGAAGGCGGCGAAGTGCGTGTAGACGTCGAGGTGTTCCCATTCGAACGTGAGCTCGGTTTTGGGGAAGACGCGCCAGAGGAGCGACGGGTTGACGGCCTCGACCTCGTTCTTGAACCACTTGAACTCGCGCTTGTTCTCCGTGTAGGACATCGGGAGGCGCACCGCGAGCTTGCCGGGGATCAGCGTGAGGTCGACATCGGTCTGGATGCGATAGAAGTCGAAGTTGCCGAGCACGCCGGTGACCACGCCGCGGATGCCGGACTGATTGCGGAGGATCGGGCGCTTCGTGACGTAATTGATGACGCCGCCTGGATCGTTCTGGCCGAAGAGAATTGAGTTGGGGCCGCGGATGACTTCGACGCGGTCGATGCCGGTCATGTCGTAGAGGCGGCCGCCGGGGGCGAAGCCGTTACGGCGGGGAATGACGGTGAAGCCGCGCGAGGAATACTGGGTGTTGTTGCCGGTGCCCTCGGAGGAGGTGTTATTCTGGTTCGCGATGCCGGGAACGATCTTGCTGAGGCCGTCGGCGTTGACGATGAGCATCTCCTTCAGCATCTCAGCGCTCACCACCGAGATGCCCATGGGTGTCTTCTCGATCGGGCGTGAGACCAGCGTGCCGGAGGTCGATTCGGTGATGCGCGTGTCGTTGGCGAAAGCGGCGGAGATCACGAACGGCGAAAGTTCGACGACTTCGTCGGCGGGTTTGGTCAGGGGAGCCAGCTGGGCCTGGGAAGCCAGCGGGGCGAGCAACGCTGCGGCGAGGCCGGCGCGGCGAAACGGGGACGGGAGTTTCATGTGTGGAGGGGGTTGCGGTTCGAGCGGTCTTCTGCGCCCCTGGGTGGGCAGGGGCGACTCCGCGCTTACTTTTACCGATTAGTTGCAAATGGCGGAGCGGCGACCGGCGGTTGGCGGGCGACGATACTGCTCCCGATTAGTGAGAGTTCCCGGTTGGCCAGGGCCGGCCGAGCGGCGTTGCTCTTCGATGGGTGCCCGCGAAACGGGGCGAACCGGCCGCTGCAGCCGAAAAGCGCCCGGGGCGGGACGCCGAGGACTTCTTCGCCGTGGAGCGCGCGCGGTCGGCGGTACGCCCCCGTCGCCAACCCCACTCTTTGCGTTTCATTCGCGGCGATGACTCCCTCTGCACTGGATCGATTACGCCATACACACATATGAGGAGCGCACCGCCGTACGCGTGCCCGAGCCACGCCGCGACGGTCGGAATATCCACGCCGGCCTCGATGGCGGCCGTGGCGAAGGCATCGCGTAAATCATGATGCGTGAGCCGTTCGACGCCGAGTTCTTCGCAGGCCCGGGCAAGGGATTTTCGCGCCTCGCCCACCGCCAAGACCTTGCCCTTGGGGTCAACGTGCGGAACGCCGTCAACGGCCACCGTGGCGGCGTTCTGACAGCCGGCGTGAAGCTTCACCAAGAGCGCCCTGGCCGCAGGTACGTTCCGCTTCGCGCAGGTTGCGGCGGACCTCGCGGAGGATCTCGGAATTTTCGGCCATGGGCAGTGTGGCGATTCCTGGGCGCGGCAGAGCCCGGCGCCATTGAATGCGTCACTGCGGCCGGCAATCGGCGCCCGTGAACATAGGCGGGATGGCACCATCCTTCAGGGTATCGCGAATCAGAAGTGCACCTTTGTGGCCTGAGCGGCGCTGTGTTCCTGGCGAAGGTGGCCGTAAGTTTTCATCGCCAACGCGCCACCATCGGCGTGGCCCAGCCAGCGGGAGACGGTCGGGATGTCCACCCCGGATTCGATGCAGCGGGTCGCAAAAAGGTGCCGGAGGTCATGGTGGGTGATCGGCTTCGCCCCGGCCATGGCGCAAGCCGAACGCAGGGCGCCCTTGCACTCGCGCACGCGCAGGATCGGGGCGTCGGCAGGCTCGTCGCCCCGTCGGGAGCGGATTTCCTGCAAGAGTTCTGCCAAAGGCGGGAAGAGGGGGACCCGGCGATCGCTGGACGCCGATTTTGTGCCGGGGAGAGCAAGCTGGTTCTTTTCCATGGAAACATCGCGCCAGCGCGTAGCCGCCGCTTCGCTGATGCGCGCTCCGGAGTACGCGAGAAACCGCACCAAGTCCGCACAGTCCTTGGACTGACGGGCACCCGCTTCGCTGACGTTTTTGACGATGGCGTGAAACTGCGCGACCGAGGGCAACTCCAGCCGCTTTTGCCGCATTCTGGCCTTCGAGAGGCCCGCGGCCGGGTTCTGGTAGGCGATGCCGTGCTCCCGTGCGATTTCGAAGATCGCGCGCAGCGTATCGACGCATTTGTTGAAGGCCGATGCCGACATTCCCTTGCGAACGGTCCTGGCTTTGGGGGCGACAAATCCGGTCCCTTCCCGCAAGGCGGAGGCGGCCCACTCCTGGCAGTCGGTCGGAGTAACCCGGCGGGCATCGCGAGCGGGCAGTTCGCGCCAAGTCTTGAGGATCGCTTTCACGGCGATCTCCCGGCGCGACTTCGTGGCTGCTTTCAACGCCGGGTCGTTCTTGGTGCGGGTGAGGTAGGCGTTGATGAAGCGCTCGACGACTGTTTCGCCACCGTCCGGCAACGCCGCCGCCGCCGCGACCACGCCTTTGGAACGTTCGTCACGTTCCACGTCGCCGAGCTTCAATTTGGCCACGGAGAAGACCTTGGTCTTGAGGGTGCGCCATTTTTCCTTGCCGTTGACTTTGACGCGGGCGTAGTAGGTTCCACTCTGTCCGTTGCGAAGCAGGTTCGTGACGTTTGTTCTTTCCCACGTCTTCTCTCCTTTGCTCGATTTCATGGTCAAGGTGTAGAAAGGCGGTGTAGAAAAAGCAAACTCGCACGAAAACGATTCGCGTAAGTAAAAGAAAGTCAGCTGGTAAGGCGCGGTAGCCAAGTGGTAAGGCCGAGGTCTGCAAAACCTCTATGCGTCGGTTCAATTCCGACCCGCGCCTCCAGAGCTGAGATCGGGAGAGTGCCGCAAAAGTGCAGCAAACTCGCTGCGGTCCCCGTCCGTACTGCGAGCAGGACGTACGCTCGCGAAATCCTGTTGCGGCGGCCACTCGCGCTGGCTTGCTGGCCGGATGAGTTCATCCCTCGCCCCGCCAGTCATGCCGGATCTTGCTGGCGTGGTGCGGGCATTTCCGATCACCGGCCGCTTTGCCGGCGGAGTGCCGTATGGCAGCGGACACATCAATGACACCTTTGTGGTGACGTTCGACCAGGCCGCCCGCCCGACCCGCTACATCCTCCAGCGAATCAATCATCGCATTTTCGAGGATGTGCCGGCTTTGATGGAAAACATTGACCGTGTCACCGCGCATGCCACGCGGCGCGCCGCTGAGAGCGATGGCGCCGATGCGGCCCGGCGCGCGCTCACCTTGATTCGGGCGCGCGACGGGCGTCCCTGGCACCTTGATTCAACCGGGGGATGGTGGCGCTGTTACGTTTTTGTCGAAGGCGCCCGAACCTACGATCTCATCGAAACGCCCCGCCAGGCCCGGGAGGCGGCGCGCGCATTTGGCGAATTTCAGCGGCTGCTCAGCGATTTGCCGGGCGAACGATTGCATGAAACCATTCCCCGGTTTCATCACACGCGCTCCCGGTTCGAGACGTTTCGACGGGCGGTCGAGGCCGACACCCACCACCGCGCGGCCGGGATCGGCGAGGAAATCGCCTTCGTGATGGCGCGCGAACCGATGGTCGATGTGCTGCTGGATTTGCAGGCGAGCGGTGCGATTCCAGAGCGCATCACGCACAACGACACCAAGCTGAACAACGTCATGATCGATGACGCGACGCAGGCCGGAATTTGCGTCATCGACCTCGACACCGTGATGCCCGGGCTGGCGCCCTACGACTTCGGCGAGATGGTGCGAACGGCGACGAACGCCGCGGCGGAAGACGAGTGCGACTTGAACCGGGTCGAGGCCCGGATGCCGATCTTCGAGGCGTTGGCCGAGGGATACCTGAGCGCGGCGGCCGCGTTTCTGGTCCCAGCCGAGATTGCGCAACTGGCCTTCGGCGGCCGGCTGATGACCTTCGAAAACGGCATGCGCTTCCTGACCGATTTCCTGCAGGGCGACGTGTACTACAAGATCTCTCGTGCCAGCCAGAACCTGGACCGCGCGCGCAACCAGTTCGCGTTGCTCCGCAGTCTCGAGGCGCAGCGCTCCGAGATGGAGGCGGTCGTGAGGAAGCACGCCGATCGATGAACCGCAAGTTCGACGCCTTTCAGTGCAAGTGGTGGCGCGGTGCTTCAGCCGCGCTCGGACACCTCGGGATGTTCACGGCGCGGGCTGAAGCTCCGCGCGACGTCGGACTTGACCCGCGCGATCGGAATGACAGTCCGGTCTGAAAGGCCGCCCTATCCCGTGAACGGCCGGGACGGACGGACGACGAGTTCCTCGACGACGGCGCGCGGCGGCAGGTTGGCGACGAACCAGATGCAGGCGGCAATGTCCTCCGGTTGCATCATGCGGGCGCGCGCCTCGGCAGACGGCGGCACGGGCCGTTTGTGGAGAATCGGGGTATCGATATCCCCGGGGAAAATGCAGCAGGCGCGGATGCCGTTCTGGCGCTCTTCGGCGAGGATGGTTTGGGTCAACCCGGTGAGCCCAAACTTGGAAACCACATAGGCGGCGCCCGCCTTGGCCGACGCCTGCTTGCCCGCTTCGGAGCCCACGTTGATGATTACACCGGCGCACCGCTGGCGCATCCCGGGAAGAAATGCCTGCACGGTGTAGACTACGCCATTGAGATTGGCCCCCATCACGGCGGTGTAATCCACCCGGGAAAGCTCGCTCAGCGTGCGACGGGGAATGTTTGTGCCGGCCGCATTGACGAGTACTTCGACGCCGCCGAAGCGGCCGAGCACCGCCGCAGTCATCGCGTCAACGGCCGCCGGATCGCCGAGGTCGCACGGGAAAGCGGCGAGCCGCTTTCGCGCGGCGGCCGCGGCAAGTGCGATCGTCTCGGCGAGGGCTTGAGCACGGCGCCCGATGAGCGCGACCCGCCAGCCTTCAGCGGCGAATTTCAGGGCCGTCGCGCGTCCGACGCCAGAACCGGCGCCAGTGACCACAGCAACACGAGCGGAGAGTTTTTTTGCAGGCATGATCAACGGATCCTTTTGAAAGTGGACGGTGCGAATGGCAGGAAATTCATGAGGTTCGACGTTGCAGTGGCGAGCCACAAACCGGCAGTGCGCCCGCTCCGTAGCCGCGCTTGAGCACAGCGAAAGCGTGGCCTTTCGTTTTGGCGACCAGCCACCTTGTCGCTTCGCGCCAAGGCGGGTACGCGGCAAAGAATCACATCAAGGCGTGAGCACCACCTTCATGTACTTGCCGCCATCCTTGGCGCTCAGGCGCGAGAACCACGCGGCGCCATCCGCGAGCGGGGCGACGGCTTCAATCATGGGTTTCACGTCGATCACGCCGCGCGCAATCAAGTCCAGGCAGAGCGGATACTCTCCGGCGCTGGCACACGAGCCCGTGATCGTGAGTTCCTTGTTCACGGCGGCCTGCAACGGAAAATCCTGGGTCTTGGGCGTCAGGTTTCCCACCAACACGCAGGTGCCGCCGCGCTTCAAGACCGCCAGCGCGAGGTTCACCGTCGCGGTGAAGCCGACGACTTCGAACGCGAGGTCGGCGCCAATCCCACCCGTGAGGCGTGAAACTTCCGCGGCGACGTCGGCCTGGCCTGAATTCAGGGTGTGCGTGGCGCCGAGTTGGCGGGCGAGAGCGAGCCGGTTGTCGGCGAGGTCGACGGCCACGATCTGCCGGGCGCCGGCCCAGCGCAGTGCCTGAATGACGAGCAGCCCGATCATGCCGCTGCCAACGACGACGGCCGTGGCGGTCGGTTCGACCTTCACTCGCTGCACCGCGTGGATCGCAATCGACACGGGTTCGACCATCGCCGCGTGCTCAAACGCCAGCGTGTCGGGCAGGCGGTAAAGAATCCGGGCGGGCAGCGCGAGCCGTTCGGCAAACGCTCCGTGTTGCTTGTACTCGGCGGGCGACACCCCGACCACGCGGCGGTTTTCACAGAGATTGATCTGCCCGCGCTGGCAGGACCGGCACGCCCCGCAGGAGATGGTCGAGTCGAACGTCACGCGGTCACCGGCGCGCCACTTTTCAACCCGCGGTCCGGTGGCGATGATCTCACCCGAGGCTTCATGGCCCATGATGAGCGGCGTCTGGCGGCGGCCGGTGGAGCCGTCCCAACCGTGGATGTCGCTGCCACAGATGCCGCAGGCGCGGATGCGGAGGAGGACTTCATCGTCGGCCGGCTGGGGATCGGCGAAGTCGACGAGTTCCAGTTTCGAAGGCGCGGTGAGGAGGAGGGCTTTCATGATAGGATGGCTGAAGTTGATGTCTTCCGACGGAGGTCTTCATCCGAGGTTTTTCCAAACCAATCAATCCTGTGGCCCACGGAACACACGGAATACACGGAAGAAATCTCCCCTTCCTTCCTCGGCGGCGCCGAGGCCGACCGGGGATTGGATTTCCGTGTCTTCCGTGTGTTCCGTGGGCGATGATCTTTCCGTTCCTTTGGTTGCGGCGAAGCTACCCTGAGCACCTCGTGGTTCACTCCGACAGCATTGATTCCTTTTCTTGGTTGGCGGATGAAAGCTTTTGCACGATCGCGTCCGCGTCGTAAACGCAGCCGCCCCACGTGCCTCCACTGGCCTGTTGCAGGGCGGCCCAGAGCCGCGTGTCGTCGGGCAAGTCGGGGTCGGGGGCGAGATCGGGATGCGGCCTGCGGGCGGCGAGGCGGCGGGTTCCTTCCTCCGGCAGAAAAACGTCCACGCCGTCGCCGACGAAATCGACCGATCCACTCAAGCCCACGCGATCGACGATGATGCGGATCCGGTCGCCATCGCGGAGTTTTCCGATTGGGCCACCGGCGAGCGCCTCGGGGCCGACGTGCCCGATGCACGCGCCCGTGGAGACACCGGAAAAACGCGCGTCGGTCAGCAGCGCGACGTGTTTGCCGAAGGGCAGGAATTTCAGTGCCGAGGTCAGTTGATAGGTCTCTTCCATGCCGCTGCCCATCGGACCGCGGCCGGCGAGCACCAGCACGTCGCCCGCGGTGATCCGACCAGTTTTGACCGCGGCAATCGCGTCAGTTTCGCGGAGAAACATCTTCACCGGCCCCTCGTGGCGGTAAACACCGTCGGCGCCGACCACATCGGGCGAAATGGACGTGGCCTTGATGACCGATCCTTCGGGGGCGAGGTTGCCGCGGGGAAACACGACCGTACTGGTGAGGCCGCGGGCGCGCGCGGCGGCCGGCGCCATGATCACATCATCCGGATCGATGCCGTCCTGCGCGCGAAGAACTTCGCGGAACCGGCGGCGGCGCTCCGACGCCTCCCAGAGTTCGAGTTCCTCGCCCCAGGTGCGACCGGTGGCGGTCAGAGCGTCGAGTTGGAGCAGGCCGAGCGTGCGTAGATGGAGCATCACCTCGGGCACCCCGCCGGCGAGGAAGACGCGCACGGTCGGATGGTGCTGCGGCCCGTTGGGCAGCGCATCGACGAGGCGTGAAACTTTTCGATTCACCGCAATCCAGTCGTCCACCGTCGGACGGCGCAGGCCGGCCGCGTGGGCGATGGCGGGAATGTGCAGCAGGAGGTTGGTGGAACCGCCGAACGCGGCGTGGACGACCATGGCGTTGGCGATCGCCGCGTCGGTCACGATGTCGCGGACCGTGAGGCCGCGCTTCTCGAGCGAGAGGAGCGCCGCAGCGGAGCGGCGAGCCATGTCGAGCCAGACGGGCTGGCCGGACGGCGCGAGCGCGGTGTGGGGCAGGGCGAGGCCGAGTGCTTCGGCGACCACCTGCGACGTCGCCGCGGTGCCGAGAAACTGGCAGCCGCCGCCGGGCGAGGCGCACGCGCGGCAGCCGAGCTCGGCCGCCTGCTCGAGGGTGATCAGTTTATGGGCAAAACGCGCGCCGAGCGTCTGCACGGCGCCGGCGTCCTCGCTGGCTTCGGGCGGGAGCGTTACGCCGCCGGGCACAAGGACGGACGGCAGATCGCGGAGGCCGGCGAGCGCCATCATCATCGCGGGCAGCCCCTTGTCGCAGGTGGCGACGCCGAGCACGCCGCGGCGCGTGGGCAGCGAACGCGCGAGGCGGCGAAAGATCGAGGCGGCGTCGTTGCGGTAGGGCAGGGAGTCGAACATCCCCGGGGTTCCCTGCGTGCGCCCGTCGCACGGGTCCGAGCAATAACCGGCGAACGGAATCGCGCCGCGCACGCGGATTTCCTCGGCCGCGGCGCGGACGAGTTCGCCGATTTCCCAGTGGCCGGTGTGGTAACCCAGCGCAATCGGCGAACCATCGGGTGCGCGCAGGCCGCCCTGGGTGGAGAGGATCAAAAATTGTTTCCGCCAAAGCTCCTCGGGCTTCCAGCCCATGCCGGCATTCTGGGTGAGGCCAAACACATCGCCGCTGGGGCGTGTGAGCAGCATCTCCGCGGTGAGGGGAAGCGCGCCGGCCGGGCCGGCCGCGCGGGTGGAAAGGCGAAAGAGGTCGTCACTCACGATCGCCGACTCAGTAGAGGACGCGGGGTTTCGTCAACGCGGGGCAAACGGAAAGCTGTCTTCATCCTGCTGCTTCTCACCCTTTGCGGGTACGACCAAGCCCAACGGCGAGGCGCTGGCGAGAATCCTGGAAGTGGACCGCTCGATCGCCTACCGCATCCTCAAAGGTGAACGCAGTCTCACGGCGGCTTCACGTGTCTATATTTCGCGACCCGAACGACGCCGGACTCCACGCTTGTTACCGTCGCCGCGGCCGCGCGAGACCGGCTCGGCCGGAAGGCGACGATGACCATCACCGCGGCCGCCAAGAACTGTCGCCGGCATTCGTGGGCCTCAACCGGCTTCCCCCTGCTACGGACTTAGCCGCCAAACAGTTCGCTGTGCGAGCCAATGCGGACAAGCCGGACGGTCCTCTCGCCCCGTTCGTAGATCAGAACCACGTCGCCGCGCAGATGACAATCGCGGTGCCCACGCCACGGACCTTGCAGCGGGTGGTCGCGGTAGTGGGCCGGCAGGTTAGCCCCACTGGCCAATACCCGCAGTAGGTCGGCAAATTCGTCCTCCAGCGGAGTGCCCTTGATCCACCGCGCGTAGTCTTTCTTGAACCGGTTCCCCGCCTCAATCTTTTTCATCACGCAGCCATGCCAGGGCGGCATTGACGTCTTTGAACTTCTTGCCTCCCCGGGCGTTCAAGGCCGCCATGGTTTCAGCGTTGGGGGTGTGCGGCAGGTGACCGTCATCCGACTCGCTGACGGGAAACGGCAAGCCGCGCATGGCAACGACCTTGGCGAAGAAGAGGTCGATGGCGGTGGACGGCTTCAGTCCGATGCGTTGGAATATTTTTGTCGCCTGACGGGCACGGGCCCGGTCGACCCGGGTGCGGAGCAGAGTGGTTGCCACGGGCACAAATGTGCTCAGTTGCGCCGCTCGGTCAAGGTTGCGTATGGCGGGCAGGCAGCGCGCGGGTGGGGCCGCGCCAGACGTTTCGCGATTCACTCCGATTCCATGGCTGCGGCTCAGGGCAATTCGTAGATCTCGACCAAAATCATTCCGGTCGCGCCGCCGACGCCAGAAACCTGAACCGTATAATTGCCCGGATTTAGACTGGCGACGACCGCGGCATCCCGCGATGTGGTTGGCAACACGAATGCAGCAACGGATGAGAACGCGGCAGCGAGTGTCGATCCTCCGCCCCAGTTGTCGTTTGCCGCGATGGCGGTTTGCACCGAGTAGAGTATGAGCTGCGGGTCGGTTACCACCCCGGACACGCCAAAGGCAGTGCCCAAGGTCGGCCCGATCGCGCGCACGAGTATATTCCTGGTGCCACTTCCGCCCACCACGAACCCCACGGTGAAACCCGGGCCGAGTTGCTTGAGGACCGAGACGTTGACCAACCGCGGCGTGGTGCCGGTAAAACTGGCGGCCGGGGTGGCGTCGTATATTTCCGCAATGACAGTGCCCGTGCCGGTGCCGGCGGCCGAAACCTTGACCGAGTTGTCGCCGCGCGCGACCGACATCGCCGCAGCCGCGTCACGTGAAGTCGGCCCGGTGTAGGCAAACGCTCCCACCGCCGACATTGCGTTGGCGACGGTGGCGGACCCGCCCCAGTTATCGTTCTCCCCGGCCTTCGTTGCGCCGGCGAAGAGTTCGAGCTTGGGGTCGTCGAGCGTACCCGTGATGCCAAACGCTCCCAGCGAAGGGCCGGCGGCGCGGATAACGAGCGGCTTGGTGCCGCTGGTCCCGCTGCCACCCACGACGTAGCCCATCGTGAAAGCGTCGCCCGAAGTATCAAGTGACGTGAGGATGGAGAGGTTGATCAGGCGGCAGAAGAGCACCGCGAGTGTGCTGGTTGTGCTCGTGACCGAACCGGCAGCGTTGGTAACGGCCACCGAGTAACTGCCGGCGTCGGAAGGCTGCGCATTGGTGATGGTCAGCGTGGCTCCGGTTGCACCAGGGATGGCGACACCGTCCTTGCGCCACTGATAGGTCGGCGGCGGCGCGGCGGTCGCAACGACGGTAAATGACGCGCCCTGCCCCGCGATCAACGATGCACTTTGCGGCTGCGTCGTGATCAGAGGCGGAGTATTTACGGTGAGGGTGGCTCCGGTGCTTGTAATTGAACCTGCAGCGTTGGAAGTGGTGACGCTGTAGCTTCCGGCGCTCCCGGCCGATACATTTGTGACCGTATAGGTGGCGGTAGTCGCGCCGCCGATTGCCGTGCCGTCTTTCCTCCACTGGTAGGTTAGCGGCGCTGTGCCACCCGCGACCACCGTGAAGCTCGCAGTCAGGCCCGCGGTCACGGTCTGTGCGCTGGGCTGCGACGTGATGGTCGGGGGCACATTGACTGTCAGGAAAGCCGCCGCACTGGTTGCTGTACTCACGAGGTTCGTAGCGACAACATCGTAGCTCCCCGCATCGCCGGCTTGGGCATTATTGATGGTCAGCGTGGCGGCGGTTGCACCGGGAACGGCGACACCGTTCTTGCGCCACTGGTAGGTTAGCGGCGAGGTGCCAGTTGCAGAGACCGACAATGTCGCTGTCTGACCTGCAGTAACGGTCTGGTTGCCCGACTGCGCCGTGACCGCTGGTGGCACGTTGACCATCAACGTCACCGCGTTGCTCGCTACCGAACCCGTGGCGTTGGCGACGATTACCGAGTAGCTGCCCGCATCGCCGGCCTGGGCACTTGTGAAGGTCAGCGCGGCGTTGGTCGCCCCCGGGATCGCAACGCCGGCCTTCTGCCACTGGTAGGCCGGTGGGGGATAACCGCTCGCGCCGACCGACAAGACGACGTTGCCGCCGGCGGTAACCACCTGAGCCACGGGCTGGAGCGAGATCGCAGGAGCGACGGAAGTGGGAACCACGTTCACCGAGGCAACAGAGCTGATGGTGATGCCTCGCGCATTCGTGACCGCTGCAGTGTAGTCGCCCGCATCAGCGAATGTGGTTGCCGGGAGTTGCAGGGTCGAACCTGTCGCCCCGGCGATCGATACGCCGTTCTTCCGCCACTGGAAGGAAAACGGACCAGTGGCATAGGCGACCACCTGCAATGACGCCGACTGGCCGACGGTCACCGACTGGGACTGTGGCTGTTGCGCCAGAGCCGGGATTCCATCCGCCGAGGTGAAAATCTGACCCTTTTCACCAACCAGGACAATGCGACCACCGCCTTCCGCCCCACCACGTAGGGACCCCGCCGATGCGGGACCAAGGATCTTCTCAGTCCATACAGTCCCATCGCTGGAAAAGCGGAACTTCGGTTGTGCATTCTGAAGTGGAAATGCCAAAGCGACTTTGCTGCCAGCCCCCGCGTTCAATCGAATCGGAACATAATCGGACTCAAAATAAGTGCCCTTAACAATTTCCCAATCAGTCGCATTGGTCGAACTCCAGAGTATGCGGGCAGTCTTGTCCAAGTACGACCATGAAGAAATTACTCTCCATTTCCCATTCAATACGGAAACGCCGCTGCCATCTGTATCCTTGAACCATGTCACACCGTTACTGATTGTATTGCTGTCCTTCAAAGACCGATCGGCCCAAGTGATTCCATCGACAGAAACGACTGCCGTTCCGGAGTCTCCAACCGCAAGAAACAATGAACCATTGAATTGGACGGCCCACAAATTCTTCTGGTTCACCAACTGAAAGGAACTCCACTGAACTCCGTTCTTTGACGTCAGAAGTCTTCCGCTCTTTCCGACCGCGACAAAAGTACCGGCGCCATATGCCACGTCCCACAGCTCCTCATTAGTTGTAAGCGCGACAGGCGCCCACGTAATGCCGTCCGTCGATGAAGCGATTCCAGTAGAAAAGGTGCCCGTGAGTGTGCTGTACGTGCTGCCAACGGCGACGAACCGATTATCGCTTGCCGTTATTGCTCGACCCAAGAACAGCGAAACCCCCTGCGTGCTTTTGAGCCAACTCTTGCCATCGGCAGAGCTGGCAGATGCATAGTCGCCCACGGTAACAAATTTTCCCAACCCGAAACAAACCGCCCTCAGGTTCTCGGTGAGGCCGGAAACGGCTACTTGGTTCCACGCATCGAGCGGATCCTGCACGGTGACATTAAATGTTTGGCTAGTCTCGCCGCCGTAGACATCGTAGGCCCGAACAGCGACCGGGAAAACACCTCCTTTCGCCCATTGGTAGCTCACCTTGGCGCCGGTCGTGTATACAAGATTGCCGTCGCCCATGTCCCACTGGTAAAGCACCGCGTCGCCATCCGGATCGTTGCCCGTGGCCGAAAGGTTTACCGGCGCCCGGGCAAAAGCGGTGGCATCCGTAACCAAGCTCTGCACGGACGGTGCTCGATTGGTGGAGTAGTCGCCCAATGCGACCGCCACGTCGATCCAGTCGCCCTGAACTGAGCTGCCGGTTCGGATCGGAGTCAGGCGGATTTTGTAAGCTGGATCATAGAACGATTGCCCGAGAGCAAGAGCACTGTCGTTCATTCCGCCGCCGGAACCAGGTGTCATGTCGAGCAGGTAGGTGCCGACCGCGCTCGCCTGGGTGAAGCTTGGCAATTTGTTCCAATGGATCAGGACGCCATGCGCAACCCCGGCGGCATACGCCGAAAGATCGGACGGCACGTCGCGGCGGTATTCGAGCCAGTAATCGTAAGCGCTGCCGGCATCGATTTTGAGTGCCACCGTGTTCGTCCCGACCCTCGCGTCGTGGCGGTACAATCGGTACTGGCCCGTGGCACTAACCGTTTGCACATTGGCGTCCGTGATGTAATCCAAGGCGCGTTTCTTCGGCACGCTGAAATGGCCGGCGTTGGTGCTGTTTGAGGCCCCCATCAGGTCGAACGGATCGCCGTATTCGACATGTGTTCCCGGCTGGATGGGGGAGTTGCCACCCGGCTTCCAGGCGTACCCATGCCGCAGCCCAAGATTGTGACCGAGTTCATGGGCGATAACACCCGGATCCGCGGAGCCATTGAGCCAAAGACGTTTTCCTGGGGTGTCAGCCAACCCTGCCCACCCATTGGGGGAAATAGAAGTGGTGTAGCCGGTTATCTTTGCGAAAAGAACCGCAACATATTCGTAGCGGTCAGGATTGTAGATCCCAAGATTTCCATTTGCTGCATCATATTGGCGAGCCAATGCAGTCGCCTCGTCATGGAGTGATAAAGTTGAAGATGGGTCGGCGTTGTAAAAGGACTTGAGCTTCGCCGATCGCAGGACCGCCGGCAGGATCATGGTCTTGAACGAGGTTCGATTGGCGGACTCGGCGCGATGGAAGCGGTCTGCTTCTGCCATCGATGCGACGATGGCCTGATCGGTGGCCATCGCTCCGGGCGCGTCCGCAAAATCAATCTTTAGGAAAAGCAGTGTGTGTGCGCCGAAGACGGAGGGCAGTTGCAGCTCGGCCGCAATCTGCCGGGCGCCCCAGGAATTCAGCTCATCTGGCGAAGAGAACGTCTGCAGGGCATCGCCGACGTAGACCTGCACCCCGCTGACCGCGCCTGGCGCCAGGGTCTCCGCCGGATCCGGCATCCGATAGGGGTCTGCCGAGAGCGCGAGTTGGTCGTCGACGGCGATGCCGTGGGTGGGCAACCGCGACTGTGACAGCGACCGGAGCCGCTGACCGTAGGTGAAGGTCACATATCGCCGGCCGCCGAATGAGACGAAGCGGTCGGTGGCCGCGACCTCCCGGCCACAGATTGCGATAACCTCGAACGTGGTGAAACGATCGACCACTTCCTCAAGCAGGAGGGCAATTTGTGGACCGAGTTTTGCCCTTTGGCTGAATGGCAGGCGGTGCTTGAGTGCCTCCTGGGGATCCAGCGCGATGAGCTGCCTCAACGCTTGACGACGGGTGCGGGCCAATGACAACCCGGTCGCCACGTCGGCATTGTCCCCAGTCTCAACCCAGCGGCGGAATGCCTCAATTGGCTCGAGGAGGGCATTTGTCTGTGGATTCGCCGAGGTCGGCTTCGGGTAGTCGGAATGATCACGGTTTGGCAGAATATTCTGACTGGGCTGTGCTGCACCTGCGGTCGGTGTGGCCGTGACTGAATTGTGGCCATCCGCCCCCTGCGTCTCGTAGGAACGGAACTGAACCGAAATGACTGCGAGCGCCACGCCGGCGACCACGAGACAGGCGACAAAAAGCTTTCGGCGGCTGGGCATTGTCGGGTGAACTTAACCAGAGCCACTTTTCCGAGCGACCCGGGTCGGGAGTCTGCGCAGGCGGGCGGTAGGCATTGGGCTTGTGGCTTACAGTAGGAACGGAGGCAAGCTTCGGGCTGAGGGAAGGCCCGACTTGGTCAACACGACGGACCCTGGAGTGTCGAAATAGTTTTCGACGACGTGGCGTGAAGTTGTTCTCCTGAAAGGGCCGAAAGACGGTTCAGGCCGTTCGATTTTGCGTGGCTTCCACCGAGCGCCGCAGGGCGTTCCGGTTTTGCACGACGTCAGTGCTCCCGTAAGTTGGCCTGCTGCGCTTCCGGTCTCCACCATTCCGCAAGACCGGATCATGTACCTTCGCGCGATCGGTTTAGGCGTACAAAATGCAGGGCGATGGCGCAGGCGGCACCGACGAGATGCGCTAGTGGCACCGGATGAACATCCGACTCGGCAAAACGAACGAACGCTGGCTGGCGCGAGCATAGTTCCACCCCGATTTTTGCCGCCAGCAACCCGAGCACGCTCAACCAAAACCAGCGATCGTCTCGGGAGGGACG
The DNA here is from genome assembly GCA_044344465.1 of Opitutaceae bacterium. Taxonomy (GTDB): domain Bacteria; phylum Verrucomicrobiota; class Verrucomicrobiia; order Opitutales; family Opitutaceae; genus ER46. The sequence continues at coordinate 47,110 of JBIJCX010000016.1, forward strand.
CGCGAGTTGCGTAAAGGCGAGCAGCGTGAGCGTCGCGACCGCCAGCCCTGATAGCCCGGCATACTGGTGCAGTCGGGGTTCGAGGCCCAGCAGCGCCAGACCAATGATCACTGGGGCGAACACGTAGAGTGCGCGTGTGCGTCCGGGGTTGATGCGCTCGACCCAGGCGCCAGCAGGTGCGACGACGACAATGTTCCAAAAGAGATGACGGATCCCGAAGTGCTGGAGATGGGCCGTCCACAATCGCCACCATTCGCCCGCCAGCACCCGCTCGCGGTCGAAGCCGAGCAGGCGCATCGCGTCGCTCCATCCGTACGCGACGACCGCCAGCAGCACGAGCAGAGCGGTCGCCCACGGAATCGCCGCCGGTGCGGGCGCGTCGCGTAGCGTTGGCACACTTAACGCCGGCGGCGCATCCACTGGGCGCCGGCGAGCAGCATGAGCGCCGCGATGAAGCCAGTCCCGAAACTTCCGCCGCCCCGGTAGCCGGGTTTGTGTTCGATCTTTGCGACGGCGCCCGGCGCCTCTTTCACCCGCGCGCGGAAATCCTCGAGCTGCGTTTTGAGGTTCTTGATCAAATCATCCGTGGCGAGTTCGAAACCCTTGGTGCTGTCCGCTCGCAGCCGCCGCTGAACGTCGACGGCCGCGACACCGGCCTTGACCTCGCTCGCACCGGGTGCGCGAAAGAGCAGATGACGGCTGGAGATGTCGTAGACCGCGGCTTCCATCAGGGTCTGGGAGTCATTCTTGTTCCCGTGAAAGATGTAGGCGCCGACGATGGTCCAATAGGCGAGCGAAAGGAAATTTTCGTCGGAAAACTGCACCTGATCGTAAGCGACGAGTCCGACGATATCGAAGTTCAACATCCGGCGGACTTGGTTGAGATTGTCGAATCCGCCGGCCGGCCGCAGATAGGTAGTGGGGACAATCTCGATCGATTCGATGTATTCGCGGCCCTTGAACTCCGCCGCCACGCGCTGCAGCAGGACGGTTTTCTGCATTTCGGAAATGTCCGAGACGGGCGGGAAGCGGCCGCCGCGCGCGTTGGCCGCCCCCGACGGGACAAAGGCGATGCCGACGCGCAACGGCAGCCGGAGAACCGGAATGCTCGTGGGCGGCAGCGGGTTGGACTCATTGGGATAGAGAAATGCCACCACACTGCTCGATCGCTCCGTCTTGCGCGGACCGCGCAGAGAATAACAGCCGCCGCCGATGAGCAGCACGGCGACTCCAACGAGCAGTGGAAAGAACACCAGGTGGCGGACGTGTAGAACCGGCATGCCAGATGAGAGCCGTAGATAGCGGCCGGCTTCAACGCGAAACGGGGCACTGGTCAGCACGCCGATGTGCCCGGGCTTGGGTGAAACAATTCCGTCGCAAGCATTCCACACTCGTGCCGCCGAAAACTAAAGGGTGGACGGCGACCTCGAGCCCACTGAATCGTCGCCGCTAAGTTTTCTTCCGCGTCACCGGCACCATCACCTTCTGCCCGGCCCGGTGTTCCCGCAGCAGCCGCAGGGCTGAGGCGATCATCAGGCCGCCGCATTCGCCGGTTTCGCGACCGACGACGGACATCTCGTAACCGCCTTGAACTTCGTGACCCGGCAAAGCCACTTACTGCATGCCGTCGCCGTTGGAATAGCCGAGGACGAGGGTGTGGGGGAAGGGCGGGTGCGCGGACGGGGTCAAATCGAGCATCGAGAAAAGCCAAAGGAACCGGAGCGATCGGGCGGTCGAAGATCAGCGTCAATTGTGCGGATATCCGCACGATTGGGAAACAACGAGCCAGGTCTCAAGAGGTCAGGTTTCGGAAAGTGATTTTCGCTTTAGCGCGTCACGAAATTCCCGGAGGATTGTTTCATGATAAGTGCGGCAGACCGATCGCGCCTTCGCGTGAGCCGGCTGAAGTGCCTTGGTCGGGGATGCGGCACAAACCGCCGAACTCAGTCTGGGCTGAAGGCACCGGAGTTGAACCGCAGATTTCGCAGAGAGCGCAGATAAAGGCAGGAGAAGAAAAAAAGGCCGCAGACGCATTGGGGTCTTCACGGTTTGGCATCTGCGTTCATCTGCGACATCTGCGGTTAAGTTCCTTGGCGGGTCAGGTGGCGGCAGCGCCGCCGCGCTCGACCTCTGTGGTCTGTCCTTTGTGCCTCGGTGTCTTTGTGGTTAATTGATTGGGAGATTGATGGCTTGGTGGATTGGATTCAGAAATACCAGGCAGTCGGATTCACCACAAACACACCGCGGCGCAAAGTTTACCCGCCTTTGGCGGCGTCGATCCCTCGATCTCCGACCCAAGCTTGTACCGCAGAGACGAACACCATTTTTGCCACACACACTTCACGGAGATTATTGCATCGCTTCCGCAATCACGGTGAAAAAACGGCATCCGTTTTCAGGGAAGAGCCCGACGCGGAGCAGAAATCGACTGGCGCAACTCCACGCGGAAAGATTTGCGGAGCCTGCCGCCGCAAGTGGTTCCGCGAATTGTGGCGGCCGTGGTGGAACTCGCCGTTGAGCCATTCCACCCGGCGCGCAGAAGCTGACGGGATCCGAGCATACCTAAGCCGTAAGAAGTCAGTTGGCTCGGGGTAGGAGCTTGCTTGCAAGCGATTGGCCAGGAGGTGCGCGGACGGGGTCAAATCGAGATTCGAGGCAAGCCCAAAGAACCGGGGCTATCGGGCGGTCGAAGATCAGCGTCAATTGTGCGGTTTACCGCACGATTGAGAAACACCGAGGCAGGTCGAGAGGTCAGGTTTCGGAAAGTGATTTTCGCTTTCGCCACCACTCCTTTCCACTTGCGGATAGCCTGGCCGCCGCTCGCCTCTCGACAGATCGAAGTTTCGATGGCAGCTTTCCATCCATGAGCAAGGCATTGCAGTATTTGACGGACGAGCGCGGGGAAAAGACGGCCGTGGTGCTTCCAATTTCCGACTACGAAAAGCTGATCGAGGATTTGGAGGACCTGGCCGTGGTCGCGGAACGCCGCGACGAACTCACCATCCCGCACTCACAGTTCGTCGAAGAGCTGAAGCGCGATGGCCTCCTTTGAAATCGACTGGCGCAACTCTACGCGGAAAGATTTGCGCGGCCTGCCGCCGCAAGTGGTTCCGCGAATTGTGGCGGCCGTGGTGGAACTCGCCGTTGAGCCATTTCCACCCGGCTCGCAGAAGCTGACGGGATCCGAGCATACCTATCGTATCCGAATCGGCGGCTACCGGGTGGTGTATGAGATCCTCGCGGATGCGAGACGGATCGTCGTTAACCGAGTCCGGCATCGAAAAGACGTTTACCGATAAGGGTGTGGCTACATGCTCCCTACGGATTCTTCTGCGCCAGCTTCACGGTCGGGTTTTGCCCGGCCCGATGTTCCCGCAGGAGCCGCAGCGCGGAGGCGATCATGAGGCCGCCGCACTCGTCGGTGCCGCGGCCGACGACGGACATCTCGTAACCGCCCTGAACTTTGTGACCCGGCAAACCCACGTACTGCACGCCGTCGCCGTTGGAATAGCCGAGGACGATCGTGTGCGGAAAGGGCGAGCCTTCTTGAATCGCCTTCGAAAGCCCGATCAGCGGCTCGCCCGGCAGGGCCACGAGCGCGAGATCGCCCGACGAGATGACTTGAATCTCAGTGTCGACATTGGGCCGGCCCGTGTGCGCCGCGGCCTCCGGAATGTAGGGCAGTCCGATCGTCGCGTGCGAAGCGGTGAGCGTTGCGGGTGCGAGTTGAAGCCCCTGCGCAGCGGCCGTGGCGGCGCGGGCGGCGATGAACGCGCCCATGGTCCGGGCGTTTTCCAGGCCGCGCCGGGCCGGGACAATGTCGCCTGCGCAACCCTGGATGAAAAGAACTTCGCCGCCGACCGATTGCTTGAGGGCCTCGCACGCCGCTCCGGGCCAGTCGGCCGAGACGCCCTTGTTGGCGGGCGAGTAAACCGAGACCGCGTGACAGGCGAGGTGCAGGAGCGTGCCGACCGCTTTCCCCTCGGCGTCGCGAAACGTCAGGACCGTCGCGGTGGGATCGACCGGGCCAAAACGAAGCCCTTCCGGGAGGCTGTGCGGATTGGCCGGCAGAAGCGTCGACTTTACGGTGCCATCGGGCCGGACGGGACGGCGGTTGAAAAGCCATTCGCTGACATCGGCGCGACCGATGGACAAAGTGACCGCAACGCGGGCAGTATCGGCTTGCTTGGCGGCTTGTGCGCAGCGTTCCGGTAACTCGCGCGCCCATTTTTCCAGATGTGCATCGGTGAGCTTCTTTTTCGCGGGAATGCCGATCCAGCGATAACCGGCCCCGAGAGGGCCCGAATGCGTGTGCGACGAGTTGACCAGCGTGTGCCCGGGCGGGATGCCAACGGCCCTCGAAATGGCCGAGCGGATTTCGGCGACGTCGGACTCGTTGGTGTTGGTGACATCCAGCGTGACGATGGCGACGCGGGCAGCGCCAGAACCGAGGATCAGCACGCGGGCGAAGATCCGGTCGATGATGCTTTCATACGGCCGGGTCGTCACCCAGTTGGTCGCCGCAAGATCCGGGGTGATGTCAACGGCGGCGGCGCCGGCGCTAAATGACGGCGCGGCGGCGAAAGCGGCGCCGGAAAAAGGCAGTGCCAGCAGGAGGGTGAGGACGCAGCGGGGTAGCATCCCACTTCACTGCGCGACGATTACGGCTCTGACAAGAAATGAGTGCGGGCGGTCAGAGCTTGAAGCTGATCGCAAACATCACCGAATGAATTCCACCAGAGAGCAACGGATAGGCCGAGTCCTCATAGTCGTCGTAGCGATAGGCCAATCGCAGTTGCCGGGTTTTCGACAGGTCGTAGTTGGCCCCGAGGACGATGGAGTGCAGAGTGTTGTCGAGCGTG
>JBIJCX010000512.1:0-4963 GCA_044344465.1 Opitutaceae bacterium
TCGATTTTTTCCAGCTTTTCGCCGGTGGCGTAGAAGTAGGCGGTGCGGAGCGCGGCCTCCATGACGCCGCCGGTCGCGCCGAAGATCGTGCCGGCCCCGGAGTAATCGCCGAGCACGGAGTCGGGCTGGCCGTCCGCGAGGTTGAGGAAGTCGATGCCCGACTGCTTGAGCATGCGGGCGAGTTCGCGCGTGGTGAGGGCGACGTCGATGTCCTTGTAGCCGGAGGCGTACATCTCCTCGGTGCGCGACAACTCGTATTTCTTGGCCGTGCACGGCATGATCGAGACGACGAACATCTTCGCCGGATCGAGGCCGAGCTTCTGCGCGTAGTAGGTCTTGGCGAGGACCCCGAGCATCTGCTGCGGCGACTTGGCGGTGGAGAAGTTGTCGATGAAGTCGTAGTGGTTCTTCTCCATGAAGTCCGTCCACGACGGGCAGCACGACGTGATCAGCGGCAGCACCCCGCGTTTGTGGACGAAACGCTGCATGAACTCGCTGGCTTCCTCGACGATGGTGACGTCGGCGGAGAAGTTGGTGTCGAAGACGGCCTGGAAGCCGAGCCGGCGGAGGGCGGCGTAGAGCTTCTTGGTGAGGTTCGTGCCGGGCGGCAGCCCGAACGCCTCGCCGACCGTGACCCGGACGGACGGTGCGATCTGGACGACGCAGATCCGGCCGGGGTCGTGCAGGGCCTCCCAGACGAGCGCCGTCTCGTCGTTTTCGACGATGGCGCCAGTGGGGCAATGGGCGGAGCACTGGCCGCATTTGACGCAGGGCGATTCGGCGAGCGTGATGTCGCCGGCCGGGGCCATGCGGGTGTTGATGCCACGGTCGAGGAACGAGAGCGCCCAGACGTTCTGCATCTCCTGGCAGACCTGGATGCACCGGCCGCATTTGATGCACTTCTGAAACTCGAGGATGATCGAGCCGGTGGAGTTGTCCGGGGGGACGTCCTTCACGTAGCGCTTGATCGACTCCATCGGAATGTTGAAGTCGGCGGCGAGGGACTGGAGTTCGCATTCGCCGTTGCGGCCGCAGGTGAGGCAGGCCTGCGGGTGGTTGGAGAGGATGAGCTCGAGCGTGGAGCGGCGCACGTCGACGATTTCGCGGTCGTGCGTCGTGATCTCCATGTTGTTCTCGAGGGGGGTGCAACAGGCCCGGATGAGCTTGTTGCCGCCCTTGTTGCGGACGATGCAGATGCCGCAGGCGGCGGTGGGCAGGAGGTCCTTGTGCTTGCACAGCGTCGGGATCTTCATCTGCACGTGGCGGGCGGCGTCGAGGATGCTCGTGCCTTCGGGCACCTGGACCTCGATTTGATTGATGCGTGCGGTGATCATGAAGTGGCTCCTTCCTTGGCTGCGACCGGGGTCGCGACCGGCGGGTTGACCTTCACCGGGGCGGGGGTCTTGGCCGGGGTGGCGGGCCGGCCGGGCTGGGCCGGCGGGGCGACCGCCGCGGCGGCGCTGGCGCCGGGACCGCGGCCCATTTTCCGGGCGTAGCTCGGGCCGCCTTCGATGAAGGCCTTGTACTCCTCGCCGAAGTAGCGGAGGGTGGAGAGGACCGGATTTGGCGCGGTTTGCCCGAGGCCACACAACGACGCCTTTTGCATCGCCACGCAAATCCGGTGAATGAGCGGGATGTCGGCGGGCAGGCCGCGCCCGCGCGAGATCCGTTCGAGAATCTGCAGCAACTGGTAGCCGCCGACGCGACACGGCGCGCACTTGCCGCAGGACTCGTCGACGCAGAACTTGAGGTAGAACTTGGCGACATCGACCATCGAGTCGGTCTTGTCCATCACCAGCATGCCGCCCGAACCCATGATGGAGCCGAGCTGTTGCAGGGTTTCGTAGCTGACCGGCGTATTGAGATGTTGGATGGGAATGACGCCGCCCGACGGACCGCCGGTTTGCACCGCCTTGAGGTCCCGATCGTCGCTGACGCCTCCGCAAACGTCGTAGATGATGTCATGGAGGGTGGTGCCCATCGGCACCTCCACAAGCTGGGCGTTGCGCACCTTGCCCGTGACGGCGAAGACCTTGGTGCCCTTGGAGGCCGCGGTGCCGTAGCTGGAGAACCAGGCGCCGCCCTTGGTCAGGATCGCCGGGACGCAGGCGAGCGTCTCCACGTTGTTGATCGCGGTGGGCATGCCCCACAGTCCGCGGACGGACGGGTAGGGTGGCCGGGGGCTGGGGCTGCCGCGGCGCCCCTCGATCGAGGCGATGAGCGCGGTTTCCTCGCCGCAGACAAAGGCCCCGGCGCCGAGGCGGATTTTCGCGTCAAAGCAGAAATCGCTGCCGAGGATGTTCGCGCCGAGGAGGCCCTGGGCGCGGGCTTGCTGGATGGCGCGCTCGACCCGCTCGACGGCCCGGGGATATTCGGCGCGGATGTAAAAGTACCCTTTCGATGCGCCCATCGCGTAGGCGGCGATCATCATGCCTTCGAGCACAGCATGCGGATCGCTTTCGAGGACGCTGCGATCCATGAACGCGCCCGGATCACCCTCGTCGCCGTTGCAGATCGCGTAGCGCTGGGGGGCCGGCTGCGCGCGCGTGAGCTGCCATTTCATCCAGGCGGGAAAGCCCGCGCCGCCGCGGCCGCGGAGTCCGCTGATCTTCATTTCGGCAATCACCTGCTCCGGGGTGAGCTCGAAGAGCGCCCGCCGCAGGCCCTGATAACCCTCGGCCCGGCGCAGATAATCGTCGAGGCTGTCCGGATCGACCGTGCCGCAGTGGCGCAGCACGATTCGCACCTGGCGGTCGGGTGTTTTCCAAAGGACATCGTCGAGCACCCGCCCGCCTTCGATCGATTCGGCGACGATGCGGGCGACATCGGGGGCGAGGACGTTGGCGTAGGTGACGGCGGACGGCAGGAGTTGGACGACCGCGCCCTCGTCGTAGATCCCAATGTCGAGCGCGCGGACGACCTGCACGCGATCCGCGAGGCCGCGCCGCTTGAGTTCCTCGGTGAACGAGAACTGGAAAAACTCCGTCTTGCTGTTGATGCCGGGCCCGGTATCGCGGACCAGGAGATGCGTGACGGGCGCGTCGAGCGTGAGGCTGCGCCGGCGGGTGGCGATGACGTGGTCATCGAGCAGCCGGCGGCTGCCAAAGTGCTGGTCGAGCACCTGGGTCGCGCTATCCGGGGTCATGTGCCCGTAATGCACTCGCGGCATGCCGGCGGACTGCACCTCGATGACCGGGTCGGCAAACGAGTAGCCGATCGAGCCGGCGCGGAGCAGGGAGAAGGCAAGGTGACCTTCGTCGCGGGCGTGCACGAGCGCGGCGTGCACGGTCTCGGCGCCGGCGGCGATGCCACCGGTGTCGAGTTGCACGCGAATCCACTCGGGGGAATCGACGGCGGGCTGGCGGGCGAGGTCCTCGAGGTCCTGGCGGGTGAGCGTCTTCATGCGGCGGCCTCCTTCGGCGCCTTGATGGTGGCGATATGGCCGGCGATTTCCGAGGGCTTGACGTGGCCGCAGGTCCGGCCGTCGACGACGACGGCGGGCGCCATGCCGCAACATCCGATGCAACGCACCGTATCGAGGTGGAACTGCCGGTCGGTGGTCGTCTGCCCCTCGGCGATGCCGAGCTGGGTGCGCAGCTCGTTGAGCAGTTCACCCGCGCCCTTGAGGTAGCACGCGGTGCCGTTGCAGACCGTGATGCTGTGCGCGCCCGGAGGCTGCAGTTTGAAGTAGTGATAGAAGGTGATGACCTCGTAGATGCGGGCCAGCTTCACCCCCAGTTCACGGGAGAGCTCCATCGCCACCTCGCGGGGCACGTAGCCGTGCTCGTTTTGGATCGCGTGGAGGATCATGATGAGGTTGCCCTCCTCGTTGCGCCAGTGGGCGACGTGCTGCTGGACGTCGCGCCGGATGGTCGAGTCGAGCTTGCCCTGGATGCGGCGGAGCCGGTCGAGTTTTATTTCGACCAGCCGTGATATCTCATCGGAGACTTCGCGCGGCACAAAGCCGTGGCGCTGGACGAGATTTTCGAGCATCTCGAGCATAGCGGCCTCGTCTTGCTTGGCAATTTCAGTGGGCCGGGTGCCTTGACCCGGCGATGGCAGGTGAATGGCGCTTTCCATGACGGTGCCACGTTAACACCAACCCCGCCGAACGCCTTCGCGCCCGTTGGCCAAACGTGCGCACGAATTGCGTGGCAAATTATGACCAGTCGGGTGCCTGGCGGCGCGGCGAAGCCTCTGGCAGCTCTATTTCCGGAAGTGAGTGGCGTCTAAAAAGCCCTGCCATGCCGAGCGAAGCGAAGAATCCAGTTGAATGCTCGCGTCACTTCCGCAGTCAACCCCGCGGTTGGATTCTACGCTGACGCTAAGATCGAGCAATAAGAGGTCCTTTTGGGACGCCCTCTTATTCCGCCGGTACGATGCGCGCGATCCGGGTCGGCAGCAGCACGTAGAGCGCGCCGTCGGTTCCACCGATCACCTGGCGGATGCGGCCGAGATCCTTGAAGAGGATTTCCTGGGTCACGAGCTTGCCGCCCTTGAGCTCGACGCGGCGCAGTTCCTGGGCCGCGAGCGAGGATACGAAGAGATGGTTCTTCCACTTCGGAAAGGCGTTGCCGGTGTAAAAGTTGATCCCGCAGAGGGCGGGGGACGGCGTCCAGTAGGTGACGGGTTGCTCCATGCCTTCCTTCGCGGTCGCCTCGGTCATGGCGGTGCCGTTGTAATTCATGCCGAACGTGATTTCCGGCCAGCCGTAATTGCGGCCGCGGAGCACGAGATTGAGCTCATCGCCGCCGCGCGGCCCGTGTTCGGTGTTGAACAGCTCTCCGGTGGCAGGATTGACGGCGAGGCCCTGCGGGTTGCGATGACCATAGCTCCAGATCGTCGGGGCGGCCTGGGCATTCTTGGCGAACGGATTGTCGGCGGGGATGCGGCCGTCGTCGTGGATGCGATGGATCTTGCCGGTGGGCCGGGCGAGATCCTGCGCGTTCTTGCCGTCACCGCG
>JBIJCX010000513.1:0-4956 GCA_044344465.1 Opitutaceae bacterium
GGAGTTGTCTACAAAACGGTGCGATTGGGACGCGACATTTTGGCGCAGATTGTCCAGAATTTGGTGATTCGCATATCCGGGAACCGACCGCGGAAATCGCAGCGCCTGCGAGGATGCACACAGGCGATGCTGGCCCAGTGTTGCGAGCGCAGGGTTTGGGATCATCGCGAGGCATCGCGGAGTCCATCGCGTGCCCCCACGTCATTCGCCGATCCGGTGGTCGGGTTCCCGGTCGTCAGGGTCTGGTGCAGGATGCCGAGCAGCTTTTCCACATCAAATGGCTTGGCCAGCAATGGCACCGAGTCGAGCCCCTCCAGCCCTTTGAATGTCCCCTGCTCGATCAGCCCGGTCATGCCGAGGATGGGCAGTCGCGCGTCCATTTCCCGCAGCGCCCGCACCAGCTTCGTTCCGTCCATGCCGGGCATCATCATGTCGGTGAGGACGGTTTTCACTTCGGTGCGGTGCCGGGCATAGAGCACCAGCGCCGCCTCGCCTTCGGCCGCGGTCAGCACCCGATAACCATATTTCTCCAGCACGCGCTGAGTCGGGCCGCGCACCGCGGCTTCGTCGTCCACCACCAAAATCAATTCGCCATGCCCACGCGGCAACCTCGATTCACGCTCAGGCGTGTCGGCCACCTTCGCCTCGGACGAAGCCGGGAGGTAAAGCTCGAAGGTCGTGCCTTGGCCCACGCGGCTGTCCACCCGCACCGCACCCCCGTGTCCCCGCACAATGCCCAGCACGGTGGGCAGCCCCAGCCCGGTGCCCTGACCGATTTCCTTCGTCGTAAAAAACGGATCGAAAATACGCTCCAGCTGCGCGGGTGGGATGCCGGTGCCGGTATCGGTCACACCCAGGCGCACATGGGGACCAGGCTTGGTGTCGAGCATCAGGGCGGCGGAGGCGGCATTCAGGGTGATGTTGTCGGCCGCGAGCGTCAGCATGCCGCCGTCCGGCATGGCGTCGCGGGCATTGACGCACAGGTTCATGAGCGCCTGATGAATCTGGGTGGCGTCGCCCACCATCGGCCAAAGTTCCGGGGACACGGTGACAGTCAGGCGGAGGCTGCGCGGAAAGGTCTCGCGGATGAGCCTCTCCATCTCGCGCAGCAGCTGGCGCACTGGCACCGGGGCGCGCACGCCGGGCTGGCCACGGGCAAACGTGAGCAGTTGCCGGATGATGTCGGCACCGCGCTGGGCGCTGGACTGCACGGAATCGATCAGTTGACGGTTCTCGTCATCGCGGACCGCGTCGCGCAGGAGCGACGTGGACATCATGATCGGGGTCAGGATGTTGTTCAGATCGTGGGCAATGCCGCCTGCCAGCAGGCCGATGCCCTCCATGCGCTGGGCCCGGAGGTATTGTGACTCCAATTGCTTCTTTTCGGTGATGTCCGTGTTGATGGCCAGAACCTCCCTGGGGTGGTCCTGCTCGTCGCGGAGCAACGTCCAGCGGCAAAACACGACGCGCTCCTTGCCGTCCTTGCCGGTCTTGTTTACCTCGCCGGACCAGTCGCCTTGCGCCAGGAGCGCCGCGTGCGCCGTGGCGAAACCCATCGGTTCGACCAGGCCTAGTTCGGTGAGCTTGCGGCCCACCGTCTCTGCGGCCGACCACCCGTAGAGCCGCTCGGCGCCCTCGTTCCAGTAAGTCAGCGTGTGGTCCAGGGCGCGCACGTAGATGGCGTCGTTGGCGGAATCGAGCAGCGTGACCTGCTTGCGCAGCCGCTCCTCCGCCTGCTTGCGCTCGGTGATGTCGCGGTGAAAACACTGAATCAGGGTCGTATTGCCGGTCGCAATAAGACTGGCCGAAACTTCGAGTGGAAAGACGTGCCTGTCCTTGTGAAAGTGTTCGACCGTGAAGGTGAGGGATTCTCCGGCCAACAGCCGTTGCATCCGGGCTGGCACCAGCTGCGCGGTTTCGGGCGTATCCAAGTCGCTCAATCCCATATTCAGCATTTCCGCTTCACTGTAACCGTGCATGCGGGCGAAGGATTCATTGACCGCGACAAATTTCCCTTCAACCGACAGCAGAAAAACCCCATCCGTCGCCCTCTGAAACAGGAGACGAAAGCGTTCCTCACTCTTTCGCACCTCCTCCTCCGCCCGTTTGCGCTCGGTCAGATCGATGTCGACGCAGAACAACTCCTGCGGCTTTCCGGGCACTTGGACCATGGCGTGGCTGGAAAAGACGGCCACGCGCGAGCCGTCTTTGCGCTGCAACAACAGCTCCGACGCCGGTATGGGCTGCCCGGTTGCCTCCATCTGGCGCATTGCCTCCCGCACTTCCGCCTTCATTTCCGTTGGTATGATAAGATCGATCAAGTTGCGACCGATGGCTTCCTCTGCACTATAGCCATACAGGCGTTCGGACGCCTTATTCCAATACTGCGTCGTGCCATCTGGCATATACCCCTGCACGGCGACCGAATGAATATCCTCCAGCAGATTGCGGAAACGAAGTTCGCTCGCCCGCAAGGCCATCTCCATCCGCCGGCGTTCCGCCAATTCTTTCTCGAGGCCCTCATGGAGGCGCGCATTCGACAAGGCAATGGCCGCAGCGGTGGCGATGGTGGACAACAGCTCGACGTGGCCGGCGTCATAAACGCTCGCCCGCTCGTAATCCTGCACGGCCACGACACCGATCGCGCGCCCTTCGAGCAGCATGGGCACCCCGAGGTAGCAACGGCTTGAGGCTCCGATGAGCGCAATGCCCCGCTCGGTCAAGGCCTCCTCCAGCCGGTCGGAGATGAGGAGCGGCGTGCGGGTGCGGATAACATATTCCGTCAAACCATTGCCCAAGGGGCGCTCCAAGACGTAACCTCGTTCCTTCCCGTGCATCTTATAAATTGGAAATGACACCTTGCTGGCCGCCTCGTCATATAGGGCAATATACAGGTTCCGATTGTCGAACACCTCGCAGATCAGGTCGCTCATACGCCCCGGAATTTCTGCGGATGATGTGAGGGTGTTGAGCGAATGACTGAGTTGATGAAGTAGGGTGAGGGATTTGTTCTTCCGCTCCAGTTCCACTTCCGCCTGCTTGCGCTCGGTGATGTCGACGATGGTCGACATCAGATAGAGCGGTTGGCCGGCCACATCGCGGCGCAGGGTCGAGCTGAGATCGGCCCACACCACCGAACCGTTCTTGTGCAGGAACCGTTTGGTAAACCGGGTCGACATCTCTGTTCCGGAAACAAGCGCATCTATTCTCCGCTGGGTTTCCGGCACGTCGTCCGGATGGGTGAACGCTCGCCACGTCAGCTGCCGGAACTCCGCCGACGACAATCCCAGCATGTCGCCCAATGCGTGGTTGACCAGGGTCTTCCCGGAAATTTCAGTGATGGACATCCCGACATTCGAACGTTCGAAAAAGGCTTTGAACTGTGCCTCGCTCTCTTCGGCTCGCTCCCGGGTCTCGAGTTCCCGCAGTTTTTTCAGCCCGCTTTCGGAAATGATCGCAATCAGCCCCTTGATGAAAAAGAGGTAGCTGTTCACCTGTTCCTGCGTCCAGATCGGGACCGTTTTTACAGCCTCGATGTAGTCATTTTCGTCAAAGCCATAGGTCCTCGCCTGCGTCCGGAAAAACTCCACGTCCGGCTTTTCCAGAAAGAACTGCCCGGTGAAGAAATTCCCATAGTGGACGCCATCTATGATGATGGGTGCGGCGTTATCCACCAGTCCGTGCGGGCAGCGGTAACTCACGGCGGGATTCGCCTCATGGAGATGACTGAGGATATATTGATCGCTTTTGATGCATTCCTGCAGGCAATCTTGGTTCTTCCGGTGAAATTTGGTGCAGACATCCTGCCAGCCGGTGGCCGTCAGGACGTTGCCGTCGTTGTCGATGATGGCGGAAGGAAAGGAATAGATTTCATTCAGCCGGTCCTGCAGGTTCTGGAAATGCTCCATATCGATCAGATCTTGCAGTTTGTATTTCATGGCGCGACTCCGGTTCTCCAAATGAGGTGCTTGGCAGGGGAAGGTAAGGGGGCAATTTTGTATCTCAATTTCAGGAGATGTATCGTTCGGTTGGTTAACGAGGGGAGAAACAGCCGGCGGCGAACAATTAGTGCCGCTGTGCCGCACCATTAGAAGGGGGCTCTCAGAGCGAGCCGTCGTCAGGTTACCCCAACAGCGTAAACCGCCTGTCTATAAATCCAATAAAATTGGGATAACCCCACGCGTAGCGCCTTACCTTACACCTTACGGCTTCGCAGCGATGCCCTCGGCAACGGCGAGCAATCGCTGGTTGGCATCGAACGAGAGAAATTCGGTGGCGCCGAGATATTTTGCGGTGGCGACGTGCAGCACATCTAGAAACCGGTGACCGCCGCCCATCGTGTGCTGAGCTGAGATTCGCTCAGCAATATTGATCACTTCAGCCCAGTCGGCTGGCGCGACGACAAGAGCACCGTCATCGATATTCGACTGCAGCTTAGCCAAGGCTCCCAAACCGGTCTTGCGAGCATAGCCCTGATTAGCGTCCCGACTATGGCGGAATATTTGAAATCGCACCGTCTGGCGAAACTCGGCGAGCAACAACGCCGAGACATGCAACGGTTCCTTCATCCGCTGATAGTGGGCAATGGCGGCGGCGGAAGTGCTTTGCGCCACATAAAGCGCGCAAAGAAAGGAAGCATCCGGATATGCGATCACGACAAGCCTCCCAGCTCTGCGTCACGCATCGCCTGGACTTCACCCTCAGTAAATACCTTTTGGCCCCAGACTGCACGCAACTGCCCAGCGAAGTCGATCTTCACGGGCTTGCTGGGCGCGGCTGCAGCTGGCGTCAAACGGGCGAAGCGCCGCCCTCGCTTGATAATCTCGACCGACTCTCCGTTTTCGAGCCACGCCGACACTCGGCGGAAATTGTTGCGAAGGTCAGCCACTGTTGCGGTTTTGCTGGTCATGATAGAATAATCTATCAGGGACTGTTATCGCGTCAAGTCGGGAGGGC
>JBIJCX010000176.1:0-16472 GCA_044344465.1 Opitutaceae bacterium
GTCAAGATCACGGAGCCCGCTGTGAATGCGAAGGAGAAAATCCGGACCGGGATTGAATACATAGAGCTCCCGCGGAATCGTAATCTGGTCGCGTTGGGCAATCACTTCTCCCAGTTCGCCCTGCATCAGGATCCGCACACCCGCGTAGTTTTGGAGGAAGAACCAGGTGCCATAGAGCGTGCCGATTCCCGAGGCGCCCGCGATGTGCAGATCGCGCCCGCGGGTCGCGATCACGAAGCCATGGGCATCGGCCCGCTTCAGTTCCGGAAACAGTGCGGCCGGATCGCCCCCCGCATGCAGGATGATCCTGCGCGCGCCGCCGGTCGTCGGAGCCACGCCGGCGACTTTCCGGAAATACTCCGTCAGCACGGCCGTGGCCTGCGCCAGGTTCTTGTTTTCGCCGCCCGCGCGCGGGCCGGCCGTCACGCGCCCGGTTTCCAGGGCGAATGTCGCATTCCGGCCAGCGAGTGCCTCGCTCTCCGCGGACTCGCGCACGACCGCGTCGCGGGCCAAGAATGGCATGAAACGCTTCGGCGCGGTGGATTCTCCATCGGCCCGGGCCCGGGCAATCCACAACTCAGCGATGGGATTCTGCGGGCTGACCGCGGCCAGTGCGATTGCCAGGAGCAGGGCCAGGCCCGACGCTTGCCTGGCGGGAAATACACGGATCGGATGCGGGGCCGACGGGTTCATAGGCTGGTGGTCAGAACTGCCCGCTGACCCCCACCTGGATCTTGGGCTCAAAGGTGCCGAACTGATTCGGCCGGTCGCGGTACCCCCGATAGAGCTCCGAGCCGTGGGCCCCAGTGACGTTATCGATGTCGAGGAACACGCTCAATTTCCTGGAGAAATTATACTTCGATTTCCAATTCCACGTGGAGCGCGACCGCCACCACTGCTGGAGCCTTGGATCGGTGTTGGCCGCGGCCAGATATTCATCGTAGAAGACCGCCTGCAGCCGCAGTTCCATATTGTAGCCGCGATACGTCAGTCCAAACGCGCCGGTCTGGGGCACAAAACCCTGCAGGCTGCTGGTGGAAAGCGCGACATTGCCGCCATAATTTCCTTCGGTCTTTAACTTCGTATAGGTGGCGTTGACGCTGAAACCCCTCGCCCAGCCCGGGAGGAACGTCAGTTGCTGCCGGTAGCTGAACTCCATGCCCTGCACCTTGGCGGAACCGCGATTGGACTGGGTCGTCAGCGTGTAGCCGGTATATTCCCCGCCAAAACCGTTGTCGGCCCCAGGCCCGATCACGGAGGTATTGGAAAAAATGAAATCGCTGATGTCCTTCTGGAAGACGCCGGCAGAAATCATGCCCTGCGAGGGAAAGTAGTACTCGGCGATCAAGTCGTAGCTGTGTACATATTGCGCCTTCAGATTCGGGTTGTTGGCCGTCACCCGCAGGTTGGTGTCGTCGACGGTGTCGCTCGGAATAATGTTCCCGAAGGCCGGCCGGCCGATCCCCGTCGACCAGCTTGCGCGTGTAATCACCCGCTCGAGGGGTTCGTATCTGAAGTGAATACTGGGAAGAACATTGTTGTACTTACCCTCGTTGGATCTTCGTCCCCCATATTGGGCGATGGCCCGGCGCAATGACTCGGCCGGCGTTACCGTTCCAACCCACGCCGCCCGACGGGCTCGTTCGGCTGGCGAAATATAATTCAACGGTCCTTCGCCGGAGGCGCGCGTTTCCTCGACGCGCACTCCAGCCAGGACCGAGGCCCGTTCGAACCTCATGTGCCCCATGGCATAGGCCGCGGAGATCTGTTCGGTGATTTGCCGGCGCGACAGCAACGTCGTCTGCACTCCAAACGCCTCATCCTCCACCCACATGGCCGGATTTGTCAGCTTGTGCCGCGCCACGCCGTAGGCATCCGGAAACCGGACTAGTCCGCCGGAATCCTGGAAGTATTTCACATAGTCGGAATGGGAATACGGCTTGCTGCCGGTCTCGGTAAACTGGCCGAGATCAAGCCGGTCGTCGGCGTTGCCCAGCACGCCGTCCCGGCCTGCATAGGTGTAGCGATGGGTGTCCGTTTCCAGGCGACGGGTCTCGCGTTGATAGGCGACGCCTGTCTTCAAGAACGCCGGCCGCGCCAGCGTCAGCTGCTTCTTGAGATTCGCATTGCCCACGATCACCTCGCTGGAGTTGCCGCGCGCATTCTGGTTGAACTGCACGCTCGTAAAGTTGTTCAGGTTGTACATGTCCGGGCCCGCGGTCTGGATAACCTTCGCGGCGACGGGATCCCCGGAAAAATCCAGCCTCCACCCGATGTTCGCCATCGCCATCGTCACACTGCCATGTTCACGCGAGCCGCGATCCTTGCGCGTCATGTCATCCGAATAACTCATGCCATAGTCGATATCCCAGCCGTCCAGGCGGTGGCGCACGGTCGGCTGAAGCGTGACGGTCTGTCCGAATTCATTGTTTACCGTGCTGATCAGGGTATTTGTACTGCTGGCCCCGGGGAAAATTTCCGTGCCGGTATAGCTGAAACTGGGACTGACGAAGCCACCGCCCGTGCGGTTGCCACTCGCATCGACCGTCGCGAGCGTCGCGGCCGCCGACAAGTTGGCCTGCGGATTGTTGGCCAGGAGGTGCGAGTAGCCGTAAGTCAGCCCCAGCGAGACGGTGGTGTGCTCGCTCCAACGATAATTGAGGGTCACGCCACTCAGAAACTTGGTGCGATTCACGGTCCACGGCCGCCGCGAAAACCCGGTGACGGCCGTCGGACCTGCGTCTCTGGTCAGATGGGTGAGCACGGGGCGCACGTGGCCGATTTGGTAATTGGTGAGCGACGTGGTCACCGCGATACCCAGGTTTTTCTTCTCCCCAAGTACGTCCATGTAACTGAAGTTGAAAAACGGGCTCATTCCCGGGACCGGTTCCTTCCACTTGGGGGCATACTTGAGAAAGGTGGGTTGGGTCGAAAATCCTGCCGAATAAGTGAACTGGCGTCCCCCGGTGCGATCGAACGCGCTTTTGGTAATCAGGTTGATGCCCCCGCCAACCGAGGCCCCCGCCATGTCCGGGGTGGCCGCCTTGTACACCTCAATGCTTTCGACATGGCCCAAGCCTTGCTGGTCGAAGAGAAAATTACGGCCCGTCCCCCCTGCGGACGACGCCAATTGCTGACCGTTCATCATGACCGAGTTCAGGTTGCCGTCGATGCCGCGAATGCTCACCTGGCGCGCTTCGTTGTCGTTATAGATGGCCGAGATGCCCTCGATGTTCTCGAGCAGGTTGGCGATGTTGGCGTCGGCGCGGTTGCCGAAGGTGTCGGCCGAGATCGCGTTCATCACGTTGGGCGCCTGGCGGCGCAGCACTTCCGACTTGGCCGTGCCCTCCCGCTCGCCGGCGACCGTGACCTTCTCCATCAGGTAAATCTCCGAGGTCAGGGAGACGTCGCGAACGGTGCGCGATTCCCGGCTGAGCGTGATGGGAATCCGCTGCGTATCCAGGCCGCTGAAACTCACGATCAGGGTGGCCGCGCCGGGCGCCAGCCCGCTGAGCAGGAACCGGCCTTCGCGGTCGGTGACCGCCAGGCGGGTGGTGCCTTCGACTGCCACCACGGCTCCTTCAAGGAAGGATCCCGTGGCGGCGTTGCTCACTTGGCCGGTGATGCTCCCGGTGTCCGCCGGGGTTGCCGCCGGCAGAGACGGCCGGACCATCAGGGTGAGCGCGAGGAACAGAAGCGGCAAAAGAAACGAAGCGATTCCGGTGGGTTTTTCGTTCATGGGTGTTCTTGACCTGCAGGTTGGTGTGGAGAGTTTGACAATGACTGACGGGAAACGGGACTTTGCCGCCATCCGCGGGTGGCAGTCGGGGTGGAAGACGTGAACCGCATTCGCCGCCGGGATAGTCGACATCCAGCGGCCGCAGGATGCCCGGCTGGCGAGGGATCGCCAGGAGCACGAGGCACCCATTCTGGGGTCAAAGGCGAATAAGCCGAATGCATCGCCCAAATCGTACCCCGGCAACTAGGCGGTTCAATCACTGCCCACGTGTATTTTAATTAGACAAGAGGAAGGCCCAGCGCATCGCGCGCCTGTCACCGTGCCACGGCATCGAGTTGGTCGACAGCGTCACCCGCCTCTGCGCGATGAATTTGCTGCTACACGGGATTGGAGACGGTGGAAGCGGCGTTTCGCCGCTTGATGAAAAGCGGCAGGATGCCGCTTCCACGCCGAGCCGTCACGACCGCGTCGAAACCGTGTGCTTCAAATCCTTCACTTACGACGAGCTGATCAAGCGCGACAAAGTGAACCTCGACATCTTCTGGCTCAAGAACGACGCCCTGGAAGACAGCGCGAATCTCCCCGCCCCCGGCATCATCACCGCCGACATCGTCGCCGATCTCGAAGCCGCCCTGGAACAGTTCGCGGCCATTGAGGAAGACCTCAAGGAGTAGCCGGACAATGGGGGACACAGAGAAACGAGAAACGGTATCGGTTCATAGGGGTGTTTCCTTGAGCCACTGATCCAGCCAGCCCAAGGCGTCGTCCTGCATTTTCAGCGGGAAGGAATGAGGAACATCGCAGCTCGCGGCGCGGAACCACTCCGGGTGCGCCGCTTCAAGAGGACCCGCGGTGTCCGCTGCTTACGGGCGCCGTGAGCGGCGCCAGATCTCCATGGAATCGAACTGGGTCATCATGTTCGTCTGTTTGTTGATGCGGACGATCTCGTTCTTGCGATCGTCGAAGTCGAGCACCAGCGCCCAGCGGTTGCGGGGCGAACGGTTGGCTTCAGACTTGTGCAGCACGTTGCCGTGAAAAACCAGCGCGCCGCCCGACTCGACCGGGCATTGCAGGGGAACCAGGCCGGGAAATACCTTCGGCACGGCTTCCTCCGTGATCTCCCAGCCGGTCGCGCCTTGGGTGTGCTCCACCACGCCCTGGGTGTGGCTGCGCGGGAGCACCCACATGCAGCCGTTGCTCGCGTCGGCGTCGTCGATCGCGATCCACATGGTGATCTGGTTCGGCGGCACCTCCGGCCAATAGACATTGTCCTGGTGCCACGTCTTCGGCACGCCGTCGTTGGCGCAGTTGAAGTTCACCTTCGAGCTGTGGAGGAAGAGGCGATCCCATGCCACCAACTGGCCGATCAGGTCGGCAACCTTGGGGTTGAAGACGAGCTGCATGAAGCGCGGGTCTTTCTGCGTCAGCGCACCGACCTGGCGGGCCTTTAGATTAAACCCGGCCTGGCCCAGATCTTCGATGGCGCAGCGCAGCCTCCACACCTCCTCGGGATCCAGCAGGTGGGGCAGGGAAAGGTAGCCTTCCTCCGCGTAGTGATGCTTTTGTTGGTTGGTCAGTTCGATCCTCATGTTCGCTAGAGTTGATTATCACGCAGCCGGGCAGGGAAATTCGCGGTCGGCCTCGGGTGCCGCGCTCGAATCGCCGGTCCTAATTCCCGGTCGTATCTTTGGCGCCGGTGAATCCCGGCCCGCCCGCGGCGACATAGCCGTGACTTGCGCCGCTTGAATCCGGGCTGCCCCAGAAGGCGTAAAGGCTCCCGGCCCGGCGAAGCCAAGCGCCGCTGCGAGGAGAATTCTGTTCATGGGCCAGTCGGGTGGGGGACGAAGCGAAATCGGGGCAACAACGATCACGTTACGCAGTTCCGGGCCCCGCGCTCAATGCCCGTGCGCCTGTCTTTTCTGCAGACAAGGAGTGCGACCTTGCTCCGTACGCCGCCACTGGTTTTCGTCCCGCGATGGCCGCGCTGCGTCCCAGACTGTTGCTTGCTGAAACGGAGGGGTTCACGCCTCAGGTGCTCGCGACGCTGCGCGGCTGGGCGGAGGTCGAACCCGGGCCGTTGCCGTCCGGTGGCATCAGCGGGGCGTTGCGCGACTTCGATATCGTCTGGATCCGGCTCGGCCACCGCGTGCGCGCCGCGGACATTCCGGCCGACTGCCGCTGCCGGATCATCGCCCTGCCGGCCACGGGTCTGGATCACCTCGATCTGGAGGCGTGCGGGAGGGCGAACATCCGCATTGCGGCGCTGAAAGGGGAGGTTGAGTTTCTGCGCAGCGTGCGGGCAACGGCGGAACACACGGTCGCGCTGGCGCTCGGCTTGATTCGAAGGCTGCCAGCGGCGCACGCGTCAGTTCTGGATGGACGGTGGGATCGCGACGCGTTTCGCGGACGGGAATTGTACGGTCGCGTGGCCGGGATCATCGGGATGGGGCGGCTGGGATCGATTGTGGCGGGCTACCTGCGCGCCTTTGGGATGGAGATCATCGGGTATGACTCGCGCCCGGATTTCCCGACGGAACTGGCGCGACGCTGTGAGTCGCTGGAGGAGTTGTTTGCCGCGGCGGATGTCATCTCGGTGCACTTGGCGTACGATGTCAGCACGCGGCACTTGATCACGGCGCGACATTTCTCCCGGGCGCGACCCGGGGCGGTGCTCGTCAATACGTCGCGGGGCGGCGTCATTGATGCGGCCGCCCTCTTGGCGGCGCTCGAACAGGGAACCTTGGCCGGAGCCGCCCTCGATGTGATCGACGGCGAGCCGGAGGTCGGCCGGGACCATCCACTGGTCGCCTATGCCCGCGCGCACGACAACCTGGTGATCACGCCTCACGTTGCCGGCAACACGAGTGATTCGCTCGCCAAGGCCGAGGGCTTCATCGCGGCAAAAGCGCGGCGGATGTGGGAGGAGCTCGACCGCGGGTAGACGCGGGTACCAGCGCAGCGAGTGCGCCATGCGAGCTACGCCGCTGTGTTGAACGACTCGCAGATCGAGTCGCTGATCCTCTTTATCAGGAGCCTGAAATGACCGTGGCGAACCGACGCACCAACGCCAACGTTGCGCCCGCATCCGAACGATCCAACGTTCAACCGGCAAAAATGCGCTTCACCCGATTTTTCTGCCCTCTGCTCGCGTTTGTGATCATGGGCGGCATCGCGTCAGTCCGAGCCGCTTCGTCCTCGACCGCGCCCCGTCCAAACGTGCTGCTGATTTTGGTGGATGACCTGGGCTTTTCCGACGTCGGAGCGTACGGTGGTGAGATTCGGACGCCGAATCTCGACCGGCTGGCGGCGGAGGGACTGCGCTTCACCCAGTTCTACAATTGTGCCGTGTGTGTGACTTCGCGGGCGGCAATGACGACGGGTCTGTACCCGCGCCAGGGCAAGGGCGGGCTGCTGCGGGACAACATGGTCACGCTGGGCGATGTCATGCGGCAGGCGGGCTACGCGACTGCGCTGATCGGAAAGTGGCACCTGGGCGGAACTCCTCCGCTGCGCCCGATCGATCGGGGTTTCGATGAGCATTACGGATTGCTCGATGGCTGCAGCAATCATTTCAACCCGGCCCAACCGGATCCAAAGTTCTACAATGGCGGGGCATCGCGGGTGTTTGTGCACAACGACCGGCGGATCACCGAGTTTCCGCCGAATTTCTACTCGACGGATGCCTTTTCCGAGCGGGCGGTTGAGTTCATCCGGCAGGGAGCGCGCGCGGGCCGGCCGTTCTTTCTCAATCTCTGCTATACGGCGCCGCATTTTCCCCTCCACGCCCCCGCGGAGGACGTCGCGCGCTACCGCGGAAAATACCGGGAGGGATATGATGTGGTGCGGGCCCGGCGTTTTCAGCGGCAGATCGAGCTGGGCATCGTCGACCCCGCGGTGACCAGGCTTTCGGCGGTGGATCGCAAGACGGGCACCTTTCGGTACGAGTATGAGGTGCAGCCGTGGGACCGGCTCGATGCGGCGACGCGAAAGCGCGAGGAGGAGCGCATGGAGGTTTATGCCGCCATGGTGGACCGCCTCGATCAAGGCATCGGCCGGGTGCTCGCCGCGCTCGAGGAGTCCGACGCGGCCCGGAACACCGTGGTCTTTTTTCTTTCCGATAACGGCGGCTGTGCCAGCTGGCCGGAGAACGAGGCGGAATTTCTGGCTTACAACCGGGAGGTGCCGGTGGGAGATGCGCGCGGCTACGAATTCGTGGGGCCGGGCTGGGGCTGGGCGCAGAACGCACCTTTTCGGCGGCACAAGACCTGGACGTACGAAGGCGGGATCTGCACGCCGATGATTGTGCGCTGGCCCGGCGTCGTTGCGCCGGGTGCGCTGACCGGCGCGACGGGTCATCTGGTGGATTTCATGCCGACTCTGGCGGAAGTGGCCGGGGGCGAGTACCCCAGGAGCATCAAGGGCCGGGCGGTTCCACCGATGGAAGGACGGAGCCTGCTGCCGGCCCTGCGCGGCCAGGCGGTGGATTTGCGTCCGCGGCCGCTCTATTGGGAACTCTACGGCAATCGGGCCATCCGGGACCGGGACTGGAAACTCGTCTGGGGCGCCAGTGACAGGCGCTGGGAACTGTACAACCTCGCGACCGATCGGGCGGAGACCGTGAATCTTGCGGCCGGAAATCCTGATCGGGTCGCCGCGATGGCAGCCGACTGGATGAAATGGGCGGAAAAAACCGGAGCGCCTGGCCGATGAATCTTTCGATGCTGACGTAGGGCGCAAGGGTCGCAATGGAATCCCCAATGGGCTGGACCCTGCCACGCCTGTACGCAACGGTTGCGATCGCGATGGCTCTGACTGATCGACGGGTACTTCATCGAATCCCGCATCCCGGCGTGGCCGGACTTGGATTGATTCCGAAAGCTGCACCGAAACCTTCAACCCCACTTTTTATGCATCACAAAAATGGAATGGCCTTGATACTGTCCGTGGCTCTCGCCGCAGTGACCGACGCAGCCGATCTTCGCCTTGGCATGATCGGCATGGATACGGGACACTCGATTAACTTCACCGAGTTGCTCAACAATCCCGCGGCGAAGGATCACATCCCCGGCGCCAGAGTTGTCGCGGCCTTCAAGGTAAGCAGCCCGGACATCCAGAGCTCCTGGTCGCGCGTCGATGCGAACGCCGAAAAGCTGCGAAAGGATTTTGGCGTGAAGTTTTACGAGTCGATCGAAGAGATGCTCAAACACGTCGACTGCGTGTTGATGGAGGACAACGATGCGCGCCGACATGTGTCCTTGGCGCGAAAAGTTCTCGCGGCCGGCAAGCGTCTCTACATCGAAAAGCCCATGACGCTCTCGGCCAAGGACGCGATCGAGCTGTTCGCCCTGGCCAAGAAGCACCAGGGCGCGGGGGTGATGAGTTCCTCGGGGGCGCGTTTTGGCCAGGAAATGCAGGAGGTGCGCAATGGAAAGATTGGCAAGGTGCTGCGCGCGGAAATGTACGGGGCGGTGAATCTCGAGCCGACCAATCCGGAGTTGTTCTGGTACGGGGTGCACGGTGTCGAGTCGTTGTTCACCGTGTTTGGCCCGGGGATTGAGACGGTGACCCGCCTAAGCAGTGCGAAGGGAGCGATTGTCACGGAGGGCCGGTGGGCGGATGGGCGCATCGGCATCTTTCGCGAGGGCAACCGGAATTCCGGCAAGGCGGTCGGGGACAAGGGTGAGTCGACCACGGTCGGCCGGTGGGATGGCTACCGGCCGCTGGTGCTGGCGATCATGAGCTTCTTTCAAACGGGGGTATCGCCGGTGCCGGAGCGCGAGACAATCGAGATCATGGCCTTCATGGAGGCCGATATCATGAGCAAGGCGCGGGGTGGCCAACCGGTCAAAATTGCGGAGCTTCTGAAGTAGGCGGCCGATACGCCCTACATCCGGCCGAAAGAGCTGCGCGGAATCTGGTAGAGGTAGCCGCACGATCGCCACGAGCGCACGAGCGCCTGCTTGGCCGCGCCGGGGCGCAGCAGGAGGGTGTTGATCACCGCGAGGGCCGCGAAGCCGACGACCTTCAGAATGTTCGCAACGAATCTCCCGGCCAGATAGCCGGCGGCGCCGGGTTGGCCGGTGCGATCGATGACCCGCGAGCGGGCGGAGTCGAAGGCGTGGCGCGCCGCGTAACGAAACGTGGTGCGGTTCGCGGGCAGCTGGTGCTGCACCGCGGCGGCGGGTACAAACCAGACCTCGAGCCCGGCGGCGCGGACCCGGCGAATCATCTCACTATCGCCACCCGAAAAGTAATTGCCCGCCGCGCGATCCAACCCGGTGTGAAACGTGCCGAGCTGCTCGAACACCCAGCCGGGGAACGCGAGGTTGGCGCCCATCGGCGAGTGGCGCGGTTCGAGCGGACCGGTGTCCGTGCGGAAGCCGAGCGGCGCATGCCACTCGCGCACCCATTCAGGGAGCCCGTCGGGGAAAACCGGGATCACTTCGCCCCCGACAGCCCCGATCCGGCGCGCCGGGTCGGCCAGCATCGGCACCGCCATCTGGGCGATCCAGTCGGGCTGCACCAGGATGTCGTCGTCGGCAAAGAGGATAATTTCCCCGCGGGCCTCCGCGATCGCCCGGTTGCGCGCGTGGTCGAGTCCCTGTTGCGATTCGTGCAGGTAACAGGGCGCCGGGCGGGACGACGCGAATTCGGCGACCACCGCCCGCGTGTGATCGCGGGAGTTGTTGTCGATCACGAGGACCTCGAAGTGATCGCGCGGGAACTCTTGCGTGACGATGCCAGCCAGCGTCTGGCGCAGGAAGTCCGCCCGGTTGTAAGTCGGAATCGCGACGGTGACTTTGAGGGTTTTTGCTCCGCAAAAACCCAAGGTCTGGGCACGCCGAGGGGCCAAGGGCAGCGGTGTATTCACGGCGGGTGCTCCCGAAGGGCGCGACGCATCCTGCTCTGAATCAGGGCTGTCATTCTGAGCGAAGCGAAGAATCCAGCGGCGCGACCGCAAGCGAACATCCTGTTGGATTCTTCGCTGGCGCTCAGAATGACAAACACAAACCCACGAAAACAGAGCCTCCCCGCGCCATGCGAAACTTCACGGGGCGTCCTTTTTTGCTTCACAATTTGGGGTTTTCGCGCAGCGAAAACCCATGGCGTTCAAGAACTGGCCCCTCATTCGCGATCTGAGGTTTGCGCAGAAATGCGGTCGCTTCCTGCATGGGGCGCGCAAGCGGCGGCCCGACCTGAACTGGGACGAGTTCCGGCGGATCGCGCGCCATTTCAAGTCGGACGACATGGGCAGCTTTCCGGAGCGCGGCTACTTGTTTCAGCTTGCCCGCGACCTCCCGGCCGACGCGCAGGTGGTGGAGGTCGGATCCTGGATGGGAGCGTCGACCTGTTTCATCGCCGGCGGGCTGAAGGGAGCGGCGACCAAGATATTCGCGGTCGACAATTTCCAGGGGCTTTCCACCTGCGGGGAGGACGCCGCGTGGTATCGCCGGCATTTCCAGCAACTCGGAGCGAACAGCACGCTGGAGATTTTTCGCTCGAATTTCGCCGCGCTCGGCTTCCCGTCGCGCGCCGAGCCCGTGGTGAGTGATTCGCTCGCGGCGGCGCAAACCCTGGCGGCCAAGCGCGGCACGATCGACTTCGTGTTCATCGACGGTGATCATTCGTACGAGGCCTGCAAGGCGGACATCGCGGCCTGGGTTCCGTTCGTGAAACGCGGCGGCGTCATCGCGTTTCACGATTTCGGCAGCCGGGCGGACGGCGTGACCCGCGCGATCTTTGAGGAGACCAAGGCCGGCCGGTTTGCCGAGATTGTCGGCGTGGCCGGGACGATCATCGCCTTTCGGATGTAGGTATGGATCGACGCCGGTCCGCCGTTTGGCCGTGGATTTGGTGCGGCCGGCGGCGCGCTGGGAGTGCCGGTCTTGGTGGGGACGGCGTTCTCCGACCGCCGCGGCAAATCTTACCTACAATTTTGCTTGGGCGGCGCGAAACACGGTTTCGACGTCGAGCTTCCTGACACAGAAGCTGCGGTAGGAGTCGCCGCGCACGCAGGTGCCAGGTGACGCCTCTGGCGAAAAACACGCGCAGGGGAGCGGGGTCTGCAGAATCGCGTGCCGGTCACCCAGCGGTCGCCAGATCGTGGCATTTTGAGATCCGAACAACGCGACCACGGGCGTGCCGACGCTGGCGGCGACGTGCATGGGACCGCTGTCGTGGCAAAGGAAGAGTTCGAATTGGGCGGCGAGGGCCGCGAACTGGCCCACGGACAACACGTCGTCGAGGGCGACCAGGTGGGTCTTGGCGTGGGCCCGGATTTGCTGCACGAGCGGTTGTTCGCGGGGACCGGCGGCGAGGAAAACCTGGGCGCCGAGCTCATCCTGCAGGCGGTCGCAGACGGCGGCGAAGCGCTCGGCGGGCCAGAGGCGGTGGACACTGCGGCTGCCCGGATGGACGAGTACCTTGCGGCCACCACGAGGAGCGATCCGCTGTGCTAACGCGACGTCCTTGGGCCGCGGGACGAGCCGGACCTCGCGCGAGGCCGCCGGGACCCCGATGGGTGCCAGCAATTGCAGGTAGGTCTCGGTGATGTGATGCGAATCGTAGAAGGCGTTCGTGACTTTTGCCGCATGCGTGTAAAGGCGGCGCCACCGAAACGTGATGAGCTCGCGGTCAAAGGCGATGCGCCGGAACGCGCCGGTAAATCGCGTCAGGGCCGCCGTTTTTTCCGTGTTGTCGAAATCGAGGACGTGCGTGAACCGGGCGCGGCGCAGGGCGCGCAGGAATGAGGGCCACTCGGCCACCCGCCGGGGAAACGTAAGCGTCCCATTGACGTCGGGATTGAGTGGCAACACCCCGGCGAAGGGCGCCTCGGTGAGCGCGGTGATCTGCGCGTCGGGCCAATGGAGCCGCAGGTTGCGGAAGACCGGACCGAGCAGCACGATGTCGCCAAGGTACCGGCGCCGGATAACAAGAATGTGAGGCGCGTCGGCGGGCATGGATTTTTCAACCACGGATGGAGCGGATTAACACGGATAATTTTCTCCGCCGTCGCTTGGGCCCGCTTTCGCCCAGTCTGCCGTCGACATAATAATCAGGGTCGGCAAGTGATGAAACGTCACCTCATGAGCAAAGTCTTTGTGCGCCTCGCGTTGTTTGCTGCCTGCACGTTTTCCGGTGCGGCTGAGTCGCAGCAATGGCCTAATGTCCTGCTGATCGTGAGCGACAACCAGCCGCTCGACACCATTCACGCCCTGGGCAACGCTTACATTGAAACCCCGCACCTCGACCGTTTGGTCAGCGAGGGCAGCGCGTTTACCCGGGCTATTTGCGCCAACCCGCACTGCGTTCCGAGCCGGGCGGAAATACTCACCGGCGCCACCGGGTTTGTGAACCGGTCCAGTCCGTTCGGGGGCAAGCTTAACCTCGATCTCGCCCTCTGGCCGGCGGTCATGCGGCAGGCGGGTTACCGCACGTGGCACTCGGGCAAATGGAACGTCGAAGCCACGCCCAGGCAGTGCGGCTACGAGGAAACCCGTGGCATGCTCTCCAGCGGGGGCGGGGGCGGGATTCTTCACACGGTCCCGACGATGAACAACGGCCGTCCGGCCAGCGGTTATCGGGGATATACGTTCAAGACCGACGACGGCACGCCGGAACCGGATAAGGGCGTTGGCCTGACGACGAAGACCGACGAATACATCGCGGACGCCGCGATCGATCTCATTCGCCGGCGATCGGACAAACCGTTTTTTCTCCACGTCAACTTTACGGCGTCCCACGATCCGCTCCTCGTGGCGCCGGGCTATGAGCACAGGTACGATCCCGCCGCGATTCCGCTGCCGCCCAATTTTCTGCCGGCGCCGGCTTTCGAATATGGCAACGCCCAGGGCCGCGACGAGCAAATGCTGATTCCGCCGCCCCGCCGGCCCGAGGAGATCAAGCGCGAACTCGCCGATGTTTACGCGGTGATCTCGCGGCTGGATGATCAGATCGGGCGTGTGATGGCAGCGCTGCGCGTGACCGGCCAGGAGAAGAACACCGTCGTGATCTTCACCACCGACAATGGGATGTCGGTCGGTCGGCATGGTATTCGCGGTTACCAGAATATGTACGAGCACTCGATTGGCGTGCCCTTGATTCTCGCGGGTCCGGGCGTGCCGCGGAATCAGCGGTTCGCCGCGCAGGCCTATCTGAGGGACCTGTTCCCAACCGTTTGTGCGCTGGTCGGGATCGCAATTCCCGCCACCGTCGAGGGCAAAAGCCTGGTGCCGGTTCTCTCCGGGCTCGTCCGCGAAATCTATCCCGAAGTCTATGGATATTGGCATCGTCCCGGGCTGACCCCTGATTTTCCCCTCCAACGCATGGTGCGGACCGAACGGTGGAAACTGATCTATTATTCCCACCTGAACCGGCACCAACTGTTCGACTTGCAGGACGATCCCTATGAACTGCGCGATCTTTCAAGTCTGGCTGAATATGCCGGGATCAGAAACGGCTTGCAGCGAAAGCTGAACGACTGGTTTATGCCGCGAATTGAACGTCACCGCCAACACGACACCGCAGGTAGGACCCGACCCTAGTCCGGATATGAGCCCACCGCGGCAGCCGCAACCAAACCCAAGCCACCAAACACCAAACCATTTGCCACAAAGAGGCACAAAGATCGGAGGGCGATTGTGGCTCGCAAGGCGCCTATAGGCGCACGGTCGATTTTCGTCGGCCGGACGGGCGCTTTTCGTGCCTTTTTGTGGCCATTAAAATCGTCGCAGACGTGAACGATGTAGATCGATATTAGCCACAGTGACGATGAACCTCTGGCACCCACTGAATACTGGAGCCGCGGCGCCCCCGGCGCGGTGGTCGAGCGCAACGCGGCAAGAGCGCCGCATCTCCATGGAAGATCCGGGCTAAGCTATCTCAGTGGTTACCTGATGCCCGGTTTATCGCAGAAGACATGGCAATGCAGGGTTCATCTCACCCGCGAAGAGGTTCGGCAGACTGGACCGGATGGGTCGGACTTCGTGCTTCAATCGCCGCGGCGTTGCTTCTGTTGTTGCCGGCACTCTCGCGCAGCGCAGCCCCGGCCAAAGTCTTTCGGGCCGGTGCCGCGATCAGCAATATTACGCCGCCGCTCGGGATCGGCATGAGGGCCGGGGGATTTGAGAGCAACATCTCGAGTCATGTGCACGACGAGCTCA
Source organism: Opitutaceae bacterium (assembly GCA_044344465.1). Lineage (GTDB taxonomy): Bacteria > Verrucomicrobiota > Verrucomicrobiia > Opitutales > Opitutaceae > ER46. Next base: position 14,902 of record JBIJCX010000176.1, read on the forward strand.
ACGCGCGCTGTCTCGTGCTGGACGATGGCACGACGCGGATTGCGTTCATTATTTGCGACCTGACGGTGATCGACCGCGAAATTTTCGATGAGGCAAAGCGCTTGATCAAGGAGGCGACCGGGCTGCCGGTGGAAAACATCGTCGGGGCCGCCACCCACACGCACTCGGCCGCCAACATTCGGGCGTCGCACGCGCACCGGATGACTTATCCGCTTCGGGAGTACGAGCAGTTCCTGGCCCGGCGCATGGCCGACGGAGTGCGGCGGGCGATTAACCAACTCGAGCCCGCGCGGATCGCCTGGGGACAAACCTCGCTGCCGGGGCAGGTCTTCAACCGGCGGTGGCTGATGAACCCATCGAAGGATTTGCGCAATCCCTTCGGCGGAATGGACCGGGCGCGCATGAATCCGCCCGCCGGATCGAAGGACCTGATCGAGCCGGCTGGACCGACCGACCCCGGAGTTGGATTCCTGTCCGTGCAGGCGATCAACGGGCGTCCCATCGCGCTGCTGGCGAATTATTCCCTGCACTATGTGGGCGGGAACGGTCCCCGTGAATTTTCCGCGGACTATTTTGGGGCGTTTGCCGGACGCATGGAGGAATTGTTGGGCGCCGCGCGGCTCGATCCCCCGTTCGTCGGGATTTTGAGCAACGGCACCAGCGGTGACATCAACAATATTGATTATCGAAAAAAGCAGGAGCGGCTGCCGCATTATCAGAAGATTCGCGCGGTGGCCGGCGAGCTGGCGGACAAGATTCAGGAGGCAAGCCGCGGGTTGAAGTTTCAGGATTGGGTCGAGCTCAAGGTCGGCTTTCGCGAGTTGGAACTGGCGACACGCCGACCGACTCCCGAGCAGATTGCGTGGGCCGAGCGCATGCTGAGCCAGGCGGGTGGTTCCGTGCCCTATCATATTCATGAAAAAATCTATGCTGGTCGGACGATGCTGATGGCGGCCTATCCGGAGCGGATTAATTTTCCCCTGCACGCGCTGCGGATTGGCGACCTCGCGATCTTCACGGTTCCAGTCGAGGCATTTGCCGAGATTGGGCTGACCTTGAAGGAGAAGAGTCCATATCGGTCGACGTTTACCATCGGCCTGGCGAACGGTTATTTCGGTTATCTGCCGACTCCCCGCCACCATGAGCTCGGCGGCTACGAGACGTGGCTTGGCACGAATCGAATGGAGTTCGAGGCATCGACCAAGATGGTTGATGCGCTCTTGGAACTTCTCGGCGGTCTCGGGCGTTGAGGGCAAGCGTCCGGGCGCATCCGAGTTCCTGGCTTGGCGAAGATTCGCGGAAATTCTCCGCTTGAGCCCGGGGGTCGAATCTCAGTGAGTCGAACCGGTTCTCGAAATCCCCCTTTTCGCAGCCATCGCCTTACCCTGTGATCACCCCCTGCAATCCTCGCCCGCTGCAACCGATTTCCCGCCGGGATTTCCTCCGCACCTCGGCGGTCGCGCTCGGAGCCGCTGCGGTCTCGCCGCGATTGGCCGCTGCCGCCCAAGTCGCGGAGCCGATCATCGATGTGCACCAACACATCCTTTATCTTGGCCGCAAGGACGACGTTC
>JBIJCX010000177.1:0-16433 GCA_044344465.1 Opitutaceae bacterium
GCACCGCCAGCGACAATCTCCGCGCCACGCTCGCCTACGAAAAGAACGCCGGGCGCTGGGGTCACCACCGCATGGCCGGCATGGCCCAGTATCAGGTCGAGAAAGCCGTCAACTTCACCGAGCGCGAGGTCTGGCTCGGCGCACCGTTCAACGCGGAACCGACCAATGACAACAACTCCGTCTGGCGTCGCTCCTACATCACCTTGGGGGATTCCGCTTCGCAGCGCCTCCCCGATCCGCTCCACCCCGCCGCCCTCACCGTCACCGTCCCGGGCCGCGCCACCCCCCTCACCAACGGCTGGGTCCAGCAGGGCGGCACCAAGAGCCGCCGCGCCATCGACAGCCAGATGTTCGCGCTCCAAAGCTCCTGGTGGCAGCGCCGTATCGTGACCACCCTCGGCTACCGCCGCGACGAACTCACCCAGACGCGCATCACGCCCACCCGCGACGCCACCGGGCTCTGGGCCGGCAGCAGCGGCGTGCAGGGCTTCTACGCCAACTCTCCGAAATCTGAATACACGTTCTCCGGCAACACCACCACCGCCGGTATCGTGATTCATCCCCGCGAATGGCTCTCGGTCTTTGCCAATCGTTCCAAAAACCTCGGCCTGCCCGATTTCGCCCAACGCGTCGGCGCCGACGGCGGCGTGCCACCTGCGCCCCAGGGCAACGGCATGGACGCCGGCCTCATGCTCAGCCTCCGCAACGACCGCATCGTCGCCCGCGCGAGTTATTTCACGACCGACGTCACCGACCAGGTCGGCTCCATGGGCGTCAACAACGCCTTCGCCCCGCGCTACGACCAGATCCTCTCCATCCTCGACGATCCCAACGGCGACCGCAGCACCGCCGACCGCCTCTACACCGCCGCCCAGATGGGCAAGTATTCCGAGCTGCGCCCCACCGCCTTGGCCAACGCCGACTCGCTCGACAACGCCAACAAGGGCTACGAATTCCGCGTCACCGCCAACGTCGGCGACAGCCTCCGCTTTATCGTAAACTACTCCTACAATCTCCAGACGCGCGCCAACGTCTACCAACGCACCACGCGCCTCTTCGACCAACTCGACCAGTTCGTGGCCGACATCGTGAAAGCCAATCCCGGCGGCGACGTCTTCAACGCCCGTGGCACGCAGGGCACGACGCTCGCCGAACTCATCGCGGTCAACCGCACCGATCTCGATGGCCGCCGCCTCGACTTCGAAGGCGCCTTTGGCAACCGCAAGCACAAGGCCAATTTCTTCGCCAACTACACTTTCAAGGACACCCTCTTCAAGGGCTGGTCCGCCGGCTTCGGCGGTCGCTACCTCAGCCCCATCGTTGCCGGCCGCGTCTCGACCCAACCCGGCCTCCCTCCCCTCGGCTCAGGCGTCAACACCGGCGTCGGTTTCAACGGCGGCATCAAATACGGCGATTCCAGCCTCCGCTTCGACGCCATGCTCCGCTACCAGGCCCGCGGCCAGTTCTTCGGCCGCAACGTCCGCGCCAGCTTCCAAATCAACGTCCGCAATCTCCTCGACGAACACGACATCGAGGTCCGCCGTCACAAGACCGACGGCCTCACCCTGGACCGCTTCGTCTTCACCGACCCGCGCGAGATCACCCTGTCGACCACGCTCCGGTTTTGATCAGCCGTCGCCGTTTGCCCCTCGTAAACCCCTCCCGGATCCGATCCCCCTGAAAATCCAGTTTCCGATCGGCAATCACCGCCAGAGGCGGACAAGGCGTCGATCCTTACTTACGACAAAAACCAAGATGCGCCATCGATCGGATATCAGAAACTTGAGCGTTAAACGTTCAGCGTTATGCGTTGGGCGTTTCGCCGCGCTCGCTTTCGCCGCCTTGCTCGCCTCCTGCACCACCTCGGCTCCGCCCGACCCATCGCGTCACCCAATAGGTGATACGAACACGGTCGGCGCATCCGTGCCGGCGGCGCAATCGCGCCGCGAACTCGGCTACGCGATCGGCGCCGATTTGTCGTTCCTCGCCCAAGCCGAAGCGGGCGGCACGAAGTTCAAGGACGGGGGCGTCGAAAAACCCGGGCTGCAAATATTTCGCGACCACGGCTACAACTGGATCCGGCTGCGGCTGTTTCACACTCCGTCGAACCAGTCGCGTCCGCTGCCCAACGATCTCGCCTACACTCTCGCGCTCGCCCGCAAGGCGAAGGCGCTCGGCTACAAGTTTCTCCTCAACTACCACTATTCCGACACTTGGGCCGATCCCGGAAAGCAATTCCTGCCGAAGGCCTGGGAAAAACTGAGCGTTCCCGAACTCGTCAATGCAGTGCATGACTACACGCGAGACACCGTCGCGGCACTGCGCGAGGCCGGAGCGATGCCCGACATGGTGCAGATCGGCAACGAGATCACGCCCGGCATGCTCTGGCCGCACGGCCGTCTGCCGCAGAATTGGGACACCTTTGCCGACCTCGTGAAGGCCGGCATCCGCGGCGTCGACGCCGGCTGCGGCAGCGCACCGCGGCCACACGTCATGATTCACATCGAAAAAGGCGGCGACAAGGCGCGGACGAAATGGTTTTTCGACAACCTGCTCCAGCGCGGGGTCGAGTTCGACGTGATCGGGCAGTCCTATTACCCGTGGTGGCACGGCTCGTTGCTTGAGTTGCGGGAGAACCTCGCGTTCATGGCCGAGACTTATCGCAAGGACATCGTGCTCGTCGAAGTGGCCTACAACTGGCGGCCGGCGGAATACCGCGATCAGCCGGCACCGTTCCCCGAAACGCCGGAAGGTCAGCGCGAATTTCTGGCGGAAGTGCAGCGCCTCGTGCTCGCGACGCCGCACGGCCTCGGCAAGGGCATTTTCTGGTGGGAGCCTGCGGTGACCGGCGGGCTGCGCCGTCGTGGCATGTTCGACGACGACGGCAACGCGCTGCCGGTGATCAACGTTTTTGACCGCTACACGCGCGGCAAGGTGCCGAAACGCTGAGGCGACGCACGCCGAAATCGAGCAACCGGGGTCAGAGAGGGCTTTTGACTCAGCCGAACGGACTCAGCCGAACGGGGTCTGGCTTTGGGGTTTGGGGTCGGGCGGTGAACGCTTCCGATGTGTCTCTTCAGCCACCCGCACTCCCATGCGCCCTCGCCCCCGATTCGGATAACGCGCACTTTCCCTGCATGAATCTCCTGAACCAAATCCGTTCCTTGGGGTAAAACCGGAAGGAGTCGAATGTTACACGGACCGTGACTCGGCGATCAGTTCTTCAAGGCCGCCAAGCCCGTAGCGGACGCAGACGCTGCGCACGTCGTCCAATTCCAAATCGGGATTGCGGACCAGTAATTCGATGATGTCCGCTTTGGACTTGTGCCCGCCGGCATAGAGTTTGAGCGCGATCAGGTGGGGAATCGGCACAATTTTGAGCGGACTGTCTTCGCGCACGACGAGCGTCGAGAGCCGCACGGCATCTTCGATCACCGCCGGGAAACGGCCGGCATAACTGATGATCTGCACCAGGCCAAAGCCACCGCTGACGTCGATGACGCCGCCGAGGGGGTCTGCTCCGTCGGGTTCCCGCAATTCTGCCTCAAGCCCGGCCTCGTGCAGCGATCTGACCACAGCGCGCAGCGTCGGAACGTCGGCGTTGACGCCCAGATCGAGATCATCTGTCTGCCTCACGTAGTGATGGGCCGCGAGCGCCACCGCACCGATCACGACTGCGTCAAGGTGATGTTGCGCCAAAACGGCGAGGACTTTTTCCGCGGCCAGCAGAAGATCATCGGGGTGACTCATACGGGGGATTTAGCCGGCCTCGGCTTGAGCCACGAGAAACGCGCACCCATGGTCAGCGCGGCCGCAATCCGCTCCTGCACGGACAGGCGCCTGATCCGTTCCTGTTCCCGCTCGCGGGCTTGAGCCGCACACGCGCTCCGACGGGGCCCGCGACTCAGGACTGCAGCAGTGGTATTCGGGTCGTGTGCCATGAGTTTTGCCGGTGGCTGAGTGTCAGGGAGCACACGGACCTCTCAAGGAGATTCCACGTAGATCGGAAACACGGTCAACCTCCCGCCTGCATTTCCGCAAAGTGCCCGCGAGTAAAGATGGCAACTCCGCGTTGATCAGGCAGCGCATGACCGTCGGCTCAGGCCGAGCGCAGAACCGAGTGGTCGGTCAGACGGGCCGCGTAGAGCTGAGCGGCCCGCAGATCGGCGGCCTCCAGATAGGGAAACTCGGTAAGAATATCCGCCTCCGTCATGCCGGAGCCAAGCATCTCCCAGACATCCCTCACCCGAATGCGCATCCCGCGAATGCACGGTCTCCCGCCACATTGCTCGGGATCCGCTCGCTGAGATTCATACGCGGACGCTGTTCGCAACGCCTCCGCTTGCCACGCTTTCGCTGTTATCGCCGCCATTCTGCACCGTCTTGCCACTCGCGCAGCGCACGGGCCAAAGTAGCCTCCGTTGCTCCCGGATTTTTTCACAGCGGAGGTTTGGACGGCTGCCGGGTTGATGACCTACTACGTGCTGGTGTTCATGCGGATTGCTCCCCGCCAGATCCACATCGCGGGGATCACCCTGGCGCCTACGGAGGAGTGGATGAAGCAGATCGCTCGCAACCTGACGATGGTTGGCGACGGCTTTCTGAACGGCTGTCGACCTCTGCTGCACGACCGGGATACCAAGTTTAGCGCGGCATTTTGCGCCATCCTGCAGTCGGCTGGCGTCGAACCCTTGGCCCTGCCCCCACGCCGTCCAAACCTAAACGCCCATCTGGAACGGTGGAATCGATCCGTGAAAGAGGAGTGTCTGTCGAAGCTGATCCTCTTCGGCGAGGCGTCGCTTCGCCATGCGCTCTCAAACTACGTGCGACACTATCACGACGAGAGGAACCACCAAGGTAAGGACAATGTGATCCTGTTTCCGGCAGCAGCAGACCGGATCGGCACTTCCTCTGGTAAAATCCGCACGCGCGAGCGCCTCGGCGGCCTGCTCAAATTCTATCACCGGGAGGCCGCCTGAGTTTTTTGACCTTACGGGCTGTTTTTCATTTTTTGACTGAAGGACGTTTCTTCCGCCGTCTGCCCGAGCTTGGCTTGCGCCCGGCATCATGTGATGTCCATGATGAAATTGCCTCGGACGTACGCGCCGCGCACCGTCCGAAGCGCCACCGAACAAATCGTTCGCCGGTTTTCCGGTCCGGCTCTTACTCTGGACGTCACCGCCAGGCTCGACGACGTTTGGCTGGGGCGGCGCGTAATGGCTGAACATCCCGGGCGAGCCCCGCCACTGGCGCGCCCCTCGTTCCCGGTTGGAAGGCAGCAGACCGACTCCGATTTTTCCCTGTTTCCAAATGGAAGGTCTATGAAACAACCCGCCCTACTGGCTTGCCATGGCGACGGTGATTCTCACGCCGTTCACTTTTCACCTTTCACGACCGTCGGCTTGGCCGTGTTTCCAGCATTGGGATTGAGACCGGAACGCCGGGTTAGGACTTCCTGCAGCCAACGGCGAGTCGCCACCGTCGACGGGCGGTCCTCGAGATACTCCCCATCGACATGCACGTGGGCCCCGAGGTTGGCCGGCGCCGCGAACCAAGGTCGCCCGTGCAGACGGGCGGCGCGTTCATCCCAGCCGAGGCCGACCTTGTTCCAGCCGGCGCCGTCAGTGGCCTTCCACGGCCGACCGGGGTTCGTGCCGACAAATGCCAGCCACAAAGAAGCGATCCGGTCGTCGCGCAGCGCCAGGTAGTTGGCGGCGTATTCGCCCCGCGAGAAACCGACGAAAAACACCGCGCCCGCGTCACCGCCGTAGCGCTCACACGCGACGCGCACCGCCTCGACGCAATAGTCGGCGGTCTGGTCGATGTTGCCCCACCCGTCGATCTGCTCGCGCTGGCCGTCCGCGCTGATGAAGGGCAGATTAAGGCAGATGAATTTTTCGCCGCGCGCCAGGCCGCAGGCCAGGTTTCACTGTTCCGTGCGGCCGGTCGAGTGGCAGAACTTGTGGTAGAAAACGTTGCCGGTGTATTCGACGATGACCGGATACTTGCCGCCCGGTTGCCACTCGCGGGGAAGCGTCAGTACGTGGGTGACGCTCGTCTTTTCCCACCCCGGCAACTGCTGGTAGACGCGCCGCCCAGGCCCAGGCGGCTCGCGGGAGACGTCGGGCACGAGCACACGCCGCGAGATAACGGGCGAAAGTGCGAGAGATCCCGCCATTTTTCGGGCAAGATAAAGGCCACACTACTATCGGAGGAAGGAATGGTGCTCTTGATCTCCAAGGTGCCGTCCGCCCCGGCGATCGTGGCACCTCGCGCAGTCAGCTGCGTCGCATCAAACGGTCGACTGAAATCAAATAACTCCGCCGCACTGGCGACCACGGTTGCGAGGAGAAAGACACCGACGTAAACGTGGTGGTGAAGGGAGCGGGGGGATGGTTGCATGCGCGATTGCAGACTCGCGTTACAGCCTGCCGGTTCAGTGTTCATCGTTGGCGAGGGGCGCAATGCCGTGTTTGGTCCCCCGTTGAGCAAAGTGTTACCGGGCGGAAAGTGGCACGGCCAGCGCGACGGATGGCAGTGCTTTGCCGCCGACCGCCCAGATCGCGACTTCACCACGGAATACCGCTTCCGCGTCAGCCACGGGCACGGTGAACTCAAAGGGAAACTCCGCGCAGTCGGCGTGCCGCGCCTGTCCGCCGTCGGTCCAGGAAAGGCGGGCGCGTTGGACCGTCGCCGGCCCGGCCTTCAACCACACATGCACGCTGGTAAGCCCACGTCCGAAGCGCAGCGCGGTGGCCGTGACATCGCCCGCGGTGGTGCGCACGGTCGCCGTGCTGCCGGCGGGCAGCGGTGCCGCCGCGGGGTCGAGCATCGCCTCCTGGATTTCGGTCGTGCACGCGGCGCCGTCGATCGCGAGGCCCACCAGCCCTTTCGGCGGCACGGTGATGGTGACGCGGCCATCGATGACCGTGGTGCCGGCGTCCGGCTGGTTGTTCGTCCAAGTGCGGGCGTGATGCGCGCCGGGGACCGTGACGCGTGCGGGATCAATCATGATGGTCGAAGTGACGGCGCGCGGGGCTTGGTTGGCGAACGCGAGGTAGAGGCGGCCGTTACCCCGGGCGGCGACATAGTTGAGTTGCGCGGAATCGGCGTTCACCAACCGTTTCGGCAGCCAGAAATAGACCCCGGACTCGCCGTAGAATCTTCCCGCGCGCGCGCCGTAGACCTTGTTGCGGAAGAAGGCCCCGGTGTTCGTGTAATCCGACGGGAAATCGATCGCGCCGTCCGAGCGCAGGTAGGCCTCGCTCACGAGGTAGTCGACGAGGAACGCCGCCATCGGCAGCGGGTGGTTGTAGTGGGCCGAGGTGAACTTCTTGATCTCCTCGAAGGACCGCAACGGATAGTCCGGCTGCTGGTGCACGGTCGTGAAGCCGTTGCGGTAGGCGTAGCTCGGGTAGTTCGCGTACCGGCCCACGATCGCGTGCCGCGCGATGTCGCGGAAGAACGTCTCTCCGGTGTCGCGGGCCAGCCGCGCCAGGTAGCTGGGATACGAGGCCATGTACACGCCGCGGTGGCTGTGCGCGGTACCGGCACACTCAGCCGTCAGCCCGTTGGGCGAAACCCGCCACGCCGGTACGATCTCCTCGGGCACAGGCTGGTTGTTGTATCGTCCGCCCGGCTGCGCCACAAAGTCGCCGGTTGGAATCACCGGCACGAGATAGATGTACGCGGTGAACTCCTGCATCGCCGCGGTCGCCGCGCGGAGGTAACGAACGTCGCCTGTCTCCTGATACAGCTCGTAGAGCAGGTCATAGGCGGCCGCCAGCTCGTGCCAAAACGAGCTGCCGACGTCCTTGAAATTCTGCGCGGGCCGGTCCACCCGCAACGTAATGTAACGGTCCGCCGCCCGGCGCGCCTGGCCCAGGGCCGCGCGTTCACCCGTGAGGCGATACTCGGCGAGCTGCGCGGTCAGTTCATGCCGGGCGACGTAGATCTCGTTGCGGCCTGGCGACGGCGCCCGCTTGGCGGCGTCAGCGCGGCTGGCCTGGCCGGCGAAGAGCTCGCGGACCACCGTGGTGCGTCCCCCGGTGAGGCGGTAGGCCGCGCCCAGATCCGTGGCATTGTTGACGTGGCCCCCCATGAATTTTCCCTGCGCAAAGTTCGTCGAGACACTGTTGCGCGAGAGCATGTACTCGAGCGTTGGGCGCGCCCGTTCGCGCAGGAAGGCCGCGCTGTCGCACACGAGCGCGAGCGACACCGCATCGGCGGCGGACTGCTGCCGGCCCGCCCCCGGCCCGCCGTCGTTCTGGTAGCCCCATGTCTTGTAACGCGGAAACCAATACGAGAACCGTTCGTCGAGCAGGAAGGCCATGAAGTTGTCGATCGTGGTGTTGAGCGAGCAAAGCGCGTTCTCGCGCACGTCGCCCAAGGCGTACGTCGACCGCGCCAGGTGCTTGAAGGCGTCGAACCAGGACCCCTGCCGCACGAGCAGGCGCAGCGTAAACCCATAGTTCGCACCGGCCGCCAGCGCCGACTCCGGTCCGCCCAGCACCGGCGCGAACAGCATCGGCTGCGCCCGACCCGCCGCATTGCGCACCAGCACGCCGAAACGCGAATCGGTAATCGTCGGCATGCGGTACGGCATCTCCACCGGATCCGCCCCCACCCCGACCGCCGAGCTGCCGACTCCGGTCATCACCCAGGGGATCGGACACTGAAATTCCTTGGTGAAATACGATCGGTTGGGAAAGCGCTTCCCGGTCCAAATCAGCGGCTGCCAGATCCAGTCGGCCGCCTCCGCGGTCACCTCCGGCGCACCGACGTAACCGACCGAGAATTGCCCCGGGGTTTTCGCCCTGAGGCGAAAACCCAAGGCCGGCGGAGCGCCGCCGGCCGGTAGCCAGACTTCAGCGCTCAAACTGAAGTCGGGATGCTCGGGAAACTCCCAGCGCAGCTTTGGGCCCGACTCCACCACCGCCATCGCGCGCAGGCGCGTGCGCGGGTGGGCCGCCGCGAGGAAGTCGGTTTCCTTGTTCCACGACGGCACGACGTAGTTGGTGTCTCCGACCGGGCCGCTGTCCTGGTACTTGCCACCCTTCGGGTCCATCTTCGTCTCATTGCCCGGGCGCTGGTGCACCACCACGAACTCCGGGCGGAACACCGCCTGCACGCCGCTGGATTTTTCGAGGAGCAGGAGCGAACCGTCGGTTTGGGTGGTCAGCGAATAGGTGCCGTTCTCGCGGATGCTCCTGGTGCCGATCACCATCCCAGCCGCGGGCCCGGCTTGCGTCTCGACCCGCACCGCCGATTCCGCGGCGGGACCGAGCGGCGCCGGTTCGGCCCATTCCGCGGCGATCCGTCCCTGGCCGGTGGGATTGCGCCACTCGACGACCAGTTCATAGGGTTTGTTGGCGGCGAGGGCCAACTTCGCCACGGAGCGGACGCCGAAATCGTTTCGCGTTGCGTCGTGCCGCAGCACCACTTTGCCGTCGATCGCCAGCTCCGCCGCACCAATCGAGCGCAGGGCAATTGGAAACGTGCCGGAAACCTTGGGCGTGAGCGTGGCCGACCAGCGAACGGAGTAGCCGCCTGCGCCCAGCCCCGTGGCCATGGTACGCGCGCCGCCAACGTCACCTTCGAGTCGCGAGGTCGCCACCGGGCCGCTCAGGTCGGCGCTGGCGAAGTAGTCGGTGTTGAACGCGGCATCGCCATCCTTCGCGTTGACATCGGCCAGCGCGCCCGCGGCGATGGGCTGAAACCCGGCCGCGGATCCGGCCGGTGAGGCGGCAAAAGTTGCGCGACTGAACACCAGCAGGGCGACGAGGGAGAGGCAGGGCGTTATGTTTCTCATGAGCGGATCAGTCGAGGTGAGCGGGCGCGATTCGCTCGAGGCGCACCGGGCCCAGCAGTCCGCTCTCGAGCAAGGGCGACGCCGCCGTATAATGGCGCCACGTGGTGAAGGTCAGCCGGCCCGTGGGACTCGGCCGGCCCGCCCGCACCCAGTCGGGAATCGCCGCAATGGCCCCGGGCGGAGTCCACTCACAGTCAGGCGGGCGCTGCTCATCGCCGATCAGGCGGTTGGGCCAGAGATTGGCGACCTGCACTTCGAGCCGATTCGTTCCCGACCGCACCAGCTGGGTAATTTCGGCGCGATACGGCGGAGCCCACAGGACGCCCAGATCGTGGCCGTTGAGACGGGCCCGGGCGACCACCGCGACGCGTCCGAGCGAAAGGGCCAACCGTCCGGAGAGGTCGTTGACCACAAATTCCTTCACGTACTTCGCAGTTCCCGAATAGTACCGAATGCTTGGATCGGAGTGCACACTCCAACTGGTAAGCTCGCGAAATTCGGTAGCGGCGGGACCTCCCCAAGTCGGATCAAAGCGCACCTCCCACGGCCCACGCAGCTCCGTGAGCGCGGCAAACTCATCCCAATTCCGACCGGATCGCCCTGCCGCGGGCGCCGGAGTGCGAAAGAACACGAAGGTCGAGGCCCGTGGTTCGAGGCGCAGGAGAACCTCCGTGCGGTCCTCGCCCAAGGGGTGAAACGCCGCACCGCGCCGCGCGCCCGTGACAGCGTCCCACAACTCCGGTTGACGCCCAGTCACCCGAAACCGCGCCCGAAAATCCAAGGTCTGTTCCGTCTGATTCGAGACAAAATACAGGTCGGAATCACCGATTCGCCGATGGGTGAAATCAAGCGCATCGGCCGCGACGTCGGAGGCCTCGAAGTCTGGTGCGAGGCCCAGTTGTCGCAATACCGCACCCAGATCGCCGCTGGCAACCGCGTGGCGGCGCTCCGACTGATCCCAGGCCGCGGCCGCCAGCGCGCGCACCTCTTGGTCGGCGGCGGGTTGCCCCGCCAGGCTCGGCGAGCCAGTGGGCCGGGGTCCCACCACCACCGCTCCCTCCTGCACGAGCGCCCGCACCTTGGCGGCCACCCGCGGTGTCATCGTTGTCACCGGCGGGAGCACCAGCACCCGGCACTCCATGCCGCTCGGTGTGACCAGGCGGCCGTTGCGCACCCGCAGCAACGAGAGGAGTTCTCCAGTGCCGCAGCCGTCGAAATCATAGCCTTTGGGCACCGCGGGGATCAGTGCGTCGCGCGGTTCGAGCCGGCTCGGCGCTTGCTCTCCCACATAGTAGAGCAGGTCCGCCGCCGCCACACCTTGCCGCAGCAGAAACTGGCAGCGGGCAAGGTAGTCGATCCACGCCGGCGCGAAGGTCCACCAAGTTGCCGTCGGCTCGAAGTTGATACCGTAACGCCCCATCGTCATGCCCGGCGCCCGCTCCGGCCAGGGATTGTGCGCAAAACGGTGGAAAAAAAACTGGTTGATGCCCCGGCAAAACGCGCGATCCCCGGTCGCCTTGAGGCTGTACGGATGCTCCGTCCAGTTGCCGGTGACCGCCGTAAATGCCTCGGCCGGCACCACGGTCTTCCCGTGCAGATGGGCCGAGGACGCGGCCTCCTTGCAGTCGGGGGCCGTATCGCGGCCGGTCCAGAACTCCGCCATCGGCGTGTCAACCTCGGCCTTGCACTGAAAGGCGTCGCCAATCGTGATCAGATTCGGCCCGAGCGCCTCCGCCTGCAGACGCAGGCCGCGCCGATTCAACTCCGCGCGCATCGTGCCGAAGTGATTCTCCGCGATGAGATCCGCGATCGTGCGACGATAGTCCCACAGGAATCGCTCGCTGGTCTCGACCGATTCCACGACGCGTCCCGTCAGCACCGGCAAAAACGGTTCTAGGCTGTAACCGCGCCGCGCCAGAAACTCCGCGGGCATGGCCGGCGTCCAATTGGCACACAGCGCCTCCCAACTGTCGAGATGCGCGGTCTTGAAGGAACGTCCCGCGAGCGGCCCCACCTCGGCAATCAATGATCCGATGAAGGCATCGAAGTGCGCCCGCACCTTGGCCGCCGCCATCTTGTCCACCTCGGGACCGGAACCCTCCGCCGTGGCCTCGGCGTTCTTTCGTCCGGTCGGCGTGTGCCCCAGCCGGAGCACAGTCCAATCGCCCGGCGGCACGTCCCACGCCAGACGGCCATCGCCGCTCAATCGGCCGGTGAGATCGAGTAGGCGCGCACTTGGCAGCGTCGCCGCGCGCTCAACCGCGAAGGGCGAGGCCGCGTTGGAAAACGGACGGGCCACGTCTCCCGCCTTCGCTTCCCACCGATCGAGTCGCGCCCCGGAGTGCAACTCCAGGCGGCAAGCCACCAGTGGCTCGCGGCGCCCGGCTTTGATCAGCACGCGAAACACGCGCCCCGACACCGGAGTAAACCCGGCCGTTGTCGTGTGAGTGAACGAGTAGCCATCAGTCGGCGCCGGCAACGGGCAAACGGGCCGAAACTCCCGGCCATCGTCGCTCACCTGCAGTTCGCCACTCTCTACCCCGTCAGCGTGGCGCTGCGTGATCGTCAGCGCCCGACACGTCAGGGGAGCTTCAAAACTGAACCGAACCTCGATCGGTCCTTCCGGCTTCGGCGAGGGGAACACAAACCAGTCGGCTTCCGAGTCCGGCGGAAGCGGCGGCAAGCGGGGCACGCTCGTGGTGATCTGCAACGGGCGCGCGGCCGGCGGCAGTTCATCGCCGGGCGGAGCGGGAAACGCGACGACGGCGATATCGCGATAGTAGCCGAGGTTTGATGTCGGCGTGGGCAACCGTCCGTCAAAACGGGTTGGGCCGCGCAGGCGAACTTCGGTGGTCACGACCTTTTGCATCGCGTCGGCCGGCGAGACCCACGGCCCTCCCGACTGCGACCAGCCGTCGCAACTGTGCAGGGAAAGTTCGAGCCCGAGCCGATCACACTCGGCGGCGACCAGTTTGAACAGGTCCCGCCACTCCGGGGAATTGAACTTCACGGGTCCGGCCGGAATGCGGCAGTTGACGTTGAAAATCTGCACGCCACCCAAGCCGACCCGCTGCATCGCCTCAAGATCACGGACCAAAGCGGCGCGATCGAGGTGGCCGTTCATCCAGTGCCACCATGTCTGCGGGCGCGCGGATCGCGGCGGGTTTTGAAAGCCGGCGACGATCAGATCCTCCTTATCCGGTGCGCCCGCCGTCTGCCCACCGCCCAACAACGCGCTGCAAAAGAAGAAGCCCGCCAGTGCGATCAAGCGCGTCATGGTTTGGAAGTTATTTGGAGTGTGGCGTCGCAGAGGATCGTCTCGCCGGCCCGGACCGTCTGCTCCGCCGTGCGTGGTTTCCTTCGGGGCGGGAGTGGTTGTCGAAGAGGTCACTTCGACGTCACCCGATGCCGCCAGCGTGAGGCGGCCGGCCCGACGATCGACGATTCGGCGGCCAAGACCCGGGCCGCGCACGCGGCGCCGAGGATGATGATCAAGGACAGGGAGGTTTTCATGCGAGGTTCAGCGGGTGGACGTAGCGAGCATGCGCTCGAGCCACGCGCGGACGGCGGCGCGTTCGGGTGTATCGCGGAGCGACCACGAGACGTTGTGGTTGCGGTGGGGCTTGGCGAGCAGCTCGACGGGGAAATGCAGCGAGGCGTTGAGTGTTTCCACGGCGCCCCGGCCGCCGAGGATGAACAGCGGGCGGCCCGCGAGGCGCTGGAAGCGTTGGGCGACGCCCGTGCCGTCGAAGTCCTTGGGATCGTAGTTGTAGCTGCTCTGGTCGTGGCGATACCAGTTGCGCGTCATGTCGGCCTGCGACTCCCAGCCATCGTAGCAGAGCAACGCCCGCCACAGCGGCGCGATGGTGTCGTCGTGCAGGCCGATGAAGCTCGCGCCGATCGCGGAACGGGAGAAGCCGAACAGCACGACCTGCGCGGGATCGGCGCCGTAATGGTCGCCGGCGAAGCGCACGGCGTCCTTCGTGTAGGCGATGGTCGCCGCGACATCGCCCCACCAACTGCCCGTGGGCTGGAGATTCTTGCGCGAGTCGAGGTAGCCGAGGCCGAGCACTACAAATCCGCGGCCGCCGGAAAGGCCGACGCCCATGGGGTTGTCCTCGGGCAGGCCGCCGCTGCGGTCGCCGAAGCGGTTGCGAAACGGGCCGTTGCCGGGAAACCCGACGAGCAGCGGGAATTTTTTCCCGGGCGTCCAGTCGAGCGGAAGGTAGACACAGTGGTAGGCCGCCGTGCCGGCGCGATCGGGCAGCGTCTGCTTCACCCATTTTCCGGGAGCGGGTGGGCCGGCGGTTAGTGGCGGGGCGAAGACATCATACATCACGGTGTGCACGTCGTTGCGTCGCGCCAGCAGGTCGGGATCGGCCGCGCCGCGTTCGTTTTTCGAGACGAGCGCCTGATCGCGAATTTCGCAGCGGTCTTCGTCGTCGATGCCCGGGGCAAAATCCTGTGCGGTGCGCTGGCGAACGTTGCCGATGACAAAGCTCTCGCCCGCCAGCACGAGCGGTGCGGTGCCGCCCTGCACGCGCACGGCGGCTCCCGGTCCGTCTCCCGTCGCTAGGTTCGAGCAAACGACGCAGTCGCGCAGCGTGAATCCCCCGCCGCACGCCAGAGCGCTGCCGCTCGCGACCGCGCTGTTGAAGTAAAAATCGCAGCGCGTGAACTGCGGGCTCGCGCCCGCGGCGATCAGCGCGCCGCCGCCAAACGCGCCGCGAGCCGCGTTGCCATTGACGATGCACCACGACCAGACGCCGCCCGAAGTCGCGTCGATGAAGAGCCCGCCGCCGTCGCCCGCCGCGACGTTGTCCGCGATCTGACAGTTGAAGACGCGCGGTGTGCTGTGCTCGGTCACGCGCAGGCCGGCGCCGGGCTCACGCGCGGAATTTCTGACCATGCGGCAGTTCGCGAGTTCGACCGTATCGGCGCAGCGGCGCAGGAGCAGCGCGGCACGGCCGTTGGCGCCGGTCAGCGTGAAGCCGTCCAGGCGCACGTCGCGGCCGTTGGAGATTTCGATCACGCTCGCGTCAGCCCGTCGGAGCTGCAGCACGGTCTCGTGGGCGAAGTTGATCGCGCGGCGTGCGTCGGGCGAAGTTTCCGTGCCGACGAAACCGCCGTAGAGGGCGACGCCGGAAGGGATGCGCACCGTTTCGTCGAGCTCGAGGGTGCCGGCCCGCACCCAGATTGCATCGCCGGCCTGGGCAGCGGCTAACGCGGGGGCGAGCGCCGGCAGGGCGCGATTCCAGCTCGTGCCGTCGCCGCCGGGAGGTGACGCGGCGGAGACAAACCACGTCTTCGCAGCCGCGGGCGAGGCGAAGAACAGGAACGTCCCAGCCCAAAGGGCAAGCGTCCGGCCCGTGATCTCAGGTCGCGCAGTCATGCGTCAGCGGGTGGCGGCAACCGAGTAGGTTTGCCCGGCGGTGGCGGTGAAGGTGAGCACGTGATCGGTGCCGTTGGCGCGGCTGCGCTCGGCGCCGATGTGGAAGGGCGTGCGGGCGCGCACGGTGCAGGGACCATTGCGCTGCGCTTGCATCGTGGCGACGGCGAGCACCCCACCCTGCCACTTGATCCCGACCGTAAAGCCGCCGCGCGCGCGCAGACCGGAGACGGAGCCCTGTTTCCACGGCGGGGGCAGCGCGGGCAATAGATCGATTTCGGCCACCTGCCCTGAGCTTGCCTGCGGTGAGCCTGCGGAACCCGTCGAAGGGGTATGGCTCTGGAGCAGCATTTCCGCGATCGCCGCGGTGGTGGCAAAGTTGCCGTCGATCTGAAAACACTGCGTCGTGCCGCCGAGGCGCGGGTGGGCGTCCATCAGGTTGGGGAAGGTCGTGCGCTCGAGTTGGAGTCGGAGCTGCTCGTGCGCGAGCGCACCGTCGCCGAGACGGGCGGCGAGATTGATCGCCCACCCACGGCTCCAGCCGGTCCAGCCACTGTTGTGATCGAGCCGGCGGAGGAGCGCTTGGTTCGCGGCGCCGGCCAGATCGGGTGTCGTGCGTGGCGTGATTTCGTCCCCCGGGTAGAGTGGGTAGAGATGCGAGAGGTGGCGGTGACCGGGCTCGGTTTCGCCATAGTCGACGCGCCATTCGAGCAGCCGTCCGTCGGCCCCGACCGGGAAGGGCGCGAGCGCGGCGAGCTTCGTCCGGAGCTCGTCGCGAAACGCCGCGTCGGTGCCGAGCGCTGTCGCGGCGGCGATGCAGTGGCGGAAAACGTCGCGACAAATCGCCATGCCCATGGTGTTGCCGACATCGAGGTGCGCGGGCTTGCCGTCATCGGGCGCCACGAAGCGGTTTTCCGGCGAGTAGCTCGGGGCGGTGACGAGTTTGCCGGTGCGCGGATCCTGCACGAGCGTGTCGAGGTAGAAGAGCGCACAGTCCTTCATGAACGGGTAGGCGCGGCGCGCGAGGAAGTCGCGGTCACCGCTGAACTGGTAGTGCTCCCAGAAATGCCGCGCGAGCCACGCGGCGAAATCCGGCCAGCCGCCCTCGGAGTTCTTCGGTCCCCAGTTGGTCATCGCGTGCAGCACGATCCCGCGCGCGCCGTAGGCGAGGCGCGCGGAGTCACGCCCGGCGGGCACAAACGACTCGACGAGATCGAGCAGCGCCGTATGGCA
>JBIJCX010000638.1:0-2914 GCA_044344465.1 Opitutaceae bacterium
CCCACGCGTCAACCACGTTGAACTCGGGCAGTGCCCAGGGCCGCTATTCCACCGTATTATCGGAGCCTGGAGCGAAGAGGTGGGTGTCGACATTGTGGGCCAAGCGAAGAACTACCACACTCGGCCGAGCAATATCTGGCGAGAGCCAGCACCGGCCGGCGTCGTGAAGGGGAAGGGCTGAATCATGACGAGAATTATCATTGTAGGACTTGGTCCCTTGGGGATGAAGACCGTGCGATTTGCGGTCGAGCGCAAGCGCATGAAGATCATCGGCGCGGTGGATATTGATCCCGCTCTCGCCGGCAAAGATCTTGGAGTGCATTGCGGACTCAAGACGATGGGGATAGCCATTAGTCCTAATCTCCGGGTCGCGCTCAAACACGCAAAGGCGGATTGCGCGGTGTTGACCACGGTCTCGAGCATAGCTAAGTTGGAAAGCCAAGTGGCCGAGGCGGCCGAGAGCGGTCTCGATGTAGTGAGCACTTGCGAGGAACTAGCCTTCCCTTGGAAGACGGCGCCTGCCGTGGCCAGGCGGATCGATGCGGTCTGTAGAAAACACGGTGTCACCTGCCTCGGCACCGGGGTCAATCCAGGTTTCCTGATGGACTTTCTGCCGTGCGTTCTCACGGCGGTGAGCCAGGAGGTGAAGCGTATTGCCGTGCAACGCGTGCAAGACGCATCGATCCGGCGTGTTCCCTTTCAGCAAAAGATCGGCGCTGGCCTTTCGCTGGCTGATTTTCGCCTGAAGCGGGCCGCAGGCACGCTTCGGCACGTTGGTCTGACCGAGTCCGTGCATCTGATAGCGCACGCGATGAACTGGGAAGTGACCAAGGTCACCGAATCGTTGAAGCCTGTTATCGCCACGACGACGCTGACAACCGGCTACAAGCCAATCACGAAGGGTATGGCCCGGGGGGTGGAGCAGATTGGCCGCGGCTATGTTGGCAATCGGGAGGTGATCAAGTTACACTTTCGCGCGGCCGTTGGAGAGGCACGTTCCTTCGATCGGATTGAGATTAAAGGCCAGCCGGACCTTGTGTCCGAGATCGCCCGTGGGGTAAACGGTGATATGGCGACATGCGCCATTCTGCTCAACGCCGTGCGCTCCACCATCGCCGCCGGTCCTGGACTCAAGACCATGCTCGAAGTGCCCGCGGTTGCGTACAGCGGGTGAAGCGATCCAGAGCTCCCGTGAATATCCTCGTTATCCTCGAAGATGCCCTGCGCGCGCGCAATCTGGGTTGCTATGGCTACGCCAAGCCGACCTCGCCGAATTGTGATCGGCTCGCGGCCGAAGGGGTGCGGTTCGAAACGTGCATCGCAGTCTCCGCCCACACGTTCCCCCCGATTGTTTCGCTGCTGACCGGACAGCACCCGTTTACGCACGGCCTGATGACGCCGAAGGATTACGTGCGCTGGCGGAATCAGCACGCGATGAATAAGTCGCGCATGCCGCTGCACGTGCTTGCCGAATCGGGCTATCTGGTCGATGGCGAATTGGTCCTGCGTTGGGAGCCGCTTGGTTTCACCCGCGACTTGAACGATCTCGACGCCTACCTTGAAGCGCAGCGAGATAAACGGTGGTTTTATTTCGCCGAACCCTATCCCACCCACCTGCCATACAATCCGCCGCAGGCGCACTACGATCTATTTGTCGACCCGGATTTTCGGCCCGATGAAGCCACTCGGCGTCGGCTGGATATCGTGCGTTCGCACATGATTCTCCATCCGCCGGACGTACAGGCGGCAATCGAAGTAACCAAGGAAGATGCGATCGGTCAGGGCGATGCCGCCCACCAGCGCAGTTCGGCCATCATTGAGTTCGAGAGGCAGGATGCCCCTGGCATTCGCGCCCTCTACGACGGCGAGGTCCGGGTTTTCGACGACATGGTGGGCCGGTGGCTGGCAAAACTCGAATCGCTCGGGATCCTCGACGACACCTTGGTGATCATCACGGCCGACCACGGCGAGGAGTTGCTGGAACGCGGTCATGTGGGGCATACTTCGTGCAACCTCAAGGGCACGCTCCACGACGAGTCCATCCATGTTCCGCTGATCATGCGCTACCCCAAACGGCTTCCCGCCGGTGCCGTGATCCACCAACAGGTATCGCAAGTGGATTTGATGCCAACGTTGTTTGACTTACTGGGGTTGCAGTTGCCGTTGCGATCGGACGGCGAGTCGCTGCTACCGCTAATCGCCGGCCGCACCGAGACCTTCCGGGCAGAGGCTTTTGCCGAGGCGCCTCCGGCGGGCTGGCAGGCCCTGGCGGGAGATGAGCGGCGGATTTGGTGCGTTCGTACCGCCGAGTGGAAGCTGATCGTCCACTACGACCCGACCACTGGCGTTGAGGGTTCGGAACTGTACAACCTGAAGGAAGATCCCGGCGAACGGGTGAACTTAATCGACCAGGAGCGGGCCATTGGCAGACGGCTGCGGGCCTCATTGGACGCGCAGCGAAAAAGGAGTGAATCATGCTCCTGAGCGATTTGTCTGCACCTATCACTGTCGCGGCCAACGGCACCGGCTTTGACAGCACGGAGGCCGGGCAATGACACACGTCAACTGGTGGATTGATGGCGGGATTGTGGGGCTCTACTTGGTGGCGACGATGGTCGCCGGCATCGCCGTTCGAAAGTATGTGAACAAGGTGGAGGACTTTCTGGTGGCCGGCCGGGAGGTGAATGTCTTCCTTGGGATAGCATCTCTGGCGGCGACCGAGTTCGGCGTTGTCACCTGCATGTACACCGCCGAAAACGGCTATAAGTACGGATTTGCCGGCGCCACACCCGGCATCCTCTCGGCACTGGCGATGTTCATCGTGGGTACCACGGGATTCTGCATCAAGCCGCTCCGCGAAGCTGGGGTGATGACCATACCTGAACTGTTCGAAAAGCGATTCGGACCTCGAATT
>JBIJCX010000178.1:0-16415 GCA_044344465.1 Opitutaceae bacterium
TTTTCCTCCGAGGCATAGAAATGGTAGGCCTTGCCATCGTCATCGACGAACAACGTCATGTCGCGCGCCATCTGCCCTCCGGGTAAATCGCGCTCGAATGCGCCCCGCGCTCCCGCGGCCAGGTCAGGCTTTCGGTGTTGCAACGGCCAGCGACTTCGCCCACGTTTCAGTTACTACACAGATTCGGAGGCGAGAGCCGCTGAATTTCCGACAGCTCGGCGAAAGCCGGGCTGTCCTCGTTTCAACACCACGACAATGGTTAACAAAAATCAGATTTCAACATAAAACTGTTAACCCTTGCCGATCGGATATTCCCTAAAAAACGGCGTTTACCTAGGTAATGTGGTTGCCAGTCAAGAAAAATTATGCAATTCTGTTAACACCATGAATCCCCACGAGTCACCATTCCCATTGCGCCTTAAGCAGGCACGCCTGCTATTGGGACTTTCTCTACGCGAGTTGAGCGAAAGAATCGGCACGGTAAGCCACGTTGCGCTTACAAAATACGAGCGCGGCGAAATGAAGCCATCTACCGAGATCTTGGTGGATCTCTGCAGGACTTTGGGACGGACGCCCGATCAGATGTTCCGGCCCGTCCGCGCATCGCTGTCGAACGTCAGTTTTCGCAAGCGAAAGAGCTATACGGAAAAACAGACCAACATGGTCCTTGAGCTCGTTCGTAGTCGACTCGAAGACTACCTTGAAGCTGAAGAATTCGTGCCGGAGCAAGTAAAGCCCGCGACCAAACAACTCTCGTTACCCGGCAATTTCACGCCCGACAATCTGGAGCCCGTCCGAAAACTAACGGCCCAATTGCGCAGCGAATGGGGATTAAATGAAGAGCCCATCCCCAACTTGGTGGAGCTATTGGAAGACCGTGGCTACAGAGTCATTCAGATAAGCCTAGATGAAAAAGGTTTCGACGGATGTGAGGTCACGGAATTCCGGGCGTTGATCATCGGCACTTGGCCTGATCATTCGGTGGCGCGAATGCGTCTCACGCTTGCTCACGAGCTGGCCCATTCACTTCTCAATGAGTCGGTGACCAAACTTGGCCTCACCGAGAAAGAGGCCGAATCGGTCATGACCACGTTCGCCTCGGAGTTTCTGCTGCCGACAGCCGCCCTCAAGCGCTACCTAGGTGCCCACAGAACTGCCATTACAATGGCTGAGCTTGAGGAAGTGAAATTGCGATTTGGCATTTCTATCGGTGCGATTGTTTACGCCCTCAGATCACTTGAGGTTATCAATGAGAGCGCACACCGGCGATTCTATACTCAAATCGTGCCGAGGTGGAAAAAAGCTGGCGAAGGCGAGCCCGGTGACGAAGCCCTCAGCAAAGCCTACAGAGAGCAGCCTGCGCGGTTCCAGCGGCTCGTTCGGCGGGGGATATCAGAAGGCCTCATTTCTCTTTCACGTGGCGCTGGACTGCTCGGCAAGCCTTTGAGTGAACTGAGACTGGAAACGGGGCCCATTGTGGAATGAAACTCGTTGTTCACGATGCCTCGATCCTTATCGACCTCGCCCTTAGCGAAACGGTCGATGCTTGGTTCGCATCAGGTATCGAGACGTGGACGACGAACTTAATCTACCCGCACGAGATTGACCGACCGGATCAGCGGACAGTGCTGGACGGTTACGTCCAGGCCGGCAAGCTACTGATCCGCGCGGTTACACCCGACGAGATCGAGCGGCTGAGCCAAGTCCGCAGTGGCCTCACCATACCTGACAGGTCCGCAATCATGCTGGTAAAGGAACTGGGAGATAGCGCGAAATTGGCCACGGGCGACAAGGCCATGCGCACAGCGGCCGCCCAGGAAAAAGTCGCTGCCTGCGGTCTCCTTGGGCTCTTTGACCTCATGATTGCCCGGCAAGACAGCCGACCTGCAGCGCTACCGGTCGAGGTCGCGATTGCGAAGCTCGAACGCCTAATGGCACTTCCTGGTTGTTGGCTTCCTCCTGAAAAGTGTCGGGAAAGAATTCAAGCGTGGCGCCGGCTTTTGTAGGCACCCAATCGCAATCCTGAGTCTGTCGCTCCTCGGCAGAGCGACCGCCCGAGACGAAGTATGCGCTGTCCAAATCGGATGGTTTGTTGGGGAGTTGGCATCTCGCGAATACCGATCTCGTGATCGGCGGCGTCACCTATCTCCCTGAGCGCCGGGCCGAACTTGACGCCTTGATTTTAAAAAGCGACTGAACGCGGCACTCGGCGAAAACCTCCCCGGCCATTTCGGGGGCGGGGCCCGCAGGCCACGCGACCCGGTCCGGTGCGAAGCACCGGCTGAAACCGGCCAAGTCCATCCCAGCGCCATTTCTGCCGGGGCTGGAGCGGAGAGCTTCGCGGCGTGACCAGGGTGACCTTGGGTTGAACGCGGGTGGCGCGTTTGCGGCCTTCCGCCCCACCCGCCCAGACGTTGCCGCATCGCCGACCATTCGGACTTATGGCCGTGGCCAGTGGCGTGTTCCCATGCGGAGGTCGACTACTGGCGCGGGCGGGCGGGCTCACGTCGCCGGGGAGAAAAGTAAATCGGGAAGATCGGACAACTAAAACCGGAGCGGATGACCGTGCGGAACTCGCCGGTTGAGTCGGCGCAGTCGCTCTCACTCCCTCGCGGCAGAGATAAACAGGCTTTGGCATATCATGCTGTCCGTGTGCTACCGACGCATCAAATGCGACGCCGGCAGTCTGCGGCCCGAACCCATCGGAACAATGGCAACATGACGCGAGTGGTCGACGGGATGGTTTGGAGCTCGCAGCCCTTCACGGAGCATTCGTCAACGACTCCGGCCGCATCGCCTGCTCCAGTCATTGTTGAGCTCTCTACTTAAGGGCCGGACCGCGAAGCCTGCGTAGTGTTTTCGCCCGCCGGCGACCACGCCCGAACCGGCAATATCAGCGGAATCCCCGCCGCCGTCGTCGATGCAGCCAACAGGATCCGGCGCCAGGACCGTGCTCGAACCAAAAAACATGAGCTCGAATCCTCAAGTGTCCGCAGAAATAGGCCACCGCTTCGCGGCGAATCAGGCTCTCGCCGCTCTCATCACGGATCGTCGTCCGTTGCGTTCGCCCGATGCCCGCCGTGTGGATCTGGCGCGAATCGCCGGCCTCCCATGGCGCGACCTTCTGCGTGAACTGAGACTGCCGGTTCGCCGTCGCACTCTCCGAATCTTAGCCAAACTGGCACCGGATCAATGTCACCCGGTGACGGTTCGCCGCCTGGCCCAAGTTCTCCGCCTGCCCCGCCATCCCGCCCTCCGTATCTTGCCGCACCTGCCGCGCCTGAGTCGCGACACCGTGCGACTGCTGTTCGTCCCCACGGAGTGTATTACTGCCCGATTGTTATTGGCCAGCGCCTCCAGTCCTGAGGATGAGGAGCCGGTCAACCGTGTGGTCCGTGCCATCCGGCTTCTGCGAAAAGACGGCCGGTGGCCTTATCGTGCCTTGGGCCTGATTCAGCTCCAGGCAGTCGAGCGAAGGCTGTCGACTGCCGCAGTCCGGAATGCGGATGCGATCTTTCCGGCGCCGCCGTTCCCGGGGATACCCGGGTGTATTGTACCGATTCGCGACGCGCGGGATCTCCTGGCCGAGGCCGATGGGCAGCACCACTGCGGGGCGATTTACTTTCCCGAGGTCATGGCGGTTCTCGCGTACTTTTATCGGGTTCTAAGACCAGAGCGAGCCACCCTTCTCATACTTCGCGCGGGTTCAACCGCCCCGTGGATTTTGGGAGACCTGCGGTTGTTTGCCAATGCGGAGCCGACTGCCGACACGACAAGCTTCGTGTCCGAATGGCTGGCCAACGCGAAATAACGACATCCCCGGAGAAGGGCCAGGCTTACGGCTGGAAACTAAAAATCAGCATGAAAACCAGCCGATTTTCAGAGTCCCTCGCCCGAGCAAACAGCTTGTCCCCCGAGGCAATCGCCCAGCACCTCCGCGACGCGGGCTTCGTGGATATCACCGACGTCATCGATCGACCGACCGTCGCGCACGACCGCGCCGGGATCGATTACATCGCCCATCGCGACGAACTGCCGCCCTTGCACATCGACCTGAAGGAGCTTTCGTACGCGCCGACCGACGGTGAGACGCCGGACATTCTGCTCGAAACGGCCCTGGTTGGCAAGGCCCGGAGGCCCGGTTGGGCCACCGATGCAGCGAAGCAAACGGATCTTTTTCTTTTCGTTTGGGGCGACGGCAGCGCGCTGGTGATCCCGGCACCCGCGGTGCGCGCCGCCTTGGCCAAATACGGCAGCACCTGGGCCCGAATCCATCGGACCGGGCGCACCGCTAGCCGCGGTTACTATGAGACATTTTATAGTGAGTATGTCATCGTCCCCCAATCCACGCTGCAGGCTGCGTGTACCGAAATGGCGGCATCCGGCGCGAAGCCAGCGAGTCGGGAGGAGATTTCATCACTAGTGCAGCGCATCGAATGCCTGCGGCTCAACCTGAACCGATCGGACCCGTGGACAGGCGACGACATGAGTTTTGCTCAACTGCAGGCCATGGATGAGCAGCTCACCGACGAAATCCTCAGTTACGGCGGGCAAAGGTTCCCTTCCGCACCCATTGCAGGTTTCGGAAGTGCGATCGCACCGATCACCGATTACAGCCGGCTCAAGTTCGAAAGTGAAACGATGGCTCACAATGCCGTCTCGTACGTCGGGGACATCCTGTCGCAAGAGGTGTTTGTTTATGCCGTGAATTGCTCTCAGCGGGCGACGCTCGTCCTGCGCCGCACCCCTGGCGGATGGAAGGTCGCGACCTTGGATGCCGCCCAAGGAACCGAGGTCTACCCCGAGACCCTGTCTGTCGATGCACGCTGGTTCGCGGCGTACCGCGCCACCGCCACCTTCCTGGCGGCCTGATTCCCTTGTCCCGGGGCAAACCAACGCCCCGTAACGCTACTGGACCGAACTCGTGGGCCTTTGAGAATTGGATCGCAGCGCAACTGAGGGAAAATTCCTGCGCGCAGCGCCTGGGAGGACTTCCTCGGCGGACGGATTGCTCGGCCCCGGTCCAGCCGCGAACCCACCGGCGCGGACGTCATGGGAAATGCCAGCACTGCTCGTCAGCCGCCCTCTCCCGCCCATTGACGGCCCGAATGATATTCCGGCGCCGCCAAAAACTGAAATTCACGAAATGCCAATGCTCATGACCGCCACCACGACTAATCCCACGACGACCCTCAGTTGGCCGGACATTTCGGATGTCACGGCGGTAACAACGCCGCTCCTCCCCGGCGTCGACCAGTGCGTCGTGAAATCCAGGCGCGCGGAACGAGTGCACCTAATCCTGCTCCCCGACGGACTGTTCTCGATTATCGATCATGCGATGACCAACCGCGTCGACGGTGACGTGGTGTTCGCGCTGGGCCGGCTGATTACTGCTCGCGCGGGGTGCCGCGCGTCCTCGCTCGCGGGTGCTGTGGCGTTCGACGGCCGGCCCACCAACTCCGGGCGCGCCGGCGACGATGCTGGCCCGATGCGATGGAGCGACCTCCCTGGACTCACCGTGACTCCGAGGTTTCCCGCCGGAAAACAAGTCCTCCAATGGAACGTGGAGGCGGGCCGCGAAGGCGCGCTGCTCTTCTTGTCCCGCCATGTAGTCATGCCGATTGGCTCGGTCACGTTGCAGACCCCGCCGGCCAGCCGACCTCTCCTGACGGCCCTCGGTCGCCTGGTCATTTGTGCAGTCCGACCACCTCAAATTTGGCGGCGGCCTTTAATCTATTCCCGAACGCGAGCCCACGAGAAAACCCGCCAGCCGCCGCCGCCAAGACATAAGAGAAGCAGTTCACGCCATGAAAAATTCCAACACTCCCGGTACCACCCTGCGCTGGTTCGATCTCCCCAGGGTCGCGGCGATTATCCAGCCGCACCTGCCCGCCGCGGCGCAGTGCTTCCTCAAATTCAAGGGCCGCGAACGAGCCCACGTCCTGTTGCTGGCCGATGGCATTTTCTCCTTCGTCGCGCATGGCCCCGGCGATGAGGAAAGTTTTCACGATGACGTCTTTGTCGGTCTTGGTCGCGTCATCGCCTCCCACGCGGCTCTCGGCCGACATCTCCTCGGCGAAGCCGCCCTGCAGCATGAACTTCGTCAGGTGGAGGCCACGGGAAACGGTCCGCTGAAATTTGGCGATTGGCCGGGGGTCACCTTCACCTTGGGCATACCTCAGCCCGGCTTCGCGCAATGTGCGCTGCGGTCGGGCCCGGAAGCGGCGCTGGCGGTTTTGATCCAGGACAACTTTCGGCCCTTCGGCTGGGCCAGATTCTCGTCGCCGGCACCTGGGTGCAGACTGTTGGGCGCCCTCGGTCGCATTCTCACCATTCAGCACATGCCGGAGTGGCAGCCCAGCCGTGTGACGCCGGATAAATACCCAAGACGACCTCGGTAGCTATCTGGGCGTTGATCGCCGACGGATTGCTCAAATTGAGAGCAACCCGGGCGTCACGAGCTTCAATCAGCTGTCGGCGATAATCACCGTTTGGGGCGGACGGCTCCCCATCGAGTCC
This sequence comes from Opitutaceae bacterium, assembly GCA_044344465.1. Taxonomy (GTDB): domain Bacteria; phylum Verrucomicrobiota; class Verrucomicrobiia; order Opitutales; family Opitutaceae; genus ER46. The sequence goes on from JBIJCX010000178.1 coordinate 6,520, forward strand.
ACGGCAGACGCGAGATCGATTGAGCCGATCATCCCTGAGTCGGCTGATTGAACTGCTGTTCAAATTCACCAACGACGCGCAAAATCTGGTCGAAGGTGGGTGGCTCGCTGAAGAAATAGGATTCTCTCATTCTATCGTAATTCGCCCTCCAGACGTTGAGGTGCGCGGCGGCCGGCAGCAGGCGAAACGTCCCAGGCTTGCGGGCCTCTTCGATGGCCTTGCTCTGGCGGAAAAAGACGGAGCGATGGGCATCTACGTTTGCGAAGAGGGCAACGTCCGCGGTCGCCTTTGTTCCCACGCCGGCGTTGAGGAGGCAATAGAGGTCGTAGTAGTGCCGCGCCAGGGCCGGCTTGGGCGCGGCGGGCTCAGCCGGAAAGTTCTCCTCGTGAAGGAGCATGGCCTTTTCCCAAAACGTGCGCTCGGGCGCGACCGTGCGGACGGCAAACCGACTCGGTCCGAGGAGATCGGGGAGAACTTCGGCGAGGTAGGGTTGGATTTCGGGAGCGCGGTTGGGCTCGATGTCAGAGCGGGCACCGGGCTCGTTTTTCACGTTTGGGTTCGGGCCGGTGCCAGAATAAAAAACGGCGGGATAGGCGAAGAGGAGATTGATGCCACCGTCGACCGACACTTCCTCCGTCAGGGTCCAGGTTCGTCCCACTGGCATCGTATCCGTCAATCGACGCGCGAGCGCCGGCTTAAGCGTCGTCTGAACGTAAGCTCCGCAGGCCGCTTTCAGGGTTTCGAGCCGGCGCCGGGTCTCGCCCTTCGAGATGCCCGGCTCATCGGGCGGTTCGACGCCGAACGTGGTCCGATCGATCACGAGATCGATGTCTTCGGAGAAGCGCTCGATCAATCCGTAGCATTTCGAGAGCGATGTGCCGCCCTTGAAAGTCAGCCGACTCCCGATTTCGGGCAGGGCGAAAAGTTCACGCAGGGTCCAGCATACCCAAAAATCCTTCTCCATGCTGGCGGCGGGCAGCAAACGTCGGGCACCACCCTCGCGACATGCGGCACGTTGGTTTTCTGGTGAGAGTTGAAGGTAGGTGTTCATTGGCTAAGTTGACGAGTCCTTCGCGAGTTGGTGGAAGATGTCGGCAATCCAACCCGGTGCGTGCGGGGCATCCTCGACGAGCGCGGCGCGGTCGTTGGGCTTCAGGTTGCGCCGCAGTTTCGCGATCATCTCGTCGTCTACGTGCTTCCGACCGATCCACCGGAGGGCGTGAATCACCAACGCGCTGGTGGGGTGCTTGGTGTGAATGGTGCGGGGTGCCGCAGGTTTCAGCAGCACGGAGTTCTTCCCCACCTGAAGGCGGCGTCGGCGACCGTCGGTCAGATAAACCTGACGCATGGGGACCTGATCGGAGAGACCGAGTTGGTTGGCGGCGTGCGCGCCGGATGGCAGCAACGTGGCGCTGGTCCGTTTGGCAACGGCGTTAACGACTGCATCAGTGGTCGTCGATAGCCGGCCGAGGACGGGGTGGTCCTGCGGGACGTCGTAGAGTCCTCGGCCGACTTTACGAATGACACCGGACCGGGCGTTGCGGGAGAGTGCCTGGTCGATGGAAGCGCGTGAGCCAAGGTCGAGAAAGTCGGCAGGCGTGAAAGCGCGGTCTTTCCTTTGGCTGCGCATGCGCCGGAGGACTTGGTGATCGATGGACTGTGCGTGCTTCCCCATGTTTATGTCAGATATAAGTAGTTATTTATCTGACAAAAACAAGCCGATAAAAAGCTACTTCCGGATGTCGATCCGCGGCGTTCAAGCTTGGCTCCAATGGGTTACGAATCCTCGCGAATTGCCAAAAAACAATTACGCAGTTTCGGAGTTATCCGGAACGTTCGTGCGCGTGAATGCCGGCAGGAAAGGCAACCGCCAAAACTCTACCTGCCCCGACAGCCGTGCCTTTGCCCGGCAGTCAAGATGGAGGCGACGAACGAGCACGACCTTGACGGCCGGAGCACAATTTCGCGGCGGGCAGGGGGAGCCACTTTTGCGTAATACGGAATTCCGCCAAAACCAAGAAAGAGAATCGAACATCTTTATGGCAGACTCACGTCCCCTCACTTCTGGCGAAGAACGCCACTTGGTCCGTCACATCCGCCGGATCAACGCGCGCGACCGCGCTCTTATTGCTGCGCAGTTATTCTTGGGTTTTCGCATTTCCGAAATCATCGCCCTCCGCGTCGGTCATGTCTGGCACCACGGCCAAATTCGCGCCCGCGTCGCCCTGCCTCCCCGATTCCTCAAGGGCCATTACGGCCGGACCCGCACCATCCCCATCGGCCCCGAATTGCACCGCGCCTTGGCGTCGTGCCTCAAACGGCGGGAGGCCGGACAGTTTGCGGGCTTTCGCGGAATTGGGCCCCGCGGCGGAGGCTTCCGCGGAGGCCTGCTTCGGCCCAAAGACGCGAGGGTGCGCCAGGCTCATCGGGCCGCTTGCGCGGGGACGAATTCACCGACCGAGTGGAGGGTTGCTGCCTGGGAGAATGCTTTGTCGCGGCAGACCTGCTTGGCTCCAAGATGGGTCCAATATAATCGCGCTATTATCGCGTCACTAAAAATATCAGCAGTAACATAAAACCATACTGGACAATGGAAAAATGATATGTAAATTCGGAAATAAATCACGTCAATAAAATGCCTAGACCACCCCCTGATCCCGCTCGGCTGGCGCTCCTTCTGCAGGCGCGCGGAGCCACGCCCAGCGGCGAGTTGGCTGCGGTGCTCCGGGTGAGTCCGGCGACACTCCTGCGATTGGTGGCGATGGCGGGCCCGGCGATCGAGCGGATTGGCGCTGGTCGCGCCACCCGCTATGCGCTTCGTCGTCCAATTCGAAATCTCGGCACTGAATGGCCGGTCTACCGGATCGCGGAGGATGGCCGTCCCCGGAGCTGGGGCGCGCTGCGGGCACTGCATGGGGGATTTCGCCTGCTCCCGGGCGCGGCGGCGCCGGCTTGGATGTCACGCGAGTATCGGGATGGAATCTTTTCCGGGTTGCCGTTCTTTTTGCAGGATGTGCGTCCGCAGGGCTATCTCGGTCGCGCGTGCGCGCGCGACGCAGCGCCACGGCTCGGCGTGCCGCCCGACGTGCGCGATTGGAACGACGATGACGTCCTGAGTTACCTGCTGGCGGAGGGAGCTGACCTGCCAGGCGACTTGGTCGTCGGCGATCGGGCCGTGGAGCGGGCGCTTCGCGGCGCCGACGCACTCGACGCTCGCTCCATTTCGGATGCCGACCGCGCGCGGGTTTATCCGGAGCTGGCGGCCGCGGCTCAGCGGGGCGAACTGGCGGGCTCCTCAGCCGGCGGCGAGCAGCCGAAGTTCCTCGCCTCGGTCCGGCGCGGTGACGGCACTTGCCAGTCGGTCCTCGTGAAGTTTACCGCCGCCGAGCCTTCGCCCGTGTCCGAGCGCTGGGCCGACCTGCTCGCGTGCGAGCACCTTGCCGCCGAGACCCTGCGGGAGCGCCAAGTCAGCGGTGTGCAGACTCGGCTCCTTGACGCCGGTGGCCGGCGTTTTCTTGAGGTCGCGCGCTTTGATCGCATCGGTGCCGGTGGCCGCCGCGGTCTCCTGACTCTCGGTGCGCTGACCGACGCGTTCCTAGAGGGCACTCCCTCCGACTGGGTCGAGGCGGCCGCCGCACTCGAGGCGGCGGGCTGGATTTCCGGGGAGGACGGACGTTCGCTTCGGTGGCGCTGGTGCTTCGGCGATCTGATCGCCAACAGTGACATGCACCGCGCCAACGCGAGCTTCTGGTTTGGCGACGACCTGCCCTTCAATCTGGCACCTGGCTACGACATGCTGCCGATGTTTTATGCACCGGGGGCGCAGGGGGAACTGGGCGAACGGGTCTTCGCGCCGCGACCGCCGCTGGCCGGTGTGGCCGACATCTGGAACGAGGCGGCGGCGGCGGCCCTGCGCTTCTGGGAAAAAGTGACGGCGGAGGAGGCTGTTTCGGATTCGTTCCGGGCGATCGCAGCGCGGAACCTTGAAACCGTGCAGCGACTGGTCAGCAGGTTCGGGTAAGGGTAGTCCGCCGCGATGGGGTCGGGCGTGATGTCCCGCCGACCGCTCCACGGCAGTCTTTCGCGGAGGCCGGTTTCAGCCCGAAGACGCGAAGACGCGAGGGCGCGCCTGGCGGGGGCGGTTCACCCGGGAGACGTCACGCCGCCTGGGACTTCTCCCCGGAGGTCGGGGGCGCGCGCCGCCGGGGACAGTTGTTCGGCGGCTTGGAACGGACGGGCCCCCGCGGGGCCTGCGCCGTGGCATGCTCAACGTCGAACTCGCCGAAAAACCCTACGCCCAACAGGCCTACCACCGCGCGCTGCCCAGCGGCGGCAGCGGGGTGGGGCAGCTGGCGTTCTATGCGGGGCGGCACAACGGGGCGCCGAGCCTGGTGCTCTGCGGCGGGTTGCGGGGCCGATGCCTGGATGAGGCCCGCACGCCCCTGGGTGAGGGCGTGGCGCGAACGCTGGCGTCCCGCCATGCCGCGCAGCGTCTCCCGGCCCTTGATGACTGGGTGGCGCTCCTCGGCGGCGGCTTCCTCACCGGTCCGATCGGCGCAGAGCGGGGGGCGGTCTGCAATGTGCGGCCCGTATGGATGGCCTTCCGGGCAAGTGTCGCGCGAGTCGTCGGTGTCGCCGGCCCCCACGATGCCTGGCCGGCGCCCGCCGCGGCCCCGTTCCTGGACGGGCAAATCGAAGTGATCAATGGCCTCCGGATTGCGGGGGTTTCCGGAATCGTCGACGGCGCGCCCAAGTTCAGGGGGCGCCCCCTGGTGCAGTTCGCAGCCCTGCTGGAGGAGCTCATGAAATTTGCGCCCCACATTGTCCTGATACACGAGTCCCCCCTGGCCGGAGTCGGCGGGGAGGGGTGCGAGGCGCTCTCGGAGGTGTTCCTTCGGGCGGAATTCTCCGGACTGGTGGTCTCAAGCCGGACCGAGTGGGCGCATCCCATGGTCGTCCGGGGCCAGACCACCTTTCTCAATGTGCACGGGCGGGTGGTGAGCCTCGTCGGTGACGACTGAACCTAAACGGCGGGGTCGTCGCAGCGCGCGCCAAGCGGGGCGCGGTGTGGTGAACCGACACGGATTTTACCCATGAAAAAGTCAAAGAGACTCCGGAAGGCCAGAGGGGAAGCGGCGGCTTCGTCGCGGGAAAAGCGGGCCACGGTCGCCCGGGAGAAGGCGCTGGCCGCCCTGCCGGCGGCGTACGGCTTCGCCTCCGTCCGCCTCTTTGCGGCGGCGGTGGAGCGGGCCTGCGGCCTAGCGCCCCAAAGCCGGGCCGGTGCCGCCGGGGCGGGCCGCGGAGCGCGCCCGCGCCGTCTGATTACCGCCGAAATGCGCGCTCGGGTGAAGCAGCGCCTCGACGCGGGAGCCTCCGGTGTCGCGGTCGCGCGCAGGCTCGGGATTTCGCGTTCCAGCGTGCAGGCCATCAAGCGCGCACTCGGAATGGTGAGGCTTTGCGGTGGTTCTCATCCACCCCAGGACGGCGTTGTCCAAAATCACTCTCCGGGTGCCGGCAAGGTGCTGGCGTTTCCGGTCGCTGGCGGAACCCCGTGGTCTCCACCGGGCTGAAGGCACGCCATGAAATCTTCGGAGCTAACCACCACCAGGCTTGGTCGTCCGACGCAACCGCCGGCCGCCCGGGCTCAAACCAGGAGAACCACACGACGATGAATTCCAGCCTGCGCTTGGACAGTGACGCCTGCCTGATGATTTTTGATCCCCATCAGGATGTGGCATGGGTGCGATCGGTCGTTGAACGCGAACGTCCACACGTCAGCCATCTGCTTCTCGGCGGAGACTACTTCGACACCTTCAAACCGTCGCAGATGGGAACGGTCGAACAGACCTGCGACTTGCTGCTGGATTTGGCGGAAGAGTGGGGCGACCGGCTCACGGTGTTGCTGGGCAACCACGACATCCCTTACCTCGAGGCCAAGTGCTGGTTCGACCGGGGGGGCGCGCCGCCGGGAATTCGTTATCACGCGTCGGGCTTCGACTACGATGCCGCGAAGCTGATCGCGCAGCTTCTGCCCCTGGAGTTTTGGGCTGGCTGCCGGCTCTTCCAGTGCGTCAACGGCTGGCTGGTCAGTCACGGCGGGCTCGCGGGAATCTACTGGTATCCGCATTTGTCGGAGGCGGAGGCGCTGGCGGCCTTGGACGAACACTGTAAGATTGCCCTCGAGCGGATCGCGGAGTGTGCCATGCCGATCCTGCAGAGCGGGCGTTTTCGGGGCGGCGATCGCGAAATCGGCGGGATCACCTGGCTCGATTTCGACTTTGAATTCCTCGACGGGGAAGTCCCGCTGCGCCAAATCGTGGGACACACGCCGTCGGCGAGAGGGGCCCGCCCCAAAGGCCGTTCGTGGTGCCTGGATGGCGGCCAAAGTTGCTATGGAATTCTCCGGGCCAACGGGGATCTGGAGGTACGCAATCAGCCGAAGTGACTTGGGCCGTTATGTTGCTGCCCCAGTCTGCCACGCTGCCAATCCGATGATGCTAGAAATGGCGATTTCAGATGCGTACGGCGCGGGCTTTGAATACGCGGGCAAGAACTTTTTCGCGAAACACCACGACTTGGGTGCGTATGTTTCTCATCCCAAGCATCGGCAGTTGCCCGGCACCTATACCGACGACACGCAGATGGCGATGGCGGTCGCCGAACTCATGCTGGAGCGCAGGCCGTTGAACAAGGAGGCCTTCGCGGATAAGTTTGTCGCAGTCTTCAAGCGGGACCCGCGCAAGGGCTATTCGCAGCGGTTTTACTGGTTGTTGCGCGAGGTCCGGGACGGGCTCGAGCTGCTCGCGAAGATTCGCCCTGTCAGCGAGAAGGCAGGTGCGGCGATGAGGGCACCGCCATTGGGGCTTTTTCCTTGCAGGCAGACGGTACTGGAACTGGCGGCTTTGAACGCGAGCGTGACCCATGCGACGGCGGCCGGAATAGCTTCGTCACAGGCCTCAGCGCTCTTGGCACATTATTTGGCTTACGACTTGGGGCCGGTAAAACGCATCGGGAGCTATCTGGACAAACATATTCCGGGTTATGGCTGGAGGAAGCCGTGGCGAGGGGTGGTGGGGCCATGTGGAGTTGACGCAGTCCATGCTGCGGCGGAGGCAATTTCGCGGAGCACCTCGCTTGCCGAGTTGCTAGGGCGCGCGGTGAATTTTAGGGGTGATGTCGACACAGTGGCGGCGATCGCGGTGGCGGCGGCGGCGAATTCACGGCATTTCCACGCCAACTTGCCCCGCGTGTTGGTTGAAAATCTGGAATGTGGCCCGTTCGGGGCTCCCTATCTCAGGGCGCTTGATCGCAGACTCGAGCGCGCCTTTCCGCGGGAGGGTGCAAAGGGGAAAGCTTGAATCCGGGCGCCTGCAGGCAGAGTGGCGACTTCGATTTCTTGTCCGAGTGAGTCTGATTACCGCGGGAGCCGGCCGGTTTTCAGATCCTCGCGAATCCGCATCCAGAGCTTGCCGAGGTGATTTGCCCCGTTGCCATCGGGACCATCACCCCAGAAAGCGTCGCGAGGGGACTTTTCGACCAAGAGGGCATCGCCACTTTGAAGCAGGGCCTTTACTACGGCGGGGTGCTGTTGGGCCTTGGCCACGAGGACCCCTTCCATGACGGCAAGCCGTTGATTGTCCCAGTCGGGGCGCAGCTCACTGGGCCGGGCGCGAGCGAAGACCGCGGCGTCGTGCGGTGTGGGCTGGCTGCGCACTGCCTCTCGTAGGGCGGGGTCGGTGAATTTCTGCGCCTGATAGTAATGCTCAGATGTTGGCCAGTGCTCACCGTCGAGCGCTACCGGCAGTGGCGCAAAATTGGGCAGGCAGCCGTAGGGGCCCTTGATTCTGGAAAAGTAGATGGTCTCACCCCTGCCGTCGCTGGGGCGCTTGAAGTTCCAGGCCGCGGGCAAGTCATGTCCGCACGCGCAGACAAAGTAGGCGTCCTTGATCAGGTTGGTATTTCCGCAGGCAGGGCAGAGCCTGAACTCAAACGAATCCGTAAAGCTATCGGGGTGGGGGATCCCGGTCGCGCGAAGTGTATCCTTCGCGGCGGACCAGCAGGAAGGCTCCGGACAATAGCCAGTCGAGCGGTTGTTGATCTCTGTTATCGCCCAGCCACCGCCCTGGCGGACGAAGGTCATTTCGCCTGCCGCCAGCACATTCTGGCCTTGGGCGCAGGCGTAGTGCTCGGAGCGCAGCGACGCGATCCACAGCGAGCCATCGGCCGTAATGGTGTAGGTCACAGCCAACTCGCGCTGCTTCGGAGCAAGCGCGTCCGCCGCGAGGGTTACGTCGGCACCGGTTGTGATTCTCCAGCGCCCGACGCTGGGCGCGGCAGACGCGCGAATGTGATCCGGTCCGACAAATTCGTACTTTTGGTAGGACTTCATGGCATTGCAGATTTTCCGTGATGATTCGCCAATTGCTCGTGACTGGCTAGCGCTTGGCGAGGTGGATTAGAACGCGGTTCTTTTCGTGAGGCACAGCCGCAGGACTCTCGGCCGGTTTGAGCGAGGAAACTCCTATTTCCACCGTGCTTGCGGCGCCGGCACCCTGCGCAACACCGCCGATGGCGTTTCTGCCCTGCAGTAGTTGACCAAGGGCCTCGAGCGTGCGTGGTTGAAAGTCGAAGTCTTTCAGATACCTGGCAATGGTCGAGGAGGAGGGACTCGCACCCCCGGAATGGCTGGATGTAAGCCAGCTGCCATGGCTGCTAGGCGACACCTCGAAATTGGCGCGACCGACGGGTGCTGCCCCCGCTATCTCCTGCTCGACAGGCAGGCGACTCTGCTAGTTTGTCCTCGGTCACATTGGTCAGGTGGGCGGGAGTTGCACCCGCTTCCCCGGCTTCACGGGCCGGTGCTCCGCTGACTGAGCCACACACCTGGTTTGAAACAAAATGGTCGGAGCGGCGGGACTCGCACCCGCGTGGTCTCGGTCCCAAGCCGAGTGCCTGACTTCTAGGCTACGCTCCAAAAAAGTTGGGAGCAGGATTCCGAGTTGCACGGAAAGTGCCGGCGTATGAAACCGGCGGCGGGACTGCCCGCTTCCTGCCATGAAAAATGGTGGAGGCTCGCGGTTGCGCGCCGCGCTCTCGTGGTCTTCAGCCACGCGCCATCACTAGATCGGCCTAACCTCCAGGAAAATTGGCAGGTCCTGAGGGACTCGCACCCTCCCGGTCGGTTTTGGAGACCAACCCGTCCACTCGAACATCTAGGACCTGATGGTGCCCGAGGCTGGTAGCGCGCCGGCTCCCGCTGTTTGGAAGACAGCCGTGTATCTATCTGTGAACACCTCTCGGGCGAAACTGGTGGAGCAGGACGGTTACGCTCCGTCTCCTCCGCGTTGCGGGCGCGGTGTGCTGCTATTATCACTACAACCCCAGAAAGTGGACACGACGGCGGGACTCGCACCCGCGAACCTCAGCTTTGCAGGCTGGTCCCTTGGCTGCTCGGGCACGTCGTGTCGGAAAGGAAAACCGCGGCTCAGGTCACTCGGCGTCGGAAGACTTCTCCGACGTCCGTCCTCAATGACCGCGGGTTAAGTTGGTGGAGCCGGCGGGACTCGCACCCGCACCGGGCGGATTAAAAGTCCGCTGTGCTACTGTTGAACACCACAGCTCCAGAATTGGTGCGCGCGCCGGGAATTGCACCCGGGACTGCGGACTGGCAGACCGCCACGTTGCTGTTAAGCCACGCGCGCACTCGTAAACTCGGCCCCTGCCGGACTTGGGCCGCCGGCTGGCTTCATGTGGATCCGATAGGGCGAAGCGTTCCCCGGCCTCGGATCGAGAGCCGGCGCTTCCTTAAGGAAAATGGTCGCCCGTCCGGGTGCTGCCCCCGGTCCTCCGCGGTGAAAACGCGGCGATCTAGCTGGTAATACAAACGGGCGAAAAGA
>JBIJCX010000017.1:0-51750 GCA_044344465.1 Opitutaceae bacterium
CGCGCACAATTCAGCGGCGGCGTGGAGGCGAGCGCAGCGAGCCGCAACGCCGCCGCTCACCACGCACAGAGCGATTCGATGTGCGCGGCGGAGCCGTCGCGGACCCAGCCGTCGAGCTGCGCCTGATCCTTCAGCTGCTGGCCGCGGGCCCGCGGCACGACAGCGAAGACGTTGCTGCACTCGGCGAGCGCCGTCATGTCGCCCCAGAGTTTCTCGAATTGCGCGACTGGATACACGTCCTCCTGCCCGTGGCCCCAGCGTTTCTTCACTTCCTTCAGCGTGACGTACGTGGGCAGGCGGGCGGCGAGCGTGCGCACCGCGGCGGCGGTGCGTTCGGCGTCGGCCAGTTCGCCCCGGGTCAGACCGAAGACCGCGAGCAGCCGGTCGATGTCGATCCAGCAGGTGTTGGTGTTGTAGTAGGTGAGGGCGAACTCGTCCTCCTCGCGCGGCAGGGCCAGGCCCTCGACCAGCCGCAACCGGCCGTCGATGCGCGCCAGGCCGCCGCCGTGATCCTCGATGCGCTTCGGAATCACTTCCCAGCCGAGCGTGGCGCCGCTGGCCTGAAACCAGCCGAGCAACGTGGGGTCGGGCGTGGCGCCGAGCGTGTCGATGTTGTGGGCGATCAACGTGCGCAACTGCGGCTGCGCGGCGAGCAGCCGGGCCAGGGTGCCGTTCTTGAGCAGGTTCGGAATTTCAAACCAGTGGCCGACCGGGTGCAGGCACTGCTCGGGGAGGTTGTCGGTGTAGTCCGCGCCTTCGCCGGTGGCACGCGCCCAGCCGGCCAGCGCGGCGCGCACGCTCTCGCGCATCTTTTCCTTTTGCTCGTCGAGTTTCTGCTGCGCCGTCTCCTGCCAGGCGAAGTGCAGGTCGCGCACCGTCGGCACGAGGCGCAGGCCAATCGAGCGGCCGGGAGAGAGCCATACGTCGCGCTCCCAGGCGTCGCCCGCGTTTTCCCGCACCCAACGCTCGATCGGCGCATGCGTGAGGTGGCTCGTGGTGAACACGTGCGGAATCGTAACCCCGGCGGCGAGCGCGGCCTGGCGCGTCCGCGCGAGATGAGTCTCGATGAAACTGCGGTGCCGGCCCCCGAGCCGGGCAAACGGATGCAGGCCCTTCACCACGCCCGCGCCCTGGGTCCAGCGGCTGCCCACGCCGGCGGCGTATCCGACCATGGCCACTTCGCCCCGGCGCAACGCCGCCTCGCCCGCCCGACGCAGATCGGCCGGGCTGGGCGCTGGTCGTTCCGCCTTCAGGTGGTGCTCGATTGAGGTTCCGCCTGCAGGCGGGACGCCGAACCCGGAGCCAACATCGAAGAGCTCGGACGCCGGGACATCCTCGATCCGCGTGCTCGTGGGCAGACGGTTCATCGCGAGGCCGATGCGGCCGCCCCGGAGATCGGTGCGAATCTGCTCGTGCTGCGCACGGTCGAAACCGTTTTCCGCGAGGAGGGTCGCGAGGCGATCGCCGCCCCGGTCGCCGCCCTCGCCCGACGGCAGGAGGCGATCGAGCAGGGTCGGGAGCGAGGCTTGGAACTCCGGCTGGGTACGGGCCGCGCGGGTGAAGTGCTGCAGGTCCGCGCGCTCGCGCGGGCTCAGCTCGCGCGCCGAGCGGCGCAGGCACGAGGGCAACGCCTGCTGGTAATATTCGACCGGCAGCAGCGCGCCCGCGCCGGTCAGCAGCGCGCCAACCGAGCCGTGCTCGTTGATCGCGAAATCGTACACGACCGGGTTCATCGCGAAGGGCAGAGCGGCCTCCAGTTCGCGCTTGGTCGTGAGCATGATCTCGCGCAGCCGTTCCTGGCCTTCGCGCCGGCGCTCGGGCGCGAAGATGAAGCCCATGCCACCGCCCGACATGCCGCCGAGCATCCAGAACCCCCAGAAGTCATCGCCGAAGGCGGCACGCGCCCGCTCGATCAGTCGTTCGGTGTAGAGATTGCTCACCCACGGAATCATCGTCTGGAGCGGACCGCGGAAATTTTCCGTCAACGCCGCGCCGAGCCCGCGGATGTCGCCGGCGGCGAGTTTTTCCAGGATGGTGTCGAGGGTGGCGACGGCGCGCAGCCGCGCGGTCCATTCGGCCTCGTTGCGCAGGAGATATTTTTCCGTGACCATCTCGAGGATGGGGCCGACGTTTTGCGCCATGCCGCCGTGCACGAGGACCAGCGAGTCCTGCAACTTGGCGCGGGCCGAGGCGGGGATGCGATCGGTACCGAGCAGGGTGTGCCGCGGGAGCAGCCGGCCGCGGCTGATGCCGTGTTCCGGATCGCCGGGCTGGGCGAGCGCGCCCTCGATCAGCTTGATCCCGGGCCAGAGGCCGCCGGAGTCCTGCCACCCGCCACCGGAGCCGCCAAGCCATTCGCCGAGGATCGCGCGAGCCGCCACGATGCGGCGCTCGGCCTCCTCCATCGGGCCGTGGAGCGAGCGAATCTGGCCGGTCGCGCGCATGCACACGCCGATCAGCGCGCCAAGGAGATTGGTGGAGACCGCGAGCCGCGAGCCCTTGGGGATGCGGTTGACGTTGCTGATCAGCTCGAAGCCGCGCCCGGGACCGAAGATCGCGGCGAGCAAATCGGCGAGCTGCGCGCCGGAGCGTTCGATGCCCGACGGCACGAGCCCGGCGGCGATGACCGCGGCTTTGAGCAGGCCGAGGTAGTCGCGACCGAAATCGAACACCTCGTCGAGCGTGGTCAGGCAGGCGCTCGCCTCGAGGTCGACGCTCGCGAGTCGGATCACGGGCTCGTCAATCACGCGGAAATACGCCTCGATCGGCGGACGCGGCGCCGCATCGCGACCGTGCACGCCGAGATCGACGGAAATGTTGAGCACGCGCGCGCCCGCGGGGAAATCCATGCCGAGGAAAAAAATGTCGCTCCATCCGCAGTGGGTGAGATCCATCCGCACCGGCGTGACTTCGCGCAGCAGCGGTCGGGTGGCGGCACCGGGCGCGGCGTCGGCGGGACCGGTGCCCGCGAGCAGTTCGGGGCGCACGCGCAACGGCTGGTCGAGCGGATGGCCAAGGCGAAACATCCAGGCGTTGCCGCGCGTGGAGCGGACGGTGCGGCGGACCTGATCGGCGAGGGTTTGAAACGCCAGGGCGTGATGCGCCGCCGCGAGCGCGCTCGAGAGGGTTTCACTCGGTCCCTGTGCCGCCTGCGCGTCGAGCAAGCCGGTGATGGCCTCTTCGAAGCGGCGCTCGAGCAGGTGACGGAAACTGGGGAACGACACGCGGCCCGCGCGCGGCAGCTCCGGCCGCGCCGGGAGATGGTAGCGGTGAATCGCCGCGATGAAGAACAGCGCCCGCACGCGGCGGTAGAGATTGGTTTCGCGGCGGCGGTAGGCGTCGAGTTCGGCGCAGGCGGCGAGCAGCGCGGCGGCGGACCGCCCGGCGCACCACCGATCAATCGCGGTGTGGCTGATGGCCGGATCGGCGGACTCGATGATGTCGATGACGCGGGCGGTCATGTTCATTCGCTGCGCAGGGCGAGGAGTTCGACGAGCTGGGTGAGCACGTGGTCGCGATCGCGGCCGGCGAGCGAGAGGGCGAGTTGCGCGAGCAGCAGGCCGTAGGGCGCGCCGATGTCGTAGCGGCGGCCGGCGACGGCAAACGCCAGGTAACGCTGGCGGCTCGCGAGCGCGTGCAGGGCGGGCGAGAGTCCGAGCGGCTGGGCGGGCGCGGCGGCCTGGTGTTGCTCCAGCAGGTGGAAAATCTCCGCGCCGAGCACGTGGAGCCCGAAGAAACACAAGTAGAAACCCGCGCGCAGGCCCGGCACGATCAGCTGCTGTTCGGCGACGGTCGGGGTGGGCTTCTCCAGCACCGCCTCGATTTGGTAGAGCGGGCGTTCGCCCCCGACGAGCCGGCCGCCGATGGCGCCGTAGGACGTGAGCTGGCTCTCGCGCGTGGGCTGCACGGCGGACACGGACGTGTTTTCCGCCTCGGCGATGGCGAGGAGCTGGCGCGCGCAGCTGGTCTTGCCGTGGGCCACGTGGAGATGGTCACCCACGAGGTGGAGAAAGGGTTCGCTCCCGATGAATTCGCGGCCGCAGAGCACCGCGTGCCCGTAGCCGCGCGGGGCGGGCTGGGCCACGAAGCGCACGCGCGAACGCAGCGCCCCGCAGGCCTCGGCATAGGCGGCCTCGTCACCCGGGCAGACGATGATACCGAACTCCTCGATGCCCGCGCCCGCGGCTTCCTCGAGCACGACCTGCAGCGCGGATTTGGACTCGCCCTGCTGATCGATGAGGGTCTGGAGCGGCAGGGTGCGCTGGCGGGGGTTGGCCGCGGTGATGAGGGCTTTGCGGATCTTCATGCGTCGGAGCAGGACGGGCTCCGCGACACGTCAGCGGGGCGGAGGAGGCGGTTCAATCCGAATCCGCCCCGCGGTTGACCGGTTGCCCTTTTGTGCTACCTCTGACCCTCCATGCCCGCACGTTCCACCCGCCGAAAGCCCGCCGCGCCTCGCCCTGCCGGCTCGCGTTCCGCCAAGCCACGCGTCCTCCGCGGCACGGTGTTCATCACCCGGCAGGTGCACTTCAACTCGGCGCACCGGCTGCACAACCCGACCAAGAGCCAGCGCTGGAACGAGGAGAAATACGGCTTGTGCACGAATCCTCACTGGCATGGGCACAACTACGTGCTCGAGGTCACCGTGCGCGGCGCCCCCGATCCGGAGACGGGCTATGTGCTCGATCTGGGCGACCTGAAGAAAATCCTGCACGCGGCGGTCGTCGACCCGTGCGATCACCGCAATCTGAACACCGATGTCGATTTCCTCCGCGGGATCATCCCGTCGACGGAGAACCTGGTCATCGCGTTCTGGCAGGAAATCGTCCCGCACCTGCCGCCGGCGGCGACGCTGCACCGGGTGCGCCTCTACGAGACGCCGCGCAATTTCGCCGATTTTTACGGCCCCGACGCCCGATGAAACCGATGTATCTCCACACCTCGAGCGCCGGCCACCCGCCGAAGATCCAGCGCAAGTACGATGGCAAGTTCCGCGCCACCGCGGCCCACCGCGCGTCGCTGCCCGACATGATGCAGGCGGCGCACCATGCCGTGCACGGCGCCAACGTCCCGATTCAACAGGTCGGCATCCACAACTTCCGCCTCCCGCTCGCGATCCGCACCAAGGCGGGCACGACCCTCACGCTGGAGGCGAGCGTCACCGGCACCGTCTCGCTCGAGGCCGAGTTGAAGGGCATCAACATGAGCCGGATCATGCGCTCGTTCTACGATCACAAGCACGGGGTCGTCACGGGCGAATGGATGGGCCGGATTCTCAAGACGTATCTGCGCAAGGTGGACACCAAGGATGCCCGTTTGCAGGTGAAGTTTTCCTACCCGATGGAGCGGCCCAGCCTGCGCAGCAAGCTGGCCGGCTGGCAGTATTACGACGTGGCGTTCGAGGGCGTGATGACGTGCGACGGGCGCTACCGGCGCTTCATCCACTTCGACTTCGTCTATTCCTCGGCCTGCCCGTGCAGTGCGGAACTGGCCGAACACGCCCGCGACGTCCGCGGCGCCTACAGCGTGCCGCATTCGCAGCGCAGCAAGGCGCGCATCACGCTCGAGGAGGCCGAGGGCAAGAAGATCTGGATCGAGGACGTCCATGCGCACTGCCTCGCCGCGCTCCAGACCGAGACGCAGGTGATGGTGAAGCGCGAGGACGAGCAGGCGTTTGCCGAGCTCAACGGCGCGCACCTGAAATTCGTCGAGGACGCCGCGCGCCTGTTGTACCGCGAGTTCGACGCCGACCGGCGGATCCGGGATTTCCAGATCGCCTGCTCGCACCTGGAGTCGCTGCACTCGCACGACGCCGTGAGCGTGATCTGCAAGGGCGTGAAGGGCGGCTTCACCGCCGACTTCATGGACTTCGGTTCGCTGCTGTGCTGAGGAGTTTGTCGGATGACGGGGGCTGCTCGCCGCGATCTCGATTATCACCTGGCAGGTGAACCGCCCTTCCCCGACAAACTCCCAATTGCTGCTGCGCAGCAGAAGACTGAAAAGAGCGTGAACGAACCAGTGAGTAGATTCCGAACCATGGCCAATCCCGTTGTCCTCATCACCGGCGCGTCGCAGGGCATCGGCGCGGCGATTGCGAAGACGTTCGCCCGCGAGGTGCGCGGCGTACGGCTGGCCCTCGTCGCGCGCGCGGAGAAGAACCTGCGGGCCGTCGCCCGGGCCTGCGCCAAGCTCGGCCCCGGCGTGACGGCGGAGGTTTTCCCGTGCGACGTCAGCGACGAGGCCGCGGTAGCGGCGATGGCCGCGGCGGTGACGAAGCGTTTCGGTCCGGTCGACGTGTTGATCAACAACGCGGGGAAGTTCGCCGGTGCGCCGTTCACCGAGATGAGCGTGGCGGATTTCGACCGCCTGATCGCGGCGAACCTGCGGAGCGTGTTCCTGGTGTCGCGCGCCTTCGTGCCCGCGATGGTGCAACGCGGGCGGGGCGATGTGTTCAACATGAGCTCCATCGCCGGGCTCGCCGCCTACCCCGGGGGCGCGGGCTACTGTGCGGCGAAGTTTGGCGTGACCGGCCTGAGCAAGGTCATGCGCGCTGAGTTGAAGACCAAGGGCGTGCGCGTCTGCTGCGTGTGCCCCGGGGCGACCTGGTCGCCGTCATGGCGCGAGAGCGGCGTATCCGAACAACGGATCATGCCCGCTGGGGACGTCGCGCGGGCGTTTCTCGATGTCTACCGGCTGACGCGCCGCACCGTCGTCGAGGAGATCGTGCTCCGGCCGCAGTTGGGGGATGTTTAGCTGGCAAGGGAGGGCTGAACTCCGGCGAAGCCGAACCGATCGGGCGGCCACGCTTTCGTGGTGCTCAAGCGCGGCGACGCGGAAACTTGTAGAGCCCGTCAGCAGCCTGTCTCCAGCAGGCGCACCGCAAATCAGTTTTTGGCCTCCCGGCCGGACGATTTCGTTTGTAGTCCCGCCTTCAGGCGGCGAGGCGCGCGTTTCTTCCGGCTGAAGCCGGGACTACAAGCCAGCGCTCAACACCTGAGATGCGCTCCAGCAGGAAACCGGTCTCCATCTTAACTTGAAAGCGAATTGGAGTAACTGCGACTATCCGATGTTCCTCCTATGAATCCATCCCCCCTGTTTTTTCGGCTGCCCGTTTCGGTCTTTGTCCTCGCGTGTCTCATGGCCTCTCCATCGGCGGTTGTTCGTGCCGCCGCCGGACAAGCCGCCCGGCCGACCTCCGGCGAGTCGGCCTTGGGCGTTCCGTCGGCGACGGGTCTCGTCGTTTCAACCTCGTCCCATGCCTCTGATGTCGGCGCGTCGATCTTGCAGCAGGGCGGAAATGCCGTGGATGCCGCCGTCGCGACCGGCTTGGCCCTCGCCGTCACGCATCCCGCGGCGGGCAACATTGGCGGTGGCGGCTTCATGCTCATCCGCCTGCCGTCCGGCGAGGTGACGTCGATCGACTATCGCGAAAAGGCGCCGCTCAAGTCCACGCTGCGGATGTACCTGAACGCCGCCGGCAATATCGATCGGAGCCTGACCGCGGCCGGTTACCTCGCGCCCGGCGTTCCCGGCACCGTGCGCGGCCTGGCCCTGGCGCACCAGAAATTGGGCCGCCTGCCCTGGAAAGCGGTCGTGCTGCCGGCCGTGCGGCTGGCCGAGGACGGGTTCATCATGCCGGAGGTCTTGGCCCGGAGTTTGAACGCCCAACTCGCGGGCAGGATGGGAAAATTTCCCTCGTCGGTCGAAGCCTACGGCAAACCGGGCGGCGGCAAATGGGCGGCCGGCGACCGGCTCGTGCTCAAAGATCTGGGCCGGTCGCTGCGCGCCATCGCGGAAAATGGTCCCGATGCTTTTTACACCGGATGGATTGCCGATGCCATCGAGCGGGACATGAAGGCCAACGGCGGGATCATGACCAAAGAGGATCTCGCGGCCTATCAACCGGCGGTCCGGACCCCGGTGCGCGGACAGTTTCGCGACTTCGAAATCGTCTCGATGCCGCCGCCCAGCTCCGGCGGCGTGGCCATGATCGAGATGCTCAACATCCTCGAACGTTATGATCTGAAAAAGCAGGGGGCGTTCGCGCCCGCGACCCTGCACCTGAAGATCGAGGCCATGCGCCGGGCGTTTCTCGATCGCGCGCGCTTCCTGGGCGATCCCGACTTTGGGCCAATCCCGGTGGCGCGGCTGATTTCCAAGGAGCACGCGCAGACCCTCGCCGCCGGCATCGCACCGGGGAAGGCGACGCGAAGCGCCGAGCTCGGCCGGGATCTGCTGGTGCCGTCCGCGGAGAGCAACGAGACGACGCATTTCTCGGTGCTCGATCGCGACGGGATGGCCGTGGCCAACACCTATACGCTCGAAGGTTCCTACGGCTCCTTTGCTGTCGTGCGCGGCGCCGGTTTTCTGCTGAACAACGAAATGGGCGACTTCAACAAGCAGCCAGGCGTAACCAACGACCAGGGCGATATCGGCACCAAGGCCAACCAGATCGCGCCGGGCAAGCGGATGCTGAGCTCGATGACACCCACGATCGTGTCCCGGAACGGCCGTCTCGTGCTGGTGACCGGTTCGCCGGGCGGACGGACGATCATCAACACGGTCTTCGGGATCGTCCTCGGGGTCACGGAATTTGGGCTGACCGGTCGTGAAGCCGTGGATGCGCCCCGGATGCATCACCAGTGGATGCCCGACAGCGTGAGTTTCGAGCAGGATGCGATCCCGCCCGAGGTCGCCGGGCGGCTGCGGGAGATGGGCCACGTCGTCAAGGTACAGGGCCGTCAGGGTGACGCCCACTCCATCTGGATCGATCCGAAGAGTGGGATTGCCTACGGGGTCAACGATCGGCGCAGCGCGGATTCGAAGGCGTCGAAGTAGTTTTCGCGCCCGGGCGCGAAAACTTACCCCGCTCCCCCATGTTGGCCCCGCTGCGAGCCCGCCTCCGCTCGCTTGACCCCGGACTCGTACTCGCCGCCGCGGGTATCGGCGCCGGGGATGTGGTGGTGGCGTCGGTCACCGGGATCAGGTTTGGCACCACCTTGCTTTGGGCGGTGGCGTTTACGGCGGCGTTGAAGTTCGTCGTCACCGAAGCGCTGGGACGCTGGCAGCTCGCCACGGGCGAAACGCTGGTCCGGGCGTGGATCACACGCCTGCCGCGCTGGGTCGGGATCTATTTTGCGGGCTACCTGCTGCTCTGGACGTTCCTCGTCGGCGCGTCGCTCAGCAGTGCGTGCGGGCTGGCCGGCGCCAGTTTGTTTCCCGTGCTGTCCGTGCCGCTGTGGGGAGCGGTGCACGCCGCGGCTGCGGCCGCGCTGGTGGCGTTGAACCGGTACACGCAGTTTCAGCGGGTGACGAAGGTGCTCGTCGGTATCATGGCGGGTTGCGTCGTGGTCTGCGCGTTTCTCGCTGCGCCGCGACCGGCTGAATTCCTGCCGGGGCTGTTCGTGCCGCGGATACCGCATCCGGACGGCGGGGCGGCGGTTCTCGCGCTGCTGGGCGGCATCGGCGGCAGTGTCACGGTGCTTTGTTACGGGTACTGGATGCGCGCGACGGGATGGAGTGGGGCGGACCGGCTGCCCGTGATGCGCGGAGACCTGCGCCTGGCCTATGTCTTTACGGGACTGTTCGGGATCGCGCTGATGCTAATCGCGGCCGGTGTGCACGCGCAGGGTGCCGCGGGTGCTCGCATCGCGATTGAGATCGCCGCGCGGCTCGAGGTGATTGGCGGACCGATCGCGCGCTGGATCTTCCTGCTCGGTTTCTGGTGCACCGTGTTCACCGCGATGCTGGGCGTGTGGCAGGGTGTGCCACAGATTTATGTCGATCTCATCGGTACCTGGCGCGGTCGCGCGGCCGCGGTCGCCGGGCCCGAAGACCGCCGCATCTTCCTCGGGGCGCTGGCCTATCTGGCGGGTCCGCCGCTCGTGATGTTGTGGTTCCGGCAGCCGGTGGTGGTGGTCGTGACGTTCTCGATTGCCGGGGCGTTCTTCATGCCGTTCCTCGCCGCGACCCTGCTCTACCTCAACAATCGCCGCGACTGGATGGGCGCGCTGGCCAATCGCCGCCTCGGTAATGCCGCGCTCGTGGTTTGCCTGCTGGTCTTTGCCGCCGTGTGCGTGCGGGAAATTGCCGGCGTGATTTATCCGTGAGCGCGATCCCGGGTCACGTCTCGAGTGGCTCACCGATCGGTTGGCGGACGGCGGGGAGAGGGTTCCGATCGCCGTCACACCCAGTGCCGCAGCGTGGCGCGCAGTTTTTCCCGCGCCCGGTAGATGCGCGTCTCCACCGCCTTCGGGGTGGCGCCGACCGCCGCACCGATCTCCGCGTGCGACAGGTCCTCGTATTCAAAAAGCACGATCGCCTCGCGCAACTCCACCGGCAGCGCCGCGATCTCCTCCCGCACCGCCGCCGCCCGCTCCGCTTGCTCGAGCCCGGCCGCGCCTCCGGTCCGTCCTTCGTCGTCGGTTCTCCCTCCCCGGTCCTCCGTCTCGTTCCACGCTTCGAGCGAAACTTCCGGCCGCCGCCGCCACCAGCGCAGGCGGTTCCGCGCCAGGTTCACCGCGATCGCAAACACCCAGGGCCGAAACTCCGCGCCGGCCCGAAACTTTTCCCGCTGCTGCCACACCCGCACAAACGTCTCCTGCGCCAGCTCCTCCGCCTCGCTCGCGTTGAGCACCAGCCGGGCGATCAGTCCCTTCACCGGCAATTCCCAGCGCTCCATCAGGCCACCCAGCGCCGCCTCGTCACCGGTCTGCACGCGGGTCATCAGCTCGCGATCCGCCGCGGCGCGCGCGGCGACCGTTGCTTCCGCCCCCTCGTCCCGCCGCTCGCCCGCCGTATCCGTCACGGCGTCACCCGCACGTTCGGCGCTCCGCTGTGATCGTAACCCGCCACGCGCGGCAGCACCATGGCCAGGTAACGCGCCCCCTCGGCCGCCGGCATCAACGCCGCCACCTGCCGGAAATGCACCGTCATGGAGTCGACGCAGGTTTTTTCCAGCGCCGCCACTTCCGCCGCGGGCGCCGCCCGCCGTCTGGCCTCCATGATCGCCGCACAATGCCGGCTGCACACGGTGCCGTAGTCATCGTGGAGCTTGGTCACCGCCGCGAACTGCGCAGCCGTCAGGCGAAATTCCGTCCGCAACCAGGCCATGGCGTCCTGCTCCCGGGCCGCCCGATGCATCGCCGGGTCGTCGTTCAACACATAGAATACGCCGAACGCGGTGCCGCATGCCGCCAGCGCCACAGCCACGGTGAGCAAAAAGTTCTTCATCGGGCGATGGCGCGGTGAGGGCACCGCGCCCCCATCAAATGCGCCGAAAAGCGGGAAGGGCCCGCCGATGGCCGGCACTTGCCACTCGTCACTTGGCACTTGTCACTTGCTGCGTTCACGGCATCCGCATGCTGCGGGCATCGAGCGACTCGACGTAGGAGGCCGCGAGCTGGCGGCTCTCCGCCTCGACCCGCGCCCGCGCCTGGCCCCGGCCTGTGACGGCGCCGAGCACGACCGCAAACGCGAACGCCCCGGCAACCAGCGTGGCGTGGCCGCGCACGTAACTGCTCCACGTCGGCGCGCCCCGGGCGGCTTCGAGGCGGGCCCAGACGGCGCGGCGAAACTGCGGGTCGCGTGGCGGTTCGACGCGCCACGCGGCGAGGGTGGAGCCAAGGGAATCTTTGGGATCGGGGGCGGTCATCGGAGTGGTGCTCACAGGACTATAACCCTCCGGGGCCAAAATCCCGCAGAAAATATTTCAAGGGTTTCCGCCGGCCCGGGGTTATTCCCCGGCACAACCCGTTCACTCCTCATGAAAACATCGCTCCCCACCACCGCCCTGCTCACTGCCGCGCTCTTCGTCGCGTCCGCCGCCTTCGCCGCCGATGGCGCGGCCAAGGCCGCCAAAAAGGCCGCCAAGGATTCCGGCCTCCCCGCCAATTATCCGATCACGACCTGCGTCGTGTCGGACGAAAAACTGGGCGGCATGGGCAAGCCGTTCGAGTACGTGCACAAGGAGGCCGGCAAGCCCGATCGCGTCATCCTGCTCTGCTGCGATGGCTGCGTGGATGATTTCAAGAAGGAGCCGGCCAAGTACCTGAAGATTCTGGATGACGCCGCGAAGGCCAAGCAGGCGGCCGCCAAGAAATCCTGAGACCTTCGAACCGTTCCCACGCTGTTACCTTCCGGCGACCGAACCCTGATTTTTCGAGTAACCCATTGGGTTACCCGACCAATGAGGATCCGCGCCGCCAAGACCGATGAGGTAACAGAGTAATCCAACCGTCACGTCCGATGCGCGCCCGTTTTCTCCTCCTCCCGTTCGCGCTGGCGGCGGGCGTGCTGCCGGCGGCGGCCGCGGAGCTGCTGGAGGCGGTGGCCCGGGCGCCCGCGCTCGAGGCCGCCCATCGCCGGATCGAGGCCGCCCACGCGCGCACCGAATCCGCCGGCCGCCTCGCCAATCCCGAGATCGAGGCCATGGGCTCCCGCGCCAACATGATCGACGAGAACCGCAACATGTGGGAGGTGAACGTGCGCCAGCCGCTGCCCAAGCGCGGTGAACGCGCCGCGGATCGCGATCGGGCCCAGGCCGGCGTCGCGATGGCGCAGGCCGACTACGCCGCGATGGCCGGTGAGATCGCCGCCGACGTCGCGATGGCCCTCGCCGAGGCCGCAGGCGCGGAAGCGCGGGTCCGCCTGCTCGAAACCCAGCTCGGCCGGCTGGCCGCGGTGTTGCAGAGCGTCGAAGCCCGGCTCGCGTCGGGCACCACCCGGCTGGCCGATCACCTCATTGTCCAGAGCCGCATGGCCGCACTGCAGCTCATGCTCGAACAGGATCGCCGGATGGCCGCCGACGCCCAGGCCGAGGCGCGCGGCCGGCTCGGGCTCGCCCCCGATGCGCTGCTGCCCGGATTTGCCGCGCCCGCGCCCGCCGAAATCAGCGCCGATGACGCCGCCGCGCTGCACCTCGCCGCCGCCCGCCAGGCCGAGGCCGGGGCCATGGCCAAAATGGCGCAGGCGTCGGCAAACCCGATGACCTCGGTCGGCCTCCGGCTCGAGCGGGGTCAGACGCGTCTCGGCAACGAGGATACGATCGGGCTCGCCTTCATGTCGGAGATTCCCTGGCGCAGCCGCGGCTATGCCCGGGCGGATCTCCGGGCCGCCGAGGCCGATCGCGCCGCGGCCCGCGCCGACGGCAACGCCGCCCGTTTCCGCATCGCCAGCGCGTTGACCCGGGTCGAGCGCGCCGATCGCCTCGCCGCCACCGCGCGCCGGCTCGCCGGCGAAACGCGCGCCCGCCTCACCGCCGAATACGATTCGCTCGTCACCACCACCGCCGCCAGCCGCGGCGGCGAGTCGACCGTCCTCCAGACCGTCGATATCCTCGACAAGACGACCGAGATCGAAGCGCAACTCATCCAGGCGGACACGGCGGCCCGCACCGCCCGCGCCGAACTCTGGCGTTACGTCCCGGCCAGCCGGCTGCTCGCCGGCACCAGCAGCACCTCCTCACCATGATCCGCCATAGCTTCATTTTCCTCGGCACGTTCGTGGCCGGCGCCGTCATCGCCCTCGCCGCGCGCGCGGCCATGTTCAAGCCGCACGCCGACCACGCCGGTCATCCGGCCCCCGGTGGCGATTACACGCCGATGGTCAGCAATGCCCTCACGCCGGCGAAGCCCGCCGCCCCCACGGTGGTTCCGCCGATTCCGGCCGCAACCGGCGACACTCCGGCCGCCGCGACTCCCGACGCCCATGCGCACGCGGCCACGCCTGCGGCCAAGGTCGCCGCCGGCGGCGCAACCGTGAATTCCGTCTGCGCCATCTGCGGCATGCCGGTGGATCCGAAACTTCCGGTGCTCGAATATCAGGGGAAGAAAATCGGCTTCGGCTGCAAGATGTGCGCCCCGAAGTTCAAGGCCGATCCCGACAAATATGGGCCCGCCTACCTGCGCAACGAGATCCTTAAATAACCGATCATGCGCTGGCCCGCTTTCCTCACCGCGCTCGGCGGTCTCGCCCTCGGCGCCGGATTGATCGTGCTGCTGCCCGAGCACGCTCTCTTCGCCCCGCCCGACGCGCCGTCCGACGCCACCGCCAGCACCGGGGAACGCTGGGCCTGCCCGATGATGGACTTCATCGGGCAAAGACCCGGCGACTGCCCGGTGTGCGGCATGAAACTGCAAAGAGTCACGAGCGGCGAGCTCACGCGCGAGCAGCAGCGCCGGATGGGGGTCGAGCTCTCACGTGTCACGGAGGGTCCGGCCACCGCCACCGTCCGCGCGTATGGTGCCGTACGCTACGACGACCGCACCCTGCAGGTTGTCATCCCGCGCATCGCCGGTCGCGTCGTGAAACGCCACCCGGCCACGCTGCATCACGGCACTGCGGTGCAAGCCGGCGACCCCGTGGTCGATCTTTACAGTCCCGAGGTTTTCGCCGCCCAGGGCGAACTCGCCGCCGCCGTGAAACTCGGCGATCAACCGACCCTCCGCGCCTTCACCGATCGCTTCGAGCGCTGGAACCTTGCGCCCGTCGCCCGCGCCATTCTCGAGGGTCACCTGCCGGTGGATACGGTCACGATCCGGACCCCGTTTGCCGGCCTGGTCGTGTTGAACGTCGAGGGCGAGGGCATGGCGACTGCCCGTCTGCCGCAGGTCGGCCAGGAGGTCATGGCCGACGCCCCGCTCGTGCGGCTCGTCGAACCGCGGGCCTTCATGCTCGTCATCCACGTGCCGGAAAACCGGGCGCACTGGCTGCGCGTCGGCCAGCCCGTGAAGCTCGCCTCCGACGATCTCGGCGAACTGCCCGACGTCGCGGCGAGCGTCACGTGGGTCGCGCCCG
This sequence comes from Opitutaceae bacterium, assembly GCA_044344465.1. Lineage (GTDB taxonomy): Bacteria > Verrucomicrobiota > Verrucomicrobiia > Opitutales > Opitutaceae > ER46. The sequence goes on from JBIJCX010000017.1 coordinate 14,797, forward strand.
AGTTGAATCTGGAGATCCGCGCGCGCGAAGTGCATCTCCACCTGCGCGACCCGAGCAACCGGCTGCTGCCCGGCAGCTTGATCAACGCGCGTTTCCAGGCGGTGCTCGGCGCCGACCTCAAACCCGCGGACGTCAGCCAGCCCGAAACGTGGGGCCGCTTCGTGCTCGTGCCCAAGACCGCGGTGATCTCGACCGGCGTGCGCCATGTCGCGTGGCGGGTCGCCGAGCGCCAGGGAGATGGCCGGCTGCGGTTCGAACTTGCGCCGCTCGCCCTCGGTCCACGCATCGAGGACGAAGCGGGCAACGATCTCTATGTCGTGCGTGCCGGCCTGAAACCCGGCGACGAGGTCGCCGCGCAGGGTGTGTTCCTGATCGACAGCCAGGCCCAGCTTGCCGGCACTGCCAGCCTCCTCTTCCCAACCGGCGCCGTCGCGCCGGCCGCGGCGCACCAGCACTGAACCCCATCTGGATCTTTCTCTTTCTTCTTTCTCTTTTCTCTTTCTCTCCACTGCCAACGACCGTGCCTGACGAAAGAGAAAGATAAAGAGTAAGAGAAAGAAGCAGCCCGCCCCTCTCTCCGTCTCGCGTTCTCCCCCTCTCGCGGTCTCTCGGTCTCCCCCTCTCGCGTTCTTCCCCCCTTTCCCCTTCTCGCGTTCCTCCCCCCTTCGCCCCTCTCGCGTTCTTCCCCTCTTCGCCCCTCTCGCGTTCTTCCCCTCTCGCCCCTCTCGCGTTCTTCCCCTCTCGCGTTCTTCCCCCCGATGCTCGCCTTCGCCATCCGCAACACGTTCCTGACCCTCGCCGCCACGCTCGCGTTGGCGGTCGCGGGTTTCTGGGCGTGGCGGCACATGCCGGTCGATGCGATTCCCGACCTGAGTGACAACCAGGTGATCGTCTGGGCCGAATGGCCAGGCAAGAGCCCGCAGGACATGGATCAGCAGGTCACGTCGCGCCTCGCCCGCGAGCTCCAGGGTCTGCCCGGGGTCCAGACCGTGCGCGGCATGTCGCTCTACGGCGCGAGCTACGTCTACATCATTTTCGAGGAACGCCGCGATCTCTACGAGTGCCGCACCCGCGTGCTCGAGCGGCTGGCGCAACTCCAGGGCCTCCTGCCCGCCGGCGTGAATCCGCGCCTCGGCCCCGATGCCACCGCGATGGGTCAGGTGTACGCGTTCACCCTGCAGGGACCGCGCGACGTCGAGGCCAGGCGCAACGTGCTCGACCAGATCGTCGTGCCCGCCCTGCGCGCCGTGCCCGGCGTCGCCGAGGTCGCCCCCGCCGGCGGCGTCGTGCGCGAATACCAAATCGACGTCGATCCCACGCGGCTCGAGGAACAGGGCCTCACCCTCGATATGCTCATGATGGCCGTGCAGCAGGCCGGCCGCGACGTCGGGGCGATGAGCATCGAGCAAAGCGGGGTGGAAACGATGATCCGCGGCGTCGGCTTCATCCGCTCCGTCAGCGACGTCGAGAACATCGTCCTGCGGGGCAACCGGCTCAAGGGGGCCGGCCTGCGCCTCGGCGAGGTCGCGCAGGTTCACCTCGGCGGCCAGTTTCGCCAGGGTCTGCTCGCCGACGGCTATCAGGAACACGTCGGCGCGATCATCGGGATGCGGGTGCGCGAGGATCCGCGGACCGTGATCGACGCCGTGAAACGCCGCCTCGCCGCGCTCGCGCCGACCCTCGCCCGCGAACAGCTCGGCATCGTGCCGTTCTACGATCGCTCGCAGCTCATCCACGAGACCAACGCCACCCTCGCGCAGACGCTGATCGAGGCCGTGGTCACGACGATCATCGTCGTCGTCCTGTTCTTGCTCCACGTGCGCGCGAGCCTCGCCGTCGCCGTCAGCCTGCCGCTCGGGATGCTGTTCACGTTTCTCGTCATGCACCTCGCCGGGGTCAGCGCGAACATCATGAGCCTCGCCGGCATCGCGATCGCCATCGGGGTGATGGTCGATTTCGGGATCATCATGACGGAGAACATCACGCAGCATCTGGTCGATCTGCAGGCCAGGTGCCAGCGCGAGGGCCGCGCCATGCCGACGTCGCCCTTCAATCCGGAAATCACCGAGACCGTGATCGCCGCCGCGCAGGAGGTCGCGCGCCCCTTGCTCACGTCGGCCGCAACCACGGTGATCGGCTTCCTCCCCATCTTCGCGTTGCAGGATCAGGCGGGGCGGCTGTTCGAGCCGCTGGCGCTGACGAAGTCCCTCGCGATCACCGGCGCCGTGCTCTTCGGCACGCTGCTCGTGCCCGTCCTCTGCCGCCTGCTCCTCCCGCCGTGGCACGTGCGCAAGCCGGTGCTGTTTGCGCTGTCCGGCATCGCCGCGGGCGTGGTCTTCGGCTGGTTCATCCGCGACGGCTGGGCGCTCCCGATGGACTACGGCCGCTGGGCTCTCACGATCCCGGGCTGGATTTTCGCGCCCGTGCTGGCCGTGCTCGCCGCCTCCGCCGTCTGGCGAACGGGCCGCGAGCGTCTCGTCAACTACGAGGAAAATCCGGTGAGCCACGCGATTCACGTCGCCTACGAGTGGGCCTACCTCCGCATCCAGCGGCACAAGGTCATCTTCACCGTCACGATCGCGACGATGGCGATCGGCGGCTATCTGCTGGGCGCCGGTTGGCAGACGTTGAGCTGGCCGTTGCGAAAAACCTTTGCCGCCGCCGGCGCCGATCTCTCCCGCACCACCCTGGATCGAGCGATGACCCGCTGGTTCCCGGGTGCGGGCTCGAGTTTCCTGCCGCCGCTCGACGAGGGCAGCCTGCTCTTCATGCCGTCGATTCCCGCCACCGGCGGACTCGGCGAAACGCAGCGCATCATGCTCAAGCAGAACCGCCTGATCGAAACCGTGCCGGAGGTCGCCGGCGTCATGGGCAAGATGGGCCGCGCCGAGACCGCGCTCGACCCCGCGCCCATCGGCATGATCGAGACGGTCGTGAGGCTGAAGCCCTACGCCGAGTGGCCGGTGCACGAAATCACGCGCGCCGACGGGCAGGTCGAACACCGCCCGCGCACGCTCGCCGAGGTCCGAGCCACGCTCGCGGCGGTCACGGATATTCCCGGCGTCGCGCCCAGCTGGCTCCAGCCGATCGAGACGCGCGTCGTCATGCTTTCCACCGGCATCCGCAGCCTGATCGCGCTGCAGGTGCTCGGCGACGACGGCGACGCGCTCGAGCGTTTCGCCGAGTCCGCCGAGAAAATCATCCAGGGCACTCCCGGCGCGATCGACGTGCAGATGCAGCGCGAAGGCGGCAAGCCCTACGGCGAAATCCGCCTCGATCCCGCCCGGCTCGCGCGCTTCGGGCTGACCAACGAGCAGGTGATGCGCACGGTTGAGACTTCGCTCGGCGGCATGGCCGTGACGTATTCGGTCGAGGGCGCCTTGCGTTATCCCGTCCGCATCCGCTACCTGCGCGAGCGCCGCGACGACCCCGATGAACTGACCCAGTTGCAGGTGCCGGTGACGGCCGGCCACGGGGCGATCCCGCTGTCAAGCCTGCTCGCGGCTCCCACCGTCTACACCCTCGAAACACCCGATACCGCCGCGCTCCTTGCGGCCCTGCCACTCGCGCATCAACGCAACATCACAATCCTCTCCCCGACGCGCGCCGAGCTCACCGTCCCCGCCGGTGACTCTCTTCCCGCCGCTCCCGCTCTCCGTTTCACCGTCCTCAGCTCGCGCCCCAGTGAGGCCGGCCTCACGTACACCGTCGGCCCGATGGCGATTCGATCCGAGGGCGGCAAGCGCACGCAATATGTTCTGCTCAACGCCCGTGGCCGCGGCGAGGTCGAGGTCGTGCAGGACGCCGACACCCGCCTGCGCGCCGCGCTTGCGGATGGCCGGCTCGAGTTGCCCGCCGGCGCGACCTTCCGCTGGGTCGGCCGCTACGAGCAGAAACTCAAGGCCGACGCCGCGATGCGCTGGATCGTCACGGCCTCGATGGCGGTGATGATCGTGCTGATCTACGTCGGCACGCGCTCGTGGCTCATCACAAGCATCATCATCCTCTGCAACGCGACGGTCACCACCGCCGGCGGATTTTTCTTCGTGTGGCTCTGGGGCGCCGAGATGACGACCGCCGTCGCCGTCGGCTTCCTCGTCCTGCTCGGCGTGATGTTCAACGACGGCATCCTCCTCGGCACGTACATCCAGGAACAGTTCAAGACGCCGCCCCAGGATGTTGCCGAGGTGCATCGCCGCGTTTTTTTTGCCGGCCTGCGCCGCCGTCGTCCCGCGATCATGACCAACGCCACGGCGATGTTGTCGCTTATCCCCGTGCTGTGGGCCACGGGCCGTGGCTCTGAGGTGATGCAGCCGATGGTGCTGCCCGTCGTCGGCGGCATGATCTTCGATGTCGTGTCGCTCTTCTCCGTGCCGGTCTTCTTCACGTGGTTCTGGGAACGCAAGCTCGCCCGCGAAGCGCGACCCGTGCCTGCTGACGCACAACCTGTTCCCTCCGCCAGCTGAGCATGCCCACTAACCGGGAAATTTCCCAACCCGTCGGCTGCAATCGAAGGAGCAATTGACGTAGCCGCGCTTGAGCCGAAGGCGAAAGCGTGGCCGAACGTGAGTCCACGTTGTCGCTCCGCTCCAACGCGGCTACGCGTCCCAAAATCGTCGCGAAACGGTGCGAAGGAGATCGATATCAGCTTCAAGTGGCTTCGCGAAGGAGCCGAACCGATGGGGTCAGGCCGCAACTTGCAACGTGGTCGGCAGGTCCGGCGAAATTGTTGCAAGTTTCGGCCTGACCCCATGAATCGACCTCCATGAATCGACCACCAGGCAAGGCAATCGAGTACGGGGGGAATAACACTGTGAGGCAAAAATGAATCTCATCATCGCACTATTAGCTGCGGCTGCGAGCGCCATGCCTCTCATTGTACTGGTCACGCGTGCAGACAAAAATGGACATGCAATCGCGGCTCTCCAATTGGCGCGAGAGCGCGGCCTGATGACCAAAGAGGAATTCGAGTGTAGGGCCTCTCAGATTCTGCGTCGCTCGTGCTGGATGCCGGCCGTCGGCGTGGCTCAGCTTTGGCGTCTCGGCAAGAGATGAAAAACCTCGTGGCCACGCCCTCTTCTTTTCGGACGATAGCGCTCCTTGCGCTGTTGTTCGCTGGTTGCGGAACGACTGAATCCCGCATTCGTCAAAATCCTGCCTTGTTCGCGCAACTTTCCCCTGAACAGCAGCAGATGATTCGCACCGGAAAGATCGCGATTGGATTTACTGCTGATATGGTGCGATTGGCACTTGGAGTCCCTGATCGAGTTCAGGTGACCCAGGACTTGCCTTCTACCGCCGAAGTTTGGACTTATTCGACTAACGCGGGTCTTTGGCGGGATAGTTACCGAGTGATCTTTCGAAAGGGCATTGTCGCCGCCATCGAAACAGACTCTAAGCGGAGGGACTGACCCACTGCGTTTATGTCCTACGGATCGATACAACCAACGCCGGGTCACTGCCCCGCCGCGTGCGATCGAGTGAGTAATCGAATGCCCACCACGAAATCCAAAACCCAAGCTGCACCGTGAAGCAGGCCGTGCTAGCCATTTGCTTGGTTGCGCTGGTGTTGCCCGGGTTCGCTCAATCAGCGATCGGCAACTTTTCGATTCGTGGGCAAGTGAGTCCCGATGACCACTTCATCAGCGGGTTTTTCGTTGCTGGCATCGGTTCGGGCCCAGTCCTCATTCGTGGGGTCGGACCCGCGCTGACTCAATTCGGCGTTACTAACGCTTTGAAAAAGCCAGTGCTCACCCTGTACAACGCGCGCGGCGAGGTGATTGCGCAGAACGCGGGTTGGGGAACGCGTCCTGCGGATGAGGTGACGAAGATTAGGAGTGGTTCCGGAGCTTTTCTTTTGGCCCAAGACAGCGACGATTCCGGCATGTATATTACGCTCGAGCCGGGAGCCTACACCGCCGAAGTGAGCGGCGCTGGCGGATCGAGCGGTATTGCCCTGATCGAGATGTATCAGGGTAATCCTTTTGGCGGCTCTCGTGATCAAGCTCACTTTGTTAACGCTTCGAACCGATGCACCGTGGGTGTTGGCCAGGCCGTTGGGATCGCGGGCGTGGCACTTCCTTTAGGTCGGCGCTTGTTGATTCGCGCGATCGGCCCTTCACTTGCTCAATTCGGAGTAGCGGGCGTTCTGGCGGACCCGAAACTTGAGATCGTTCGACCCGAAATGATGCCGGTCCGCGGTTCGATTATACCACCTGCAATTGTCGCCAGAAATGACGACTGGAACACGCCGATGCCGCTAGGTCCGAATCAGGACGGCGTGGCGCAGCAAGGTGTTTCATGGCAGGGGTCGCCGGACGAGGTACGCGAGGCAACCGCTCGGTGTGGGGCGTTTCGGTTGGACGAAAGAACGAAAGACGCTGCGATGCTGGTGCAGGTAAGCTACTTTACGATGATGATTCAGGTCAGCGGTGCGAACGGAAGCAGCGGCGTCGCCTTGATCGAGATTTACGACGTTGACCGGTGATCTCAGGCTAAGGGATCCTCAGTCCCCGGTGTAAAAATCTGGAAACGGCACCGTCTGCCTCCAAATGAAACCTTCCTCTTCACCCTCCGCACCGGTGCCGCCCGGGCACGCCAACGGACCCCATCATCATCACCCTGCGCCGGCGAGTCCTGACGCCCCGTCCGATGCCACCGCACCCGTTTACATGGGTCTGCCGCACGAGCGCTTTCTCCGGCCGAAATTCTACGTCGCCGCCGTGCTTACGCTGCCCGTGCTCGTCCTCGCCATGGGCGAGATGATCTGGCCCGAACTGGTTCACCGGATCGACCCGCGGCTGTCGGGTTGGCTGCAGTTTCTGCTGACCACACCGGTGTTTTTCTGGAGCGGCGCGCCGTTCATCCGCCGGTGGTGGTATTCGATTCGGGAGCGCGACACCAACATGTTCACGCTCACGGTCACCGGCACCGGCGCCGCCTACTTCTACAGCACCGCCGCCATCGTCCTCGCGCCGCTCTTTCCCGAGGTGTTTCGCGGTCCCCACGGCGTGCCGCTTTACTTCGAAGCCGCCGCTGTCACCACCGCCATCGTGTTGCTCGGCCAGATCCTCGAGCAACGCGCCCATGCCCGCACCGACCTCGCGATCCGGGCGTTGATGAACCTCGCGCCCAAGATCGCCCACCGCGTCGCCGCCGACGGGAGCGAGGCCGACGTGCCGGTTGAAACCGTGAAACTCGACGACGTCCTGCGCGTGCGGCCCGGCGAAAACATTCCGGTCGATGGAGCGGTGGTTGACGGCGCGACCAGCGTCGATGAGTCGATGCTCACCGGTGAACCGCTCCCCGTGGAAAAAGCCGCCGGCGGAAAAGTCAGCGCCGGCACGCTCAACACCACGGGCTCCTTCACCCTGCGCGCCGAGCGCATCGGGCGCGACACGCTGCTCGCCCAGATCGTCCGGCTCGTCGAGCAGGCCCAGGATAGCGAGGCGCCCATCGCGCGGCTGGCCGATCGCGTATCGGCGTTCTTCGTACCGATCGTACTGGCCCTTGCCGCCCTCACCTTTGTCGCCTGGTCGGTGTTTGGTCCGCACCCGGGCTGGGTCTTCGGCCTGATCAACGCCGTCGCCGTCCTGATCATTGCGTGCCCGTGCGCGCTCGGGCTCGCGACTCCCGTCGCCCTCGTCACCGCCATCGGCCGCGGCGCCCAGGCCGGCGTGCTGGTGAAGGACGCCGCCGCGCTGGAGCGCCTCGCGAGCGCGCACACGCTCCTGATCGACAAGACCGGCACGCTCACCGCCGGCCGGCCGCGCGTGATCAACCTTTCGCCCGCCACCGGGTTTTCGGAAACCCAGTTGCTCGTGCTCGCCGCCGCCGCCGAATCGTCGAGCGAACACCCGCTCGCCCGCGCCATCGTGGCCGCCGCCCAGGAACGCGGCCTCGCCCTGCCGCCCGCCACCGATTTTTCCGCCGAACCCGGCTTCGGGGTTCGCGCCCGCGTTGACGGAAAACCCGTTGTCATCGGCCGCGCCGCGGGCGAAGTGGGCTCGTTTGACACGGCCACGCTCGTGTCCGTCACCGTCGAGGGCCGCGCCGCCGGCACGATTGCCCTCGCCGATGAAATCAAACCCACGACGCCCGCCGCCATCCGCGAACTGCAGCGCCTCGGCCTGCGGATCGTCATGGTTACCGGCGACCGCGAGCAAACCGCCCGAGCCGTTGCCACCCAACTCGGCCTCGATGGCTACCACGCCGCGGTCACGCCCGCGCGCAAGCAGGAGCTCGTCCGTGAACACCGCGAGCACGATGGCGGGGTGGTGTTTGCCGGCGACGGCCTCAACGATGCGCCGGCGCTCGCGGCCGCGGACGTCGGCATCGCCATGGGCACGGGCACCGATGTCGCGATGCACAGTGCCGGCATCGTCCTGGTCAAAGGTGACCTCGCCGCGCTCGCGCGGGCCGTGCACCTCAGCCGCGCCACGCTCCGCAACATCAAGCAAAACCTCTTCTGGGCGTTTGCCTACAACGTCGCCGGCCTGCCGCTCGCCGCCGGCGCGTTCTTTCCGTTGACCGGCTGGTTGCTGGATCCGATGGCGGCGGGCGTGGCGATGAGCCTCAGTTCGATCACCGTCGTGGCGAATGCCCTGCGGCTGCGGCACGCGCGATTGTAGGACGGCACCTCTCCGAGTTGTCGGTTCGAAAACCATGGGACTGTAGCGGCGGTCTATGACCGTCGTGGAATTGCTGCACCGATCGGTCAGACGTGGTCGGCGGTCATAGACCGCCGCTACAGTTGGGCAACCGCCAACCGGGAGATGCGCCCCGGAGCGTCCGGCCTACCTTTCTCGCGCTCGACAGCGCCGACCGCACGCATTGAATGCCCGCCATGGCGCACTCTCCGCTCGCGTTCGACACCGTCGCCCGTCTGCCAGTCCCGGCCGACAACGTTGCCATCGCCGTGCGCCGGCTCGACGCCGGCACCGTGGTCGACCTGCCCGGCGCGCCGCGCGCCCTCGAACACACCGTGCTCGAAGGCCACCGCTTTGCCGTTCAGGCCATCGCCGCGGGCGGGCCGCTGCTCTCGTGGGGCATGCCCTTTGGCGTCGCGCTCACCGCCATCGCGCCGGGCGACTACGTGTGCAACCAGACCATGCTCGACGCGCTCAGCCTCCGCGCGCTCGACGGCGCCGTGCTCCCGGCCCGGCCAAATTTCGCCGATCACCTCGTGCCGTTCCACCTCGACGAGCGCACGTTCCAGCCGGCGCCGCCGGTCGAACCCGCACCGGAGCCGCGCACGTTTGCCGGCTACCGCCGCCCCGGACGCCGCGGCGTTGGCACGCGCAACACCATCGTGATCCTCGGCACGAGTTCACAAACCGCGAGTTTCGTCCGCCAGCTCACCGCCCGCCTGCAACCGCTCGCGCGCGTGCACCCCGGTCTCGATGGCATCGTCGCCATTGCCCACACCGAGGGCGGCGGACCGGGCGAGCCGAACAACAGCGCCGAAATCCACCGCGCGCTCGCGGGCTTCATCGTGCATCCCAATGTCGGCGCCGTGCTCGCGGTCGACTACGGCGTCGAACCGATCACGAATGCCCGCCTCTGCGGGTTCATGCACGCCCGGGGTTATCCGCTCGGCGATGTGCCGCATGCCTTCCTGACCCTGCGCTCCGGACTTGCCGCCGGCCTCGCCGAGGGCGAGCGCATCGTGCGCGCCTGGCTGCCGCGGGTCGCCGCGCTGCGCCGCACGGATGAGCCCCTGAGCGGGTTGCGCGTGGCGCTGCAGTGCGGCGGCTCGGATGCGTTCTCCGGCGTCTCCGGCAATCCACTCGCCGGCGCGATCGTGCACGAGGTGATCCGCCACGGCGGCACCGGCTTGCTGACCGAAACCGACGAAGCCGTCGGGGCCGAATCGTATCTCCTGAAAAACGTCCGCGACCTCGCGACCGCGCGCAAGTTCCTCGGCCTGATCGACGGCTTCCGCGAGCGGCTGAGCTGGCACGGCGTCACGGTCGAAAGCAATCCGTCGGGCGGCAACAAGTTCCGCGGACTGTACAACATCGCCCTGAAATCGCTCGGCGCGGTGCACAAGAAAGACCCGCGCACGCGCATCGAGGCCGTGATCGACTACGCCGAGCCGCTCGACACGCCCGGCTTCAATTTCATGAACGGACCCGGCAACGACCTCGAGGGCATCGCCGGCCAGGTCGGCGCCGGCTGCAACCTCGTGATCTTCGTCACCGGCAACGGCTCGGTCACAAATTTCCCGTTCGTGCCGACGCTCAAGATCACGACGACCACCCGCCGCCATCAGCTGCTGATTCACGAAATGGACATCAACGCCGGCCGCTATCTCGACGGCGAACCGATGGAGGCGCTGACCGCGGAGTCGTTCGAGCTCGTGATCGCCACCGCCTCCGGCCGCCGTTCCCAGGGCGAGCGGGCCGGGCATTCGCAGGTTTCCCTCTGGCGCAACTGGCGGCAAACCGACACCTCCCGGCTCGCCGAATTGAACACGCGCTCGGCGCCCGATGGCGCGCCCCTGCCTTGTCGGGGCGTCGCCAGCCGACGCCCGCGGGCGCCGTCGAGCGGCGCCCCTCCGATTTCGGTTTTTCGCACCGACACCGGCTGTGCGACCGAGCGCGTTGGCCTCGTCATGCCGACGAGCCTCTGCGCGGCGCAAATCGCCCGCCTTGCGGCGGAGCGCCTGAACGCCAAGCCGCTCGCCGCCGCGTCCGGGATCTCGCGCTTCGTCGCGCTCACGCACACGGAGGGCTGCGGGTTCAGCGGCGACTCGATGTACCAACTTCTGCACCGGACTTATCGCGGCTACATCACCCATCCCAATGTCGCCGCCGCACTCTTGCTCGAGCACGGCTGCGAAAAAGTCCCCAACGACGTCATGCGTCACCAGCTCGAGCGCGATGGCGTGCCGCTCTCGCGCTTTGGGTGGGCCAGCGTGCAGCTCGATGGCGGGATCGAAAAGGCGATCAGCCACATCGAGACGTGGTTCGCGGAGAGACTCGCCGCGCTGCCGCCCGCCACGACGGTCACAGCCGATCTCGGCGCCCTGGCGTTGGGCGTGATGACCGCGGCCCCGGTCGGCGCGGTGACCGCCGGCGTGCTGGCCAATATCACGCGCGCCATCGTGGACGCCGGCGGCACGATCCTGTTGCCCGAAAGCGATCCGTTGCTGGCCAACGATGCCTTCCGGGTCGCCGTGCTGGGCCCGACGCCCCCGCGCGCCACGATTCGCTACGGACAGCCGCCGTCGCGTCCGGGATTGCACCTCATCGCGAGTGAAACCGATCACTGGGTCGAGAACCTCACGGGGCTGGGCGGCTGCGGTGCGCATCTCGCGCTCACGGTGGTGGCCGGCCACGCGCGGCAGGGCCATCCGCTGTTGCCCGTGATCCAGGCTGCCGAGCCGGACCAGCGCGGCCGGTTGGCCGCGGACGACATCGATCTTTTTCTCACCGGCGAAGCCGACGCGGATGAGGCCGCGCTGGTGCAGATGCTCGCGGCTGTCGCGCAACACGAGCACACGCCCGCGGCGACCGCGCAGGGTTTTGTCGATTTTCAGCTCACGCGCGGACTGCTGGGCGTGACGACGTAGCAGCCTGCCGGACTTAGCCGTAACGATGCAATAGAGTGTAGGGCCGTCGCTCGCCGACGCGCCGTTTTTCGACTGAAGAATGCGGCGTGGCGACAAGCGCCAGCCCTACACCCTTTGGGCGCGGTCGAACGGGGTCAGGCCGTTACTTGTTAATCCCGAATCGGACGCCGAAAAATCAACATGTAACGGCCTGACCCCGTATTTCCGCCGCGCATTTCCCCGCATGGCTGTGCTATCGAGCACTGCAAGCGGTTTGGGATACCCTTACGGCTGAATCGGTGTCCCCTGATACGAAACCACCTGCCAGCCGCCTGGTGTTCTCACATAAACCGTCGTCGTGGTGAGCACGCGCTTGGTGATCTGGCCCGACTTGCTTTTGGCTTCGATGGTCGCGCGGCCGGTTACGACCGCCGTGTCGCGACCCGCCACGACGACGCGCGCCGGCGGATCGTAGCGCAGCGAGGCATAGGTCAGATTACCGGCGGCCAGCATCGCGAGGTACTGCTTCTTCGAGTCAACGCGTCCGGCCGCGTGAATATAGACCAGGTCGTCGGAATAGAGGCGTTCGAGCGCCGGCAAGTCGCCCTTCAACAAGGCTGCGACGCGCGTCGCATCGAGCTGCGAAATCTCGGCTTCGATGGCACGGGTGTCCGCGGCCGGCGCCGCAAGTGCGTGGTGCGCGGCCGTGAAAGCAAGGATCAGACAGAGGCGGAGGATGGGGTGCATGCGCCGGCAGCAATGCCACCCTCCGCGATCCAGTCGAGTGCGAATTGCGCGCGTCGGATCTGGGGATGCGCGCGGCCTGATTCGGAATCTCCCGTTGGTCATGCGTTTTGTCTGTCGTGAAGGCTTGCCGTAGGGCAGGTCTTTGACCTGCCCAGCGAACAACCATCGCGCGAATGGGCAGGTCACAGACCTGCCCTACCTCGGATCCAGGCCGTCCCGCTGTACACCCGCTCACCGCACCGTTTCCCATGGCGCCCAACCTTCGTTCCACTTGAGATACGCACGCCGGCCAAACTCGATCGGCGGCCGTCCGACCTCGAAGGCCCCGAGGTCCGGTCCCTGGCCGGCAAAGTCATCGTTGATGTTCGGCAGCACCTCGCCCGCATCGATGACCTTGTTGGGCAGCGTCACGACCGGATCGGTGATGTTTCGGGTCTTGCCGCCGCCCATGTCGGTCGGAAACACGCCATAACGCACTGCCGTCACGCGCGCGGCCGGATAGAACTCGAGCCGGGTGGACGGCAGGAACGCCACGGGTCCGCGCACGCCGTGCGACTCCCTGGCCGTGCCGCGCTCGCCTCCGCTGAAGAAATCGTAGTCGTAGTCGCTCGCGGGCTCCTTCTCCTGTTTCGTGGCCAGCGGGCCGCGGCAGTCGAAGATGTTGTTTCGGGTGACGCAGTTCGGGTTCACGTGCGAAGTGAACGCACTGTGGATGCCGCGCGGCTGGAGCGCGGTGTTGTGAAAAATGAATTTTCGCCCGCCGCCAAACTCGCCGCGCTCGCCGGTCTTGATCGCGCTGCCCCCGATCGGATCGCGATGCGTGCGGCGGCTCTCGGCCCAGACGTTGCGCCAGACGTAGAGCGGACCGCGCGTGGTCGCGGCGGTGGCGATGCCGTTGTAGAAAAGATGCAGGTAGTTGCCCCAAATCCGCACGTTCATGTTTCCGCCCTCGCTCTCGATCGCGTCGTCCCAGCAATTGCGGATCAGGTTGCCATGAATGTCGGAGTCGCGATGCGGGCTGCCCTCGCGGGAGTAATTGCTGCCGCCGCCGATGCCGTCGTTGAACCCGTGATCCTCGGTTGACCAGATGTCGTTGTAGCGGATCACGTTTCGGCCGCTGCTGTTGACCAGGCTGATGCCCTGGGGCCCCGACGGATGCCCGGTTTCCCAGTCGTTTGAGGCGCCGCGCGGATGCTCGAGGCGGTTGCGCTGGATCGTGAGCCGGCCCGCGCCCTTTTCGGCGTAGATCGCGCTGTCGGTGTTGCCCGTGATGTTGCCGAAGGAAATGGGGCCGCCCATCTGCCCCCAGCCGGTGATGCGGCAATCCTCGACGACGACATCGTGGCGGCCGGCCTTGATCAGAATCCCATGTTGCGCCGCGTTCCGCAGTTCGAGTCCGCGCACGATCACGAAGTCGGCCGCGATGACGATATTCGCCGGGGCGTGGTTCATCGCGTCGAGCGTGGTGCGCGCCCCCGGCGGAGTCGTGACGAGATGGTAACCCTGGGCGGTGCCGGAGGTCGTGATGACGAAATCCTTCGTGCTGTCGCCGGCGGGCAGCGTGGTGGTTTCGCCGATGGGGAAGCGATCGCTGCGCGTGCGGGCCTTCAGGACGCTTTCGCGGTCCGCGGCGCGCAGCCGGATTTCGTAGGGGGTGTCCGGTTGCAGCCCCAGGATGCTGCCGCGATATTCCTGATCACGCGCGTCGTAGACGAGGTCGAGCGCCGGGCGCCAAGCGTCGGTCCCTTCGGGCCGGAACTGCATGCTGCCAGCGGGCGCAGCCGGGGTCGGCCAGTAAACGCCGATGCACTCGTAGGTCGCGACGGCGGTGGGGGTTTCGGCGGCGGCGAGGCGAAGCGTGGTGCGGGCGAGGATAAGCAAGACCAAACCGAGCGCGCGGAGGTTCATGCCTGTTGCTACGTTCCTCCGCGTGATGAGGCAATGCCGGCATTTGGTCACGAGCTTGCAATCGCCGCTGGGCGGGCCATGTTGCCGCTCCTGTTCTTTGATTGGCTTGCACGTCCACCCGCTTCCCCCTTTTCGTCCGACCACGGATCACCATTCACTGATTCCCGGTCCCTTGGTCCCTTTGTCTTTTTCCTGGGGGTGTTCTGGATTCTACCCTTGGTTGGAGTGCGCCGCTGCCTGTCGAGAGTCGTGGGTCTCTCGTTAAAACCCCTGCGAAACAAACAAACGGCAACACTGAAGAAATGCCCCTGGCCGCCTAAGTGCGGTCACGTTGGTCCAACGACACCTGCTAGTTGGAACTGACGTCGACAGCAGGCATAGCGCGCGGAGCCGTCCGCGGACGGCGCGCTGTATCTTCATCCGGGGACTGGCTGGTGCTTAAGCGCGCGTGATCGCGTAACACCGGCGAGATTAAAGTCACACTATACTAGGTAGACGCGGTGCGCGAAGGTCAGGGGCACGCGGGTTCAACTCCCGCCACCTCCACCAGTTAAGATTCCGTCGTTATTCGTTATTATTCAGTGTATTAAGACTGAAAGCGACGGAATTTTTTTGTGCCCAATAGTCAGGAATTAACCCGTTTTGGGGGCGGATTTTTCCTGACGGACACGTAGAGGAAGCCCAGCGCCTGGCCGCGCTGTGGGCAATGCGCCGTTCGGCCAACGCGCGGCCGAAATCGGTCGCCCGACCCGTCGCCGCAAGGCGAGCCAGCTTACGCCGCAGTGTCTTCCAAGAAAGCCAATACGTTCCCCCAAAAGGCGGGTTACCGCTTCGCGAAGGGCGTCGACCATTCGCTTCTGCCTCGCTTGGACGAATGCCATAATAGCTTTTGCTTTAGCTTTAGCCTTCGCGGGATCACGATGGATTGATTCAAGACGGGACCACAGTTGGGGGCCGCTCGTCTCGTCTATCTCGAAAAGCCAGTCTTCGGCGCCCATATCGCCTTACATCTGTCCCTTGCAGGTGTCCGTCGGTTGACGAACGTACCCCAAGGAAAAACAGGAGCGCATTGCCTTCATCCAAGTCAAGACGGGCTGCACCGGTGATGAGACCCCCTACAAAGGCAAGGCGCTTAACGCCAAATACGACTTGCCCAAGAACTCCCCGGAATGGCGCGCCTTCCGTCTGGAGACTTTCGCCGTGTATGCGAAGCAATTTGATCAAGGTCCTAATCCGAAAATCAGCCTGCTTTTTGGTAGCATTATCGGCGATGGCGAAAATGAAGGAGAAGGAAAGAACCCGGTAGAATGGAAATGGGTGGCGGAGGGCTGGCGTTATTTCGCCCGGAGGATTTCCGTGGCAATGAGGGCGGCGGCGGCGCGGGTTTCGCAGCCGAGTTTTTCGAAGATGTGTTCGACGTGTTTGTGAACCGTGCGAACGCCGAGGCAAAGGATGGTGGCGATGTCGGGATTGCTTTTGCCCTGCGCGATCCAGAAAAGGACCTCGGCCTCCCGGGCCGTGACTCCGAGGCGGCGCAGGGCAGCGGGGGTGACCGCGATTTTTTCCTCCAGGTGGAGAATGACGAAATCATCGCGACCCGGCTCGACGAAGCGGCGGACGCTGAGCTGGCCGGCGGAAGTGGCGAGTTCGGCAGAACCGGTGGACGCGAGGAGGACGGCGGGGAGTTGGCCGGGGGCAAAGGCGGGAAAGTGGCGATAGAGCAGCGCGGTCGCGAGTCGGGTGCAGAACAGGATGCGGCCGGCGGGATCGGCGACGACGACGGCGCCGTCCAGGGAGGCGCTCAACTGCTCCTCGGCTTCGAGCCGCATGGCGAGTTCGTCCTCGGCGGATTTTTGGAGGCTGCGAATCTGGAGATGCGCACTGACACGCGCGAGAACCTCGGGCGGGTAAACGGGTTTGGTGATGTAATCGAGCGCGCCGGCCTCGAAGGCGCGGAGTTTCTGCCCGGGCTCGTCCACGGCGGTCATGAAGAGCACGGGTAGATCGCGGCACTCGGGGCGCGTTTTCAGCTGCCGGCAGGTCGCAAGGCCGTCCATCCCGGGCATGATGAAATCGAGGAGGACGAGGTCGGGCGTCGTGTGTTCGAGCAGGGAGAGCGCGCTGCGGCCGCTTTCGGCGACAAGGATTTCGTAGCCGGCCTCGGTGAGGGCGTCGAGGAGCAGGGAGAGGTTGGCCGGAGTGTCGTCAACGACAAGAATGCGACTGGTGACGGCGGGGCTCATGGGGGCGGGAGGGAGAGTGCGTTTTCGAGTCGCTCGCGGATTCGCTCCATGCGGTACGACTTGGCGAGCAGGTCAAGCGCGTCAATCAACGGTTCGGCCGAGCCGGCGGTCGCGCGCGCCTCGGCGAGACGTCGCCGGAGCGCGACGACTTCTCCGCGCCGCGCGAGCACGAGGAGTTCCTGCAACCACGCGGTCGGCAGGCGCGGCGCGGAGTCGGCGGACGGCGGGCCCGACGGCGGGCGGGACGGGAGGGGTTCGGCGGCCGCGGCGGTTGTTTGCCAATCAAGCCGGAGGGCGAGACTGAGGCGGGCCAGCAGATCTTCCTCGCGAAATGGTTTGGGCAGAAAATCGTCGCAACCGGCGGCGAAGGCATCGTCGCGGTTGAAGGAGAGCACGGAGGCGGACATCGCGATGACCTTGACGCGTGGGCCGGCAGGGAGAGCGCGGAGGCGTTGGGTGAGTTCGAGCCCGTCCATGCCCGGCATGCGCAGATCGACAAACATGAGGTCCGGTAGCTGGGCGGCGGCGAGGGCGAGGGCCTGGGTGCCACTGGCGGCTTCGACGATCGTGAAGCCCAGGGGTTCGAGGAGTTCGCGCAGGACGTGGCGGTTGATGGCAACATCATCGACCAGCATGAGGCGGCGGCGCGGGCCCACGTAGCCGGTGATCGTGCGGAGGGCGGCCGACGGGGCGTCGGCGGTGACGGCCAGCACGGGCAGGCGCAGCGTGAAGGAGAAACGGGTGCCGATGCCGCGCTGGCTGGAGACTTCGAGCTGGCCGCCCATGAGCGCGACGAAACGGTGGCTGATGGCGAGACCGAGGCCGGTGCCGGGCTCGGGCGGGCGCCCGTCGGTGACTTGGTGAAAGGGTTGAAAGAGCGTCGCGAGGTCGGCCGAAGCGATGCCGACCCCGGTGTCCTGCACGGTGAAGGTGAAGACTTCGCCGCGCGGTTTCGGGTGTTGATTCTCGGATCGAGGTGGCTGGGCACCCGAAGCGCCCAACTCCGAACGCGAATCCTCCGCGATGCGGAGCGTGATGGTGCCGGCGGCCGTGAACTTGATCGCGTTGCCCAGGAGGTTGTCGAGGACCTGGCGCAGCTTCAGGGCGTCGCCGACGACGAGTTCAGGGAGGTCGGCGGCCGCGTCGAAGGCGAAGGCGAGTTCCTTGAGTTCGGCGCGCTGGCTGAGGCCGGCGGCGATGTCCCGGAGAAGTTGTGGGAGATGAAACGGGGCGGGGCGCAGCTCCATGCACCCGGCCTCGATTTTGGAAAAATCGAGCACCTCGTTGATCATGCGCAGGAGGTGTTCACCGCTGGTCTGGACGATGCCGACGCGTTCGCGGTTTTTGGCCGAGAGGTCGCGGTCTTTCATGAGGACCTGGGCATAGCCGATGACGCCGTTGAGCGGCGTGCGGAGCTCGTGGCTCATGTTGGCGAGGAAGGTGCTCTTGGCGCGGTTCGCGGTCTCGGCCTCGTTCTTGGCGACGGCGAGTTCGGCGGTGCGTTCGGCGACGAGGCGCTCGAGACGGACGCGTTCACGGCTGGCGGCGGCAACGCGCCAGCGGACGAGCGCGGTGACGAGGCCGGCGAGGACGAGGGCGTACGCGGCGTAGGCCACCGTCGTGAGATGCCACGGAGGCGAAATCGCAAAAGGCAGGGTCGCGGCCGGGCCGGTGCGATGCTCGCTGTCGATGGCACGAACCTGAAATTCGTAGCGGCCGCCCGGAAGATTCGTGAATTCGACGGCGGGGCTCGGGCCGGGCGGCGACCAATTTGCGTCGTAGCCAACCAACCGGGTCTGAAAACGGAGGCCGGTTTTTTCCCGGAACGCCGGGCTCGAAAATGAAATCCGCAGCGGAAGCGTCGAGAACGGTAGCGGCGACGCGGGGTTGAGAATTGGGTTGCCCCCGCGCTCGGCCGAACGGATGACTGCGCCCGGAGTGGTGCCCGGGGTGGGTTTTTCGTCGAGCGCGATGCGGAGCGTCGCGTCGCCGCCAAACGCCCAGAGCACATCTTCGCCGCCGCGGTTTTCGAAATATAGTCCGGTGGCGCCCACCGGACCGAGGCGCGATCCATAGCGGTTCGGCAGGGCGTGCCATCGCCAGCCGGGGCCGGGCGCGCGCGCAAACCAGCCGAGGCGCTTTTCCGCGTTGGTCGCGACCGTCAGGGCGACCTGCGCAAAGATGCGTCCATCTTTGGCGGTGGTGACGCTGTCGATGGCGGCGACGGGCCGGCCGTCGATCGACAGTCGCGAGTCGGCTTTGAAGCGATCGGTGCTGGCGTCGTAGGCAAAGAGACCGGCGGGGGAATAGAAGAGCGGGCCATCGGCGAGCGGCGCAATCTGGACGAGTTTGTGGCCGTTCATCATGCCTTCCGCCGGACCGTAGGGACGCACGCGTGCCCCGGCGGCGGAGTTTACGGCGTCGGGCAGGGCGAGCCGCAGGAGCCCGCGCGTGAGGGTGCCGACCCAGAAATCCCCCGGGCCGGCCGCGACCATCGAGAGCACGACCGTGTCGATCCCCGGCACATCAAACTCGTGGCGGTAGCCCGTCGGCGAACGGGCAAACACCCGGATGCCGTGGTCAAAACCGACGAGGAGCCGCGTGCCCGACGCCGCCACGGCGCTCACCGCCTGGCCGGGTAATTTGCCGAGTTCAGTGAACTTGTCGTCGGACCAGCGGCCGAGGGCCGACGCGGTGCCGAATAAGAACTCACCCCCATGTTCGACGAAAAGGCGCGCGTAGCTGGGCAACGACGGCAGGTGGTCCCAGGCGGCGCCACGGCCTTTCGCCAAGTCGGCGGCGACGAGCCGAAAGAGACCTTCTTCCGAGGTGGCATACAGCCGATCGTGGTGGCGGATGATTGAAACGAGCCCGGTGCGCCCGAGACCGTTGGTGCGATCGAAAACCGTGACCTGCGGATCCAGATCGATGCGGCTGGTGCCACTCATGTGTTGGAGCCAGATGCCGCCGTCATGGTCGGCGGCCGTGCCCAGCAGCACGTTGCTTTCGAGGCCGTTGCCTTCGTGCAGGTGATGACGCAATTCGCCGCGCGGGCCGAGGACGAAGGCGCCCTTGCTGCCGGAGGCGATGAGCAGGCCGCCGCTCGCGAGGGGGCTGCCGTTGCGCACGTAGTCGCCGGACAGCAACGCGGTGGCTTGGTGCGGCCAAGGGGTGGCGACTCCGGCCGGACTGACATCGATGACTTCGCCCGCGGCGTGCAAAAGCCGGATGCCTTCGTTGGGGCCGCCGAGCACTCCGACGATCCGCGGATCGCGCAAGGCCGCGCAATCAGGGAGGAACGGCTCAAGTTCGCCGCCGCGGTAGAGTTGGAGCCCGAGGCCGGATTGAAAGACAAAGAGACGACGGTGAATGAAGACGAAGGTGGGGATCGATTTTTGCGGTGAGGTGGCGGGCATCGCGAGGTCGGCGGGGGGGGTGGGTTGCCAAACGCGTGCCTGGGCGGGATCCCCGTCGCGCAGTCGCACGAGTTGCCGGTTGGTGCTGAACAGGACGTCCGCGCCGTCGAGCACGATTGTCCGGACGAGGCCGAGCGGTTTGATTCCGGCGGGCAGCCGCGGGAGAAAAGACTCGTAGCTCCAGCGGCCGCCGGGGTCTTTTCTCAGGCGGCCAAAATCGTCGATGGGCGCGACGTAGATCGAGCCGTCGGGCGCCGGGGTGACGCGCATCAGCGGGCGATCGGAGACCGGGATGTTTTCCCAGGTGCGCCCGTCGTAGATGACGACGGCGCCGAAGTTGACGAAATACATCAGGCGATCGGGGCCCTGAGTGCCGGAGAAGAGTCCGGGCTGGCCCGCGTAGTCGCGGGCGGTGAAGTTTTCGACGAAGGGCCGGCCGAGTTCGTTGACGGCTGACTGCGCGGCGGCCCCGGTGGCGGCAAGGAGAGGTGCGAGGGCGCAGCCCGCCAGGGATCGGACACGATCAAACCACGGAGGGGTCGGCATCACGCGAGGAGGCCCAGGTTAGAGCTCGCGGTCAATTTCGCGGATGGTGGTGTCGCACCTAAATTTGTTCCCGCGGGATGGCCCGGGGATCAAGGAAGTTCGTAGAGTTCGATGATGGCGATGCCGGTGCCGCCGTCGGCGCCGGAGACTTGGACCGTGTAGCCGCCCGGAGGGAGACTCACGATGACGGCGGCGTCTTTGCTGCCGGCGGCAAGCGCGAACGCGCCGACGGAGGCGAAGGTCGGGGCAAGGTTCGCGGCGTAGGTGTCGTTCTCGCCAATCTTCGCCTGATTGGAGTTGTAGATTTCCAATTTGGGGTCGGCGAGGGTGCCGCCGATATTAAAGGGCGCGCGGCCAAGGGTGGGGCCGACGGCGCGGATGAGGATGTTTTTGGTGGTCAAACCGGCGATGGTAAAGCCGGCGATGAGGACATCGGCGCCAGTGCCGACATGGTTGAGCGCGGAGAGGTTGGTGAGTCGGGGCGAGTTGCCGGTGCCGGCGTCGTAGACTTCGACGATCAGATTTCCCGCCGCGGGGCCGGAGACCTGGACGGTGCGACCGCTGTCAACAGTGGCGACGAGGGCGGCGTCGAGGCTGGTGGTGGAGGCGAAGGGAAACGCGCCGACGGCACTGCCGGCAGCGGCTACGGCGGCGTTGCCGGCCCAGTTGTCGTTGGCGTTGATCTGGGTGGAGCCATTGAACAGGGCGAGCTTGGGATCGACCATGGTGTCGCTCACGCCGAGGGCGCCGAGGCCGGGGCCGGCGGCACGCACGAGCACATTTTTTGCGCCGCCTGACATGGTGAATCCGACGGTGAGGATTTGGTTGGCTTCGAGCGTGGTGCGGACGGAGAGGTTGCTGACGCGGCTGACGTCGGCGGCACTGACGAGGGTGAGGGCCGCGGCGGTGCTGGTCGTGGATCCGCTGGCGTTGGTGATGACCACGGTGTAGCTGCCGGCGCTGGCGGCGGTGACGGTGGCAATGGTGTAGCTGGCCGCGGTGGCTCCAGCCAGAGTGGCGCCGTCCTTGCGCCATTGATACGTGTTGCCGGTGCCGGTGGCGGCAACGGAGAGAGTGGCGCTGCGGCCGAGCACGGCGCCGGTGGTGGCCGGTTGCGCGGTGATTACCGGAGGAGTCGGAGCAGCGGGCACCAAGGAAGCGTCGAGCACGGTGACCAGCGGCAGGTAGGTGGTCGACGCGGCGGCGAAGGTGACGTCGACGCCGACGAGGACGTACTTGCCGTTGCCGAAGGCGATATCGGCGTAGCCGTAGCTGCGGCTGGTCCCGGGAAGGGATGTCGGGGCGGTGGCGGCGTTGGCGAGGGGGCTCCAACTCAAGCCGTCGGTGGACCAGACATAGAGCGAGCGCGCGTTGGCGAAATCGGTCGCGGTGGTGATGAAGCGACCGTTGGTGAACCGGCCATCGTTGCCCGAGAGAAAAATCGTGGCGGCACTGGTCCTGGGTGTGTAGGCGGTGAACGTCGTGCCATCGGTGCTGCGATAGCGGCTGGCGGCACCGCTGATGAGGACGAGACCGTTGCCGGTCTCGACCCGGCTGCCGCCGGCAACCGTGCCGCCGGCGATGCTGGTCCAGACGGCGGCGTCGGTGCTGGAGTAGGTGGTGCCGCCGAAGCCGTTGATGCTGGAGAAAAACCGCCCGTTACCATAGGCGAGGTCGTTGTGGTCGTAACCGGCGCCGTTGGGGATGACGGGGCGGTTGGTCCACGTGACGAGATCGCTGGAGGCCATCTGACCGCCGTTGGTGCCGGCGACGACGGTGAGGGTCGGGCTGGCATCGAATTCCTCGAAGGCGATGCGGGCGTCGGCGACTTTGTTCGCGGTCCATGAGAGCCCGTCGGCGCTGGTGTAGCACCACGACGAGGCGGCGCTCGTGGTCGAGTGCGCGGCGAAAAACATGAATTTGCCGTTTAGGAAATGGACCTTCGAGTTGGTGAAGGTCCGCATGCCTCCGGCGAGGATTTGAGTGCGGGGCGTCCACGTCGTGCCGTCGGGGCTGGTGGCCCAGCGGATTGCGTCCTCGCGGGCGGAGTTGCCGATGGCGACGAACAGGCCGGCGCCAAACGCGACCCCGGTGAGGCCGAGAACCTGCGGATCGAAGATGCCCTTGCCGGCGTTGCCGAAGGTGGCGTCGAGGCCGGTGTTGACGATCGTGAAGGTGGGGGTCTGGGCCACGGCGGTGGTGGCGGAGAGAGCGGCGAGGCCGAGGGCGGCAAGGCACGCGGCGAGGCGGGAGGGGAGGAATGTGATCATACGGGTGAGTTTGGAGGCGGGCGGAGTCTAACGGCATCCGGGAAAACACGGAATACGCAAAGATGCGGTCACGGCGGTGCGGGCCCTGGGCGCGGCTGCGATTTCTGTGCGGTGCCACGTTCGATTCGATCGAGATTCGTGGCATGACACCCTGGCCTACCACTCAGCTCTCAACTGCATAGGCACGGCTTAGCGCAGATATTTCACAGTCTCGATGAACCTCTCGCACACTCTGCATATTGGAGCCGCGGCGCCCCCGCCGCGGTGTTCGAGCACAACGCGGCGAGGGCGCCGCGTCTCCATAAAATATCCGGGTTAGCCACGACAGGATCGGCATCGTTTTTTGTCCAATTTTCCGCGGGCCACGGCATTACCTTGTGCAGCCAGGACCCTTGCGACCGATCTTCGACCATGCCCAACTCCGCCCAACCGCGCGACGGCGAGACGTTCACCCGCCTGCTCCTGCAAAATCAGAAGCGCATCGCGGGGTTGATCTATTCGCTGGTGCCGCAAGGCGCGGACGCCGATGACGTGATGCAGGAGAGCCTCGAGGTGCATGTGCACGATGCCGCCGGGCGCGAAGTCGCCGCGACGCCGTGCGCCGGCCTTACGCCGGCGACACCCGCCGCCCTGGGCCTCGGCGTCAAACTCGACGCGAGTGGCGCACACCCCGAGCGCAACACTCCCGGCTTCTGGGACGGCGTCCTCGACGAACTCGCCATTTTTCATCGTGCCCTCAACGCGGCCGAAATCCTCTCGCTCTACGATGCGGCGCGCTGAGCGCCGTCCACGGTCTCTCGCGTCCAAAATGAGACCTCAAACCTCGCTCATCCTGTCACGCTTCCTCCCCGCCCTGTTCGCGGCCACCGCCGTCTTCGGCCAAACCGCGCCTGCGCCTCCGCCGACCGCGCCAACCGCGAGCGAAGAGGTCGTCGAACTCAGCCCCTTCACCGTCAACGCCGCCGCCGACAAGGGCTACCGCGCCGAAAACACCCTCGCCGGCAGCCGGCTCAACACCAGCCTCCGCGACACGCCCGCGTCGGTGTCCGTCTTCACCAAGGAGTTTCTGGAGGACATTGGGCTCAACGACATCGAGACGCTCGTCGATTACTCGGTCGGATCCCAGGCCAACACGCAGGACGTCAACGCCGCCCCGAATGCCAACAACATGCTCGGCGGCGCGAACCTCATCCGCCGGATCTCCTGCACGAGCTTTCGCTTGGACTCGAACTCCTTCTCCTCGTCGGTGAGCTCCTTCTTCTCCTTCGCCGACAAGCCCCGGTCCTTCGCCTTGTTTTTGCGCTCTCTTACCTTCTCGCTCTGGTTGATAATGGTTTCAATGATGTTGTCACCGAGCGAGCGCCAGCCCTCGATGCGCTCCATGGCGGCCATCGCCTCGGGGTTGTCGAGGATGCGGCGCAAGGTGTCGTTATCCACGTTCACGAGCAGCGCGCTTTCCCACTTGCGCGCGAGCAGCGTGGCCGAGGTGCCGGCCATCGCGATGTCGAGGATGCCGCCAGCGTCAATCTGTGTCATGTTCGCGCCGTCGTAGGCCAGCACAGGCAGGAACGACACGAGGTTCTTGACGGCGATCTCGGGATTCGACTCACCGGGCGAAAGCCCGATCCCATATTCGGAGAGCTGCCGCAGCGCACGCGTGGGCGCGAAGTCGAACACGAAACAGATTGGCTTCAGGACTTCCTCCTCGTTCGGGTCATCGCCATTGGGGTTCTTGATCGACCACGATGATTGCACGCGAAACGCGGCCTCGAAGTAGGTTTCCGGCGGCTTCAGATTGCGCAGCATAAGGATCGACGACCACTGCGATACGGTGACGCCGGTGGTGAGCTTTCCACAGGAGAGCGTGATGGTCTTGGTGTCGAATCCGCTGCCGATGGCCTTGCGCACGGGCGGCAGCGCTTCCAGACCGATGCCCGCCGAGGCGCCAGCAGCAAAGATCACAACGTAGTCGTGCCAGAAAACGTTGTGCATCTCGGCGAGCAGGTTCGCCAGCGCATGACAGGCCGCGACGTTGGGCACGAACCAGAACGAGTGCTGCAGATAGCCAAAGCGGTCGCCGTGTTGCGGTGTTCGGGGCCGGTATTTTTTTGCGGCTGTTCGTCGGCGTGATAGCTCGGGCGGACGATGGGGCCGCATTCGACGACACCGGCGCCGGCCTCTAGCCCGAAATTCTTCCCACTGAAAGGAAGCCGGATTTCCAGGGGGATCGACTGGCCGATTGGGTCAGGGCGAAGCACCTAACAACTCCGCCGACTTGACGGTGACATTGCCAGTTTCGGCCCCCATTGCCGGGTCCCCGGTGACGGCGAAGGCGCCCAGAGTCGGGCCGATACCGCGAATCAGCACTTAGCCAGAATCGCTTCGCGCGTTGTCTGCTTGGCGGCCGCCACCGCGCGGAGGATGCCATTGAGCGTGCCAATGCGCAGCGGTTTGCGATCCGGCACCGAGAGGCGATGGTGCTCGGGCGTATCGGTCTGCAAAATGATGTGACTGCCGACCTGATTCACCTGCCGATAGTCCCAGTGCCGGCATAGCGCTGCCGCCAACTCGCGGCCGTACCTCCGTGCTGACCCAAAGCGTCTTCCTCCGCCTCCCATGAGTGTATTTTTCCGTAGCCAACATCCGCTCCGCACCCGCCTCTCAATGCTGGTCGTTGGCGCCGTCGTCGTCACGACACACGCCGCCACCGCGCCCCGTTCACCCAACCTCGTGGTCATCGTCGCCGACGACCTCGGTTACGCCGCATGAAGGCGCCACGCCTCGAAATGATCAAGAAACGCCCGCTCATCGCCCGCGTCATTCCATCAGCCGGGAATCCACCTCTGCCGAAAAGTTTCAACTCATGAAGAAACACCTCCTCCTCCTGCTTGCCGCCGCTGCCTCGGGTCTCGCCGCTGACACGTCGCCGCGTCCGAACATCGTGCTCGTCATGGCCGACGATCAGGGCTGGGGCGACACCGGCTACAACGGCCATCCCGAACTCAAGACGCCGAACCTCGACACGCTCGCTGCGAGCGGGCTGCGCTTCAACCGGTTCTACACGGCGCATTTCAACTGCTCGCCGACCCGCGGCAGCATCATGACCGGCCGGCATCCAGACCGCTACGGGACATTCAATCCCGGCGCGCCGATCCGGGCGCAGGAGCTGACCGTCGCCCGCGTGCTGCAATCCGCGGGCTATGCGACCGGGCATTTCGGCAAATGGCACCTCAACGGGAAAAACGGCGATCGGAACACCACGGAGATCCCCGGCCGCGCCATCCTCGCCAATGATCCGCTGTCGCCCGGCAAGATGGGTTTCGACGAATGGGTTTCCGCCGACAACTTTTTCGATCTCGATCCGGTGCTCGGCCGCAACGGCGTCCCCGAAAAGTTCCATGGCGACAGTTCGGATGTCACCACCGACGAGGCGCTGAAGTTCATCCGCCGCCAGGCAAGCGCCGCGAAGCCGTTCCTCGCCGTCGTCTGGTTCGGCTCGCCGCATGTGCCGCATCAGGCGTTGCCCGCGGACAAGGCCGCCTACCGCGCGCTGCCCGAGGCGGATCAAAACTACTACGGCGAAATCACCGCCGTGGATCGCAGCGTGGGCCGGCTGCGGTCGGCGCTGCGCGAGCTGAAAGTCGCCGACAACACCCTGCTCTGGTACAACAGCGACAACGGCGGCAACGCGGGGCCGAAATCCACCGGCAATCTGCGCGGCTCGAAAGGCACGCTGTGGGAGGGCGGCTTGCGCGTGCCCGGCATCGTGGAATGGCCCGCGCGCATCCCGCGGCCCTTCATCAGCGAGACGCCCTGCTCGACGCTCGACATCTACCCGACCGTCCTCGCCGCCACCGGCGCGGTGGCAAAGAACCAAATCCAGCCGCTCGACGGCATCAGCCTGCTCCCCGTGTTCGACCGTCAGACCGAGACTCGCGCGAAGGCCATCCCGTTCTGGAACCACGCCGGCCCACAACCCGGACACGCCGCGTGGCTGGAGTGGCCTTACAAGCTGCACACGAACGCCGTGGCCGCCCGCGGCGCCAAGAAGGGCAAGAGAGCCGGCGACCCTCTGCCCGCCGTGCAGCTCTACAATGTAGCCACCGACCCGAAGGAAACCACCGACCTCGCCGCGCAGGAACCCGAGCGCGTGAAAAGGATGACCGCCGCCCTCGAAGCGTGGAAGGCCTCGGTGGAAAAGAGTCTGGCCGGCGCCGACTACCCGCCGGCTTCGCGATGAACCGACGCATTCTGCTTGTCGCGGTCGCGGCGACCGCTGCGCTCATCGTCAGTTGTGTCGGCCCGGCCGCGCGGCGGGTCGATTCCTCGACCCTCAGCGGCAAGGTCATGTGCGGCTACCAGGGCTGGTTCAACGCCGAGGGCGACGGGGCGAATCGCGGCTACAACCACTGGACCCGCGGCAGCGCCAAGCCCGCGGCGGAAAACGTGCGCATCGATCTCTGGCCCGACCTGAGCGAGTTCCCGCCGGCCGAGCGCTTCCCCACTGATCTCCGGCATGCCGACGGCACGCGCGCGGAGGTTTTCAGCTCGTATCTCCGCCCGACGGTGCTGCGCCATTTTGCGTGGATGCAGGAGCACGGCATCGACGGCGTCTTCCTGCAGCGGTTCATCAGCTCGCTCTCCCGCGGCAACTCGCTCGCGGTCAACAACGCCGTCCTCGAAAATGTCCGGGCCGGCGCCCAACGCTCCGGCCGCGTCTACGCGCTCATGTATGATCTCAGCAGCCTCAGGCCCGGCCAGTCCGACGTGTTGATCAACGATTGGAAGAAACTCCTGCGCGCCACTCGTCTCACGAGCGACCCGGCCTACCTCCGCCACCACGGCAAACCGCTCCTCGCCCTCTGGGGCTGCGGCTTCAAAGACGACGACAAGCCCCGCCCCTCGCTCGACGACTGGCGCAAGATCATCGCCTTTCTCAAGGATGACAAAGAGAGCGGCGGCCTTTCGATCATGCTTGGCGTGCCCAGCTTCTGGCGCACGCAGACCCGCGACTGCATCCCCGACCCCACCCTCCTCGAACTCGTCCAACTCGCCGATGTGATCTCACCGTGGACGCCCGGCCGCTACCGCACGCCCGAGGCCGTCGCGCGCCACGCCAGCGAAGTCTGGCAGCCCGACCTCGTCTGGTGTCGGGAGCGCAACATCGACTTCCTCCCCGTGGCCTTTCCCGGCTTTAGCTGGCACAACATGAAAGGCGCTCCGCTCGATGCCATCCCGCGCCTGCAAGGGCGCTTCTTCTGGTCGCAAATCGCCGCGGCCAAGCGCACCGGCGCTGACATGCTCTATGTGGCGATGTTCGACGAGGTCGACGAAGGCACCGCGATTTTCAAAGTCACCAACGCTCCGCCCGTCGGCGACGGCGTAAAGTTTCTCACCTACGAGGGCCTCCCGAGCGATCACTACCTGCGCCTCACCGGCCTGGCCGGCCAGGTCATCAGGGGCGAGCGTCCCGTGCCGGACGAACTCCCTGTCCCCATTTCCACTCAAAAGTGAAACGCCTCTTTCACCTCCTCTGCAGCGTGCTCTGCGCCGCGGCCGGCGCGACCGCCTCGGCCGTCGACGCGCGCCGGCCCAACATCGTCTTCATCCTCGTCGACGACATGCCTTGGTTTGGCACGCCGGTGCGCATGAGCGCGGAGCTGCCCGAATCGGCGATGGCCTTTCGGCACATGCCCAACGTGGAAAAACTCGCCGCGCAGGGCATGACATTCCGCAACGCTTACGCCGCCGCCGGCATGTGCGGCCCTTCGCGCTGCTCAATCCAAACCGGCATGATGACCGCCCGCCACCTCTACAGTGGCAACGGCGGTTTCGGCGAGAAAACCAATGGCACCGTCCAATACCTCTCCCGCGGTCAGGACGCCGCCCGACCGCTGCTCCAACCCGAGCCGCAGGGCAACCTCCGGTTCCCGTCCATCGGCGACCTGCTCAAATCCGCCGACTACGCCACCGCTCATTTCGGCAAGTGGCACCTCTACGGCGGCGGACCGGCCAAGCACGGCTACGACGAGAGCGATGGCGACACCGACAACAAGACCTGCCAACCCATCGACGCGGCGACAGGCCAGCGCTCCGACACGTCCGAAGATCCCAAGCTGATGTTCAGCATCACGCGGCGCAGCGTCGATTTCATCGAGCGCCAGGCGAAGGCCGGCCACCCCTTCTTTCTCCAAGTTTCCCACTACGCCACCCACGCCCGTTATCAGGCCACGAAGCAAACCCTGGCGAAATTCCAAAAGAATCCGCTGTTCGCGAAGATCGAAAACCAACGCGAGCGCATGAACACGATGCTCGGCGCCGCGATGGCCGAGGATCTCGACACCGCGATCGGCCAGCTGCTCCAGAAGCTCGACGCGCTCGGGCTCGCCGAGAGCACCTACGTCGTCTTCACGACCGACAACGGCTACCGCAATTGGAACCAGTCCTACGCACCCTTGCGCGGCGCGAAGTGGTGGCTTTGGGAATGCGGCATCCGCGTCCCGCTCATTGTGCGCGGACCGGCCGTGCCCGCTGCCTCGCGGAGCACGGTCAACGTCGTCGGCTACGATTTCCTGCCGACCTTCGCCGATCTCGCCGGCGCATCCGCCAAGCTCGGACCGAACATCGACGGCGTGAGTTTCAAACCGCTTCTCCTCGGCGGCTCTCCAACCGAAAAGGAAATCAACCGTCCGCTCTACTTCCACTATCCGCACTACCGAGTCTCCCCGCCGGCCTCCGCGCTCATCGTGGGCGACACCAAATTGATGCACTGGTATGAATGGCCGGACCAACGATTCGTCTACGACCTCGGTCGCGATCTCGGCGAGAAGAACAACCTTGCCGCCACCAATCCGGAACGATCCGGCAAACTGGAGCAGCAACTGATGGAGGGTTTGAAAGCGGCCGGAGCCTATTTCCCCAAACCCAATCCGAACGCCGATCCGAAAGCCAAACGCTTCGATCCCGCCAACCTCGCCGATCAGGGCGAAGGCGACGACCCCGAGGCGTTCGAAGCCGACGCGCCTCCGGCTCGCACAAAAAAGACCGGCAAGGCCAAAAAGAAATAGCGAACGATAAGCGTTTACTCGATCGGCACGTCACCAGCGAAACGACGAGGCGAGCTCGACATGTTTCCGACCCTGATCGCGATGACCGATTCGAAAATGCC
The DNA here is from genome assembly GCA_044344465.1 of Opitutaceae bacterium. GTDB lineage: Bacteria > Verrucomicrobiota > Verrucomicrobiia > Opitutales > Opitutaceae > ER46. The sequence goes on from JBIJCX010000017.1 coordinate 44,649, forward strand.
CGTCACCGACGAACCGCCAGCACCCATCCCACCCAACAAATGATTCGAAAGCCCGCCCTCCTCCTCGGCCTCCTGTTCGCGTTCGGCTGCGTCCACGCGTCCGCGGCCCAGCCGCCGCCGAAGCCCAACGTCCTCTTCATCGCCGTCGACGATCTGCGCGACTGGATGAATTATCTCGGCCAGGGGCAGGTCCGGACCCCCAACTTCGACCGCCTCGCGCGCATGGGCGTGAGCTTCACGCGCAGCCATGCGATCTCGACCGTCTGCAATCCGTCGCGCACCGCCACGCTCACCGGCCTCCGGCCCGGCACGACCGGGGTCTACCTCAACACGGCCGACTGGCGCGAAGCCCTGCCGAAGGTCGTGACGATTCCCTCCCACTTCAAAGCGAACGGCTACGAAGTGTTCGGCACGGGGAAGATTTTCCACGACGGCTACGTGCGCGCGTCCGACTGGACGGAGTTTCGCGTCGAGAGCGGCGAGTCGATCGGCCGCGACTTTCAGGAGAACTACCGGCGCCAGCACGGCCGGCTGCCGGCCGGCGCCTTCACCATCGGCCGCAACGTCGTCACGCCGCTCGATGTGCCCGATTCCGCTCTGGCGGATTATCAAAACGCGACGTGGACGATCGCGCAGTTGCAGGGCCGCCGCTCGCAGCCGCAGTTCCTCGCCCTCGGCTTGCGCAAGCCGCATCCGCTGTTCGAGGTCCCGCGCGCCTACTTCGAGATGTATCCGCTGGGAAAAATCCAGTTGCCCAAGGTCAACGAGCACGACCGCGACGATCTCCCGCGCGACGGCCTTCGCATGGCGGGCACGACCGAGGAGCACGACGAAATCGTGAAGGCGGGCAAGTGGCGCGAGCTGGTGCAGGCCTATCTCGCCTGCATCACCTTCACTGACGCGCAGCTTGGCCGCGTCCTCGACGCCCTCGCGGCCTCGCCGCAGCGCGACAACACCATCATCGTCCTCTGGAGCGACCACGGCTGGCACCTCGGCGAAAAACAGCACTGGCATAAGTTCACCCTCTGGGAGGAATCCACGCGCGCACCGCTGCTCTGGGTGGTGCCGGGCGTCACACGGCCGGGCGGCGTTTGTGCCCGCACCGTCGACTTCACCCACATCTTTCCGACGCTCTGCGATTTCGCCGGTTTGCCGGCGCCCGCCCGGCTCGACGGCGTGAGCATCCGCCCTCTGCTCGCCAATCCCTCGGCGGCGTGGAGCACGCCCGCGGTGACGACCTACAAATTCGGCAATCACGCCGTGCGTAGCGAACGCTGGCGCTACATCCGCTACGCCAATGGCGACGAGGAACTCTACGACCACGAAGCCGATCCACTCGAATGGAAAAACCTCGCCGGCGAAGCGCAGTTCGCGTCCGTGAAGACCGAACTCGCCCAATGGCTGCCCAAGAAAAACCAGCCCACCTTCGCGTCGCCCGCCGGCAAGCAGACCAAGATCAAAAAGAGAAAATGAAGCACTCCCTCCCTCTCCTCCTGTTGCTCCTCGCCTTTGCCCAGTCCGGATTCAATCCGGTCATTGCTGCGTCCGTTTCCGCGCCCAACATCGTCGTCATCCTCAGCGACGATTATGGCTACGGCAGCCTCGGGGCCTACGGCGCCGATCCCGCGCTCATCCGCACGCCGAATCTCGATCGCCTCGCGCGCGAGGGCCGGCGCTTCACGGAGGCCTACACGCCGTCCTCCGTCTGCACGCCTACGCGCTACGCCCTCATCACCGGCCGTTACTGCTGGCGCACCGCGCTCAACCACGGCGGCGTCGCCAACACGCTCGACCCGCTCCTCATCGAGACCACGCGGCCGACCATCGCCTCGATGTTGAAAAAACACGGCTACGCCACCGGCTTCGTCGGCAAATGGCACCTCGGCTACGGCACCGCGCCGCGCGTGGACTACACCCGGGAACTGAAGCCCGGCCCGCTCGAACTCGGCTTCGATTACCAGTTCGCCGTACCCCAAAATCACAACGACATCACCCGCGTGTTCGTCGAAAACCACGGCGTCTTCGGCCTGCGTTCCGCGACACTCACACCCGCTCCCGGCAAGCTCGGCCTCGATGCGCCCGAGCGCGACGACCCAAGGACCATGGGCGATCTCACGGAGCGCGCCGTCGCCTGGCTCGCAAAACAGGCCGGCCAGCCGGCGCCGTTCTTCCTGTATTTCGCGCCCATCGCCGTGCACGAGCTCGTCACACCCTCCGCCGAAACCGCCGGCTCGAGCAAGGCGGGACCGTATGGCGACTTCATCCACGATCTGGATCGCAGCGTCGGCCGGATCATCGCCGCCCTTGAAAAACAAAACGCGCTCGAAAACACGCTGCTCATTTTCACGAGCGACAACGGCGGCGTCATCAACCCCGCCAGCAAGTCTGGCGCGAGCAAGATCGCGCTGGACGCCGGGCTGAAAATCAACGGCGCGTTGCGCGGTGGCAAACACGACGTGTGGGAGGGCGGTTTCAAAGTGCCGTTCCTCGTGCGCTGGCCGGGCCGCGTGCCGGCCGGCACCACCAGCGCGGAGATGATCGGCGTCGTGGATGTTTTCGCCACGCTCGCCGCGGTCGTCGGCGAGATGAAACTCGACCGCGCCACGACCGCCCCCGACAGCACGAACGTCCTCGCCGCCTTCCTCGGCCAGTCATCGGCGCCGCCGCTCCGTTCCGACCTCATCCTCCAGAGCGCCAGCGGCGTCTACGCGATCCGCAGCGGACCGTGGAAATGGATCGAAGGCGTGCCGATGGCGCCTCCCGGCAAGAAGGCGCCCGGCCCCAAGGCACCGAAGGCCGACCAGTTCACGCCCCGCCTCATCAACCTGCGCGACGATCCGGGAGAAACCACCGATGTCGCCGCCCAACATCCCGACGTTGTCCGTCGCCTCGCCGCGACGCTGAAACGCCACCGCGAACAGGGCTTCAGCCGTGACTAATCCCGCGCCGCACCTTGATGTCCTGCACCATGCATGCATGGTGCATGCATGGCGACAAAGACCATCAGTATCGATATGGAGGCCTTTAGAATACTGCGGCGGGAACGAAAGGGACGACGCGATTCCTATTCCCAGGTTATCCAACGCCTCTACGCCGCGCAGCCGGCGCGCACCGTCGATGAATTTCTGAAGTTTCATGCTCCGGCGCTGGAGGGACGCGGGTTTGGGGGACCCCAGCGTGATGAAAAACATCCTCCTGCTTGATACGTCCTTCGTCTCGGACTTGGATGCCGAATTGACGCGACGCGAGATCGGGCCGGCGCGGACGTTTTTCGAACGCATGCGCCAGGCGGAGATTTTTGTCAGCGTGATTACCGTGGAGGAGTTCTACGAGAAGCGTGGCCGTGAGGCCGCGCGGGAGTTGGCTTCACGATTTGCGGTGCTGGGCTTGCACGTTGGCGACGCCTCGAGGTGATCCGCTATTGAGTTTCCATCATCGCAGGCGAGATCTGACCTGTTCGAAAAACTGTTCGCGCAATTCACTTTGTCGGTCGCTCCGTACGCCAAAGGTCTTCGTCAGTGCTTCTTGCTCCATCAGGCGCGGTTCGCTGGAGTGGGTTCGCCGATGAAACGATGCGCTCTCCTTTGCCAGGTTCGGAAACCTGTCTTCACGCACGGAGGCCTGCCACGGCGTAAACCCCGAGGCCATGCTCTGGGCGTGCTGCTGATCGCCCTGCTCGGGTCCGCGGCGGGCGTGGCCCCGGTCTGCCCGGCGGCGGAGAACAAGCCCATGGTTCCGACCGATCGACCGGTCGTCGCAAGCAAAGTAGACAAGACAACATCAGAGATAGATGCCGGCACCCCACGCTTCGGACGACCGGTCAGTTACGAGGCGTTCGGTGCGGTCGGCGACGGGGTGGCCGACGATCTGCCGGCCATCGTCGCGGCGCACGCCTTCGCCAACACCCACGGCCTGCCGGTCAAGACCAAGCCCGAGGCCACCTATCACCTCGGACGCCGGGCGCTCACCGCCATCATCACCACCGACACCGACTGGAGCACGTCACGGTTTGTCATCGACGACACGGACGTCGAGAACCACCGCGCGTCGCTCTTCGCCGTGCGCTCGCTGCTGGAGCCCATGGCGCTGCCGATCCCGCGGCTGATCCGGGACCAGCGGCACCTCGACATCCAACCGCCCCGTGACTGCTGGGTGCGGGTGGAGAACAATCGCAAGCGGGTCTACATCCGACGGGGCCTCAACCAGAACAACGGCACGCCCCCGCGCGATTGCTTCATCCTGCGGCGCGACGGAACCATTGAGGGGTCCATCGACTGGGATTACGACACGATCACACGGGTCGAGGCCCGCCCGATCGACGAGCGGCCGCTGCTCGTCAAGGGCGGGGTCTTCACCACCACCGCCAACCGCATGCAGCAGGACAAAGGCTATAACTACTGGTCGCGGAATATCGCCATCAACCGTTCGAACACGATCGTAGCCGGGCTGACCCATCACGTCGTGGGCGAGACCGCCGTCGGCCATCCCTACAACGGATTTCTCTCGGTCAACAGCTGCGCCAACGTCACGCTACGCGACTGCTTCCTCACGGGCCACAAGACCTACACGACCATCGGCTCCGCCGGCAAGCCAGTGAGCATGGGCACCTACGACTTGAGCGCGAACGAGGTGGTCAACTTCACGATGGTTGGCTGCCGCATGGACAACATCTGCGACACCACGCGCTGGGGGGTGATCGGGACGAACTTCTGCAAGAACATCCTCCTCGAGAACTGCACGCTGTCCCGCATGGACACGCACCAGGGGGTCTCCGGGACCTATACGATCCGCGGCTGCACGCTGGGCTACGCGGGACTGAACGCCATCGGCCGGGGCACGTTGACGGTCGAGAATTCCACGCTGAACGGCCGGTCCCTGCTAAGCTTTCGCGGCGACTACGGCAGCACGTGGGAGGGCACCGTGGTGATTCGCAACAGCCGCTGGATTCCCGCCTGCGGCGCGGCGGTCCAGCCCTACCTGATCGCCGCGAGCAACGACGGGCAGCATGACTTCGGCTATCCCTGCTCGATGCCTCGGGAAGTAACCATCGACGGACTGGTCATCGACGACAGCCATCATCCGAAGGACTACCAGGGGCCATACCTCTTCACGGACCCGGACGGTCGGAGCGCGAGCGCGGCGGGTCGGCCGTTCCCCTACCGGCTGACCGAGCAGGTGACGATCCGCCACCTGACCACGGCCAGTGGGCGAAAACCCCGGACGTCGCCGGACCCCGATTTCACCCCTCGCGTGCGTGTGGTCGAGGCGAACTGAGGCCCGGCGGGCGGCCTGGTTACAGTTTCGTCGTGAGCACTTCGAGCAGGCGCGGGCGCTCGATCGGCTTGCTCAAAAACTCATTCATGCCGGCGGCAAGGCAGGCATCGCGATCTTCGATTGAAGCGTTGGCGGTCAGCGCGACCACGGGCGTGTGGCGGTTGAGTTCGCCCGCATCGCCCGCGCGAAGGCGGCGCGTGGTGGCAAAACCGTCGAGCACCGGCATCTGCACGTCCATCAGCACGAGGTCGAACTTTCGCGCGCCCAGCGTGGCGAGCGCCTCGGCCCCGTCGCCCGCCGTGGCCGGGGTGTAACCGAGCGCCTTGAGCATGGCCGTGATGAGGCGGAGATTCACGGCGTTGTCCTCGACCACCAGGATCGCCCGAGGGTGCTCCGTCGCGAACCGGGCCCGGGCCGGTGCCGCGGCCGCCATCGCCGGCAGCGGCGTGGCGTGACCGGGCGCGAGGAGCCGCGCGAGCAGCGAAACAAATTGGAGATTGCGCAGCGGCTTGGTGACCACGGCGGCAAAAAGTCCCGCCGGGATTGCCCCCGAGGGCATCGTCATCGAACTGACGAGGACCAGCGGCAGCGTCCGCGTCCGCACCTGTTCGCGAATCATCTCGGCCAGCGCGACTCCGTCCACTTGCGGCATCATGTAGTCCACGAGCACACAATCGAAACCCTGGGCCTCGAGCGCCGCGAGCGCCTGCGCCGCGTTGGCCGCGCTCGTCACGCCGACGTTGTGCGGCGTCAGCAGTTTCTCGAACAGCCGTCGGTTGGACTCAACGTCATCGATGACCAGCACGCGCCGGCCGGCGAGACCGGCGGAGATCTCCGCGGCGGTGAGGGTCGTGCGCTCATGCACCAGGCCGGCCACATCGGCCTCGGCACAAGGCACGGTGAAATGAAAATCACTGCCCCGCCCGGCCTCGCTCGTGATGCCGATCTCGCCGTCCATCAGGCCGACGAGCCGCTGGCAGATCGCGAGGCCAAGGCCGGTGCCGCCATGCGTGCGGGTGACCGACGAGTCCACTTGCGAGAAGGCCTGGAAGAGCCGGCCGATCTTTTCCGGCGGAATGCCGACGCCGGTGTCGCGCACATGGAACGTAAGCTGGCGCAGGCCCGCCGTCGCGCCGCCGCGGAGCGGAAACGGCGCCACCGTGCCGGGCGCGGCCTCGGGCCGGTCGGCGGGCACCACGGAGATCTCGACCGAACCCTGCGCCGTGAATTTGACCGCGTTGCCCGCCAGATTCAGGAGGATCTGCCGCAGCCGGGTTTCATCCCCGACCAGGCCCTCGGGGACACCGGGGGCCATCCAGTATCCAAGCTCCAAACCCTTGGCGCGGGCCGAGGCGGTCAGGAGGTCGAGCACGTCCTCGATCACGTGGCGGATGACAACGGGACGCGCCTCGAGCTCGGTCTTGCCGGCCTCCAACTTGGAGAAATCGAGGATGTCATTGATGATGGTGAGCAGCGAGTCGCCGCTGGTGACGATGGTGCGCACGAACTCGCGCTGTTGTTCGTCCAGGCGGGTGTCGGCGAGCAGGGTGGCGAAACCGATCACGCCGTTCATGGGGGTGCGGATTTCGTGGCTCATCATGGCGAGGAACTGGCTCTTGGCCTTCGCCGCGGCCTCGGCCGCCTCCCGCGCGTGCACGAGCTCGGTGATGTCAGTCTGGATCGAAATGAACTCGCACGGCCGGCCGTCGGCATCCCGAAAGGGAAACATCGTGGCGTCGACCCAGTACAGCCGGCCATCCTTCGTGCGGTTCCGGATGACGCCGCGCCACACCTGGCCGGCCCTCAACGCCGACCATAGGGCGCCGAA